>JAYSZT010000209.1:0-8641 GCA_043737915.1 Acidobacteriota bacterium
GCACCCGCAACCAGATTCCAGAATGGATTCGAATGGCCGCTGCCGCTCGTAAATGAGGTGATCGCCAAACCAATTCCCGCTCCGATTATCAGCCAGCCTAAAATTAACCACATATTTTATTTCCTCCAAGTCCGATTTTATTTGTTCAAATGGTGTTGTGGGAAAGTCCGGCTAATGATAATCGCATTAGCTCAACATAACAATATCGCGGAAGATTTAACTCGGCGTTCCAAATAGAAAAAGGCTGAGAGTTGATCGCTCCCAGCCTTTTTATTTTTGCTCTTGCTTATTAGCGGACCACAGAACAAACAACCTTGGTCGCTACCGCTCTCGGTACTGAGAAGACAAAGATCAGTCATCTCTAGTTTCGATTAAAGCTCATCATCATCGATGTCGATCTTCATCGCTGCATCGATGTCGAAAACTTCTTCGTCCGAATCGATGTCGAGACTGTCTTCACCGACGATTTCGAGATCGTCGTCCTCCACCATATCGATTTCCTCGACTCCGGGAACGCCCGCGAGGATCGGAGGAAGCTCCATGCCGCCGCGAATGTCGGCTAATTCATCGAACTCATCTTCCTGTTTGCGGTTTTCGGTTGCATCATACGCAACTTTGACGTTGCGGTAATACTTCATACCGGTTCCGGCCGGAATAAGGCGTCCCATGATGACGTTTTCCTTCAGGCCGCGAAGATAATCGATGCGTCCTGAAATCGCCGCTTCGGTCAGCACACGCGTGGTTTCCTGAAAACTGGCCGCCGAGATGAACGAATCGGTCGAAAGCGAAGCCTTCGTGATTCCGAGCAGCAGCGGTTCGCCGACCGATGTTTGACCATCCGCATCCGCAACACGGCGGTTTTCGTCTTCGTAACGGAAACGATCCACCTGTTCTTCGAGCAGGAATTCGGTATCGCCGACTTCCTTGATCTTCACCCAGCGAAGCATCTGGCGAACGATAACCTCAATGTGTTTATCATTAATGTTAACGCCCTGCAGTCGATAAACTTCCTGAATTTCATTCACGATGTAATTCTGCAAAGCCTCGGTTCCGAGAACACGCAGAATATCGTGCGGATTGAGCGGCCCGTCCATCAACGGTTCGCCGGCCTTCACGCGGTCGTCTTCCTGCACGTTGATATGCGTACCACGCGGAATGTCGTATTCCCGTTCGGCACCATCGTCGCCGGTCACGATGATCTTTCGCTTACCCTTTGCAATCGGGCCGAATTTGACCGTACCGTTGATTTCCGACATCATCGCCGTTTCGCCCGGACGCCGTGCTTCGAAAAGCTCGACGACACGCGGCAGACCGCCAACGATGTCCTTTGTCTTGGTGGTTTCACGCGGAATCTTCGCGATCACGTCACCCGGCTCGATTTCCTGCGCATCCTCGACCATAAGGTTGGCACGGATAGGCATCTGATATGTTTTCAGAGTTTTATTGCCGTCCTTGATCTCGAGACGCGGCTGATTTTTCTCATCCGAATCCTTAACCACGAGGCGTTTCTGCCCGGTAACCTTATCGATTTCCTCTTCGACCGTTTTACCTTCCTTGAGATCCTGATACTTAACGGTTCCCTTAACTTCCGAAAGGATCGCAAAGGTAAACGGATCCCACGTTGCCAGAATGTCGTCTTCCTTGACCTTTTGGCCTTCGGTAACATGAAGCTGGGCACCGTAAACGATCTGATAACGGGCGACTTCGCGTCCGCGTTCGTCCAACAGAGCAAGCTCGGACTGACGCTTGAGCGAGATCATTTCCTTGTTGCGGTTTTTGATCACGCGAAGATCGTCCAGGTATTTAACCGTACCGTCCATAGCGGCAGCATGTTTGGTTTCCTGTTCCAGCCGTGCGGTTCCGCCGACGTGGAATGTTCTCATCGTCAACTGTGTTCCGGGCTCGCCGATAGATTGTGCGGCGACAACGCCGACAGCTTCACCGATCTCGACCGTTTTACCAGTCGCCAGATTACGTCCGTAACACTTAACGCAGATACCGCGGCGCGATTCGCAGGTTAGTGCCGAACGAAGCCGGACCTTCTGCAAACCGGAAAGCTGAACCTGTGCGGCAAGGTCTTCGTTGATCTCGACGTTTGATTCGACGATCGTAATGCCTTCGACGGGATCGATAATATCGTCCAGCGAAGTACATCCGACAATACGGTCACGAAGCGATTCGACTTCCTCACCATTACGGATGATCGCCTCGGCCCATGTGCCGCGGAGCGTTCCGCAATCCTGTTCGGAAACGATAACGTCCTGAGCAACGTCTACCAATCGACGTGTCAAGTAGCCCGAATCAGCCGTTTTAAGCGCCGTATCGGCCAGACCTTTACGGGCACCGTGCGTCGAAATAAAGTACTGAAGCACGTTTAAGCCTTCACGGAAGTTAGCCACGATAGGCGTTTCAATAATCTCGCCCGAAGGCTTCGCCATCAAACCGCGCATACCGGCAAGCTGCCGAATCTGGGCGTCAGAACCACGAGCACCGGAATCGGCCATGACGAGAATCGGATTAAGTTCCTTTCGCTCATCCTCACGGGCATGCATCGCGAGGAACATTTCTTTGGCGACGCGGTCGGTCACTTCGGACCAGATCGCCGTCACCTTGTTTTCGCGTTCCATATTCGTCATGGTGGCGTCTTCATACTGCTTTTGCAGCTTATCGACTTCCTTGCGGGCCTCTTCGATAATTTTCGGCTTGCTCGACGGTGTAACCATGTCGTCGATGCCGATAGACATTCCTGATTTCGTTGCGTAGAGAAAACCCATCGCTTTCAAATCGTCAAGCAATGCGACCGTCTGATCGTGCCCAAGTTTCAAATGAGCGAAACTGACCAGCGATTGCAGGCCCTTCTTCTTCAGGGTTCCGTTAACGTATGGCAAACCGTCGCGGGTCAGGCGTTCGTTAAGAATTGCGCGGCCAGCCGACGTGTCGATAACACGGTTTACATTCTCGCGAATGATCGCACGCATCACGTCCTGGTTATGATTTTCGAGCGTCAGATCGAGCAAATCGCCCTTCCAGCGAAGCCTGATCTTGGTCTGCGTTTCGATAACTCCTGCATCCAAAGCCAGCAGAACATCGTCGATCGAGTTAAATGCCTTGTTGTGTCCCGGCATTTCGTCGCGGGCAAGCGTCAGGTAGTAGCAGCCCAAAACGATGTCCTGCGAAGGAACCGTAATCGGCTGGCCGCTGGCCGGTGACAGCAGATTGTTGGACGCGAGCATCAAAACACTTGCTTCAATCTGTGCTTCGGCCGAAAGCGGGATATGGACAGCCATCTGATCGCCGTCGAAATCGGCGTTGAACGCCGTACATACGAGCGGATGGATCTTGATCGCTTTTCCTTCGACAAGTACAGGCTCGAATGCCTGAATACCAAGCCGGTGAAGCGTCGGAGCACGGTTCAGCAGGACCGGATGCTCGCGAATAACTTCTTCGAGAATGTCCCAAACGATCGGCTCTTGACGTTCGACCATTTCGCGCGCCTGTTTGATTGTAGCGGCGTGAGCGTCTTTTTCCAACTTATTGTAGATAAACGGCTTGAACAGTTCCAAAGCCATTTTCTTCGGCAAACCGCACTGGTGCAGCTTGAGCTCCGGGCCGACGACGATCACCGAACGTCCCGAGTAATCGACACGTTTTCCGAGCAGATTCTGTCGGAAACGTCCCTGTTTACCTTTAAGAGTTCCGGAGAGCGATTTGAGCGGACGATTATTCGCACCTCTTAAAACGCGTCCACGGCGTCCGTTATCGAACAGCGCATCGACGGCCTCCTGAAGCATGCGTTTTTCATTACGCACGATGACTTCAGGGGCGCGAAGCTCCATCAATTTCTTCAAACGGTTGTTGCGGTTGATAACGCGGCGGTACAGATCGTTAAGATCGGATGTCGCAAAACGTCCGCCGTCGAGGGGCACAAGCGGACGAAGTTCCGGCGGAATGACCGGAATTACATCGAGGATCATCCATTCCGGGTTGTTGCCCGAACGCAGGAACGATGTCGAAACCTTTAGCCTTTTTGAATATTTGAGCTTTTTCTGCTGCGAAGTTTCCTCGCGCATTTTGATACGGAGCTCATCGACCAGTTCCTGAATATTGATCTTCATCAACAGGTCTTTGATCGCCTCGGCACCCATTTTCGCGACGAACTGGTTCGGGTAATCGCGGGTCAATTCACGAAAACGCTCATCGTTCAGCAGATCTTTTTCCTTCAGATCCGGCACATCGCCTTCATCGACGACGATGTAGGTTTCGAAGTAAAGAATCTTTTCCAGATCACGCAGCGTAATATCCAAAAGATGGCCGATTCGCGACGGCAGGCCTTTAAAGAACCAGACATGGGAACACGGTGACGCCAATTCGATATGGCCGAGCCGTTCGCGGCGAACCTTCGACTGCGTGACTTCGACGCCGCACTTATCGCAGACTACGCCGCGATGCTTCATGCGTTTGTACTTTCCGCACAAACATTCCCAATCTGAAACCGGGCCGAAAATACGGGCGCAAAACAGGCCGTCTCGCTCCGGTTTAAAGGTCCGGTAGTTGATCGTTTCCGGCTTGGTAACCTCACCGTGCGACCACGAACGAATTTTGTCCGGCGACGCAAGGCTGATGCGGATCGCTTCGTAATTTGTGGTCAACTGCGTTTTGTTATCGTTATTTAATCGAAACATAATTCTCCAAGTTCAAAGTTCCAGGTTCAAAGTTCCAGGTTGTTAGAAATCGTTCTAACTTTGAACCTGGAGCTTTGAACCTTGAACTTTTTAGTCAACTCCTACCAATGCATCAACGCCTGCCGGCACTTCTTCTGGATCGATCTCGTCTGCGGTGATCAATTCGACATCCAGGCAAAGCGATTGCAGCTCGCGGACCAAAACGTTAAACGATTCGGGAATTCCCGGCTCGAAGTTCGAAACGCCCTTGACGATCGTTTCATAAATCTTCGAACGCCCGGCCACATCGTCGGATTTGCATGTCAGCAATTCCTGCAGAATGTGCGCCGCACCGTAGGCTTCGAGCGCCCACACTTCCATTTCTCCAAAACGCTGTCCGCCGAACTGGGCTTTACCACCGAGCGGCTGCTGTGTGATCAACGAGTATGGCCCAATCGAGCGGGCGTGAATCTTATCGTCCACAAGGTGTGAGAGTTTGAGCATATAAATGTAACCGACCGTTACTTTCTGCTCGAACTGCTCACCGGTCAAACCGTCATAAAGACGCGTTTTGCCCGACAACCCAACCGACGGCGCAATTTTCAAATCGTCATAAACACCATTTGCATCGGCAATGTATTTCTTGATCTCTTTTTCGCTGGCACCGTCAAAAACCGGTGTCGCAAAGTGAAGCCCAAGAACACGAGCGGCCCAGCCGAGATGTGTTTCGAGAATCTGACCGACGTTCATACGCGACGGCACGCCGAGCGGATTGAGCACGATCTCGACCGGCGTTCCATCCGGCAGATACGGCATATCCTCTTCCGGCAGAATGCGGGCGATAACGCCTTTGTTACCGTGGCGTCCGGCCATTTTATCGCCGACGCTCAATTTGCGTTTCATGGCGACGAAGACCTTCACCATCTTGATGACACCCGGAGGAAGCTCGTCACCCTGCTTTAGCTTGGTGATCTTTTCCTCGTAAATGTCGCTCAGAATGTTGATCTGGCGGTCGGTACGCTGTTCGTATTCCTTGACCTCGGAAATAATGTCGATCGATCCGGCCGAGACATCGGCTTTTCTCAATAACCTGACATCGATTTCACGGAGAGCTTCGCGGCTGAGAGTTTCACCCTTTTTGATGATAACGTCCTTGCCGTCGGTCAAATCCTTCGTCAGCTTGCGGCCGTCGAACAATTCGTAAATACGCTCATCACGCTGTTCCTGCAAGATTCGGATTTCGTCGTCGAGATCGCGGCGAAGATCTTCCTCTTCCATTCCCTCGATATCGAGCGAGCGTTCGTCCTTGTCCTGTCCCTTACGTGTAAAGACCTGAACATCAACAACAGTTCCGTCGATTCCCGGAGGGCAAGTCAGCGAAGCATCTTTAACATCGCCGGCCTTTTCACCGAAGATCGCACGAAGAAGTTTTTCTTCCGCGGTCAATTGAGTTTCGCCCTTTGGCGTAACTTTACCGACTAAGATCGAGCCGGGCTTGACCTGTGCACCGATGCGGATAATTCCTGATTCATCGAGATCGCGAAGCATATTCTCGCCGATATTCGGAATATCGCGGGTGATCTCCTCCGGTCCGAGTTTCGTGTCGCGAGCTTCGATCTCGAGTTCTTCGATGTGAATCGAGGTGTAATAATCTTCCTTGACCAACTTTTCCGACACCAAAATGGCATCCTCAAAGTTGTATCCACGCCACGGCATGAACGCGACCATCACGTTTCGGCCGAGAGCAAGCTCACCGCGGTCGGTACAAGGGCCATCGGCAATGACGACACCTTTTTTGACACGTTCGCCTACTACTACAATTGGCCGCTGATTAATACAAGTGTTCTGATTCGAACGCTTGAATTTGACCAGCGAGTAAATATCCGCCGTAACTTCACGCGAGATCGTACCGTCAACCTGGTGATCGGCTTTGACAATAATGCGTTCCGAATCTACGTAATCGACGACGCCGTCACGCTTAGCGATAACGACCGCACCCGAATCGCGGGCGGCGATCTTTTCCATACCAGTTCCGACATACGGCGATTCGGCACGAAGAAGCGGCACCGATTGACGCTGCATGTTCGAACCCATTAGAGCACGGTTGGCGTCATCGTTTTCGAGGAACGGTATCAAGGACGCGGCCACCGAAACGAGCTGTTTCGGCGAAACGTCCATGTACTGAATGTTGGCGCGGTCGGCGGTGATAAATTCACCCTTTTGCCGGGCCGCGTTTCGTTCGTTGACGAAATTGCCTTTCGCGTCGAGCTCGATGTTGGCCTGGCCGATGATCCATTTATCTTCTTCCCAAGCCGTCAGATAAAACGGAAACGGATCGAAGTCGGCCTTCTTCTGGCTGTCCTTCAATTTAGCGTTTGCCGCCTCGACATCCTCGACCGGTACGTGCTCACGCGGCTTAAAGCCGGTGTCGCCGCCGTTGTTGATGCGGACGTATTCGATAACGCGGCCGTCAACGACACGCCGGTAAGGCGATTCGATAAAGCCGAATTCATTGATACGCGCGAAACACGAAAGCGACGAGATCAGGCCGATATTCGGGCCTTCAGGCGTCTCGATCGGGCAGATGCGACCATAGTGCGTCGGGTGAACATCGCGGACTTCGAAACCTGCACGCTCTCTGGACAAACCACCTGGCCCGAGTGCCGAAAGACGCCGTTTGTGCGTAATTTCGGAAAGCGGGTTGGTCTGATCCATGAACTGCGAAAGCTGCGACGAACCGAAGAACTCACGAACGGCTGCCGTTACAGGCTTGGCGTTCACGAGATCGCGGGGCATCGTAGTAAACATGTCCTGTTGAATGGACATCTTTTCCTTAATCGCGCGTTCCATGCGTTCGAGGCCGATACGGAACTGATTTTCGAGCAGTTCACCAACCGCGCGGACGCGGCGGTTGCCGAGGTGATCAATGTCATCCTGGCTGTAATGCTCGTGATCCTTTTTCATCCGCAACAGATAATTTACGACCTCGACAAAATCCTTGGCTTCGAGAAGCGGATCTTCGATCTTGTCCTTTTCAGGACGGCCCATTTTAATGTTGAACTTCAAACGCCCAACACGCGACAGGTCAAATCGTCGTGCGTCGAAGAACATACCCTCGAGCAGGTGATAAGCCGTCGGGACCGTAGGCGGATCGCCCGGTCGCATTTTGCGGTAAATTTCGAGCAGAGCATCCACCGGTTTCGTGATCGCGTCCTTGCGAAGCGTATTAGTGATAACCTCGCCGATCACGTCATTCTTCGGGAAAAATACTTCAAAGCTGGCCACGCCTTCTTCGATGATCTGCTGTATTTTTGCTGCAAGAATTTCGGTGTTCGATTCGATAATGACTTCGCCGGTTTCGGTATTGACGACGTCGGTCAGGGCATAAGCACCTTCGAAATCGTTTGGCGAAACCTCAACCTTATCGCGGCCCAGCTTTCGGAGTTCAGCAATAGCTGACTTCGTTACCTTCTTACCGACGCGGGTAATTTCTTCTTTCTTATCTTTAATATCTTCTTCGGAACGCATTCCGACGAGATTCGAATCGCCGCTTTCCTTGACCCTGACGTAAAGCTTTCCCTTTTCGACGATCGCTTCATCAACCGTGTAAAAAAGTTTCAGAATGTGGCCGTTCGAATATTCAGCGTTTTTTACAACCTCTTCCAGAATGCTGTCCGAAACGGTCTTCATATCGATCTGCGGATTCAGCCACAGGCCAAGAGCACGCAAAAAGATCGTCGCTAGAATTTTTCTCTTACCTAAGCGGGCGTGGAGAATTCCCTTCTGGTCGTATTCGAATTCCACCCACGAACCGCGGTACGGAATGATCTTCGCCAAATATTCATCATGGTCGCCTTTAAAGAAAACGCCCGGCGAACGGTGAAGCTGCGAGACGATCACGCGTTCCGTTCCGTTAATAATGAACGTGCCGTTTTCCGTCATCAGCGGAATTTCGCCGAAGAACACGTCTTCTTCCTTGA
>JAYSZT010000210.1:0-18180 GCA_043737915.1 Acidobacteriota bacterium
TTTAACCTTGGTTGCGGAGAATCAATCTGCATCCAGGGCAAAAGACGCGCCTAAACTTTTCTACGCGCCGATGGTTCGGTCCTAGAATCTTATCTGGCCAATCTAATCGGTCGTTAAATCTTAAAAACCGACGCGAGCTCCCTCGATTATTTTTCCATATAGCCATCATTCAAAAAAGTGGCGCCGAAACCCGCGAACTTTAGGAAATTCGGGTTTCGGCGCCGGATTTACAGTTATTAGCTGTAAATATTTGATGCTTTATGGGTCGTTTCCCATTCGCCGCGGAGCCTAGCTGCTTCTTCGGCCGTACGCGGAGTTACACCTAGAACCGTACCGCCGTTTTTGATGCCTTCTTCGTAGATAGCAGCTCTGTCTTCCGGAATTCCCCATCCGATCAGTGCACCGACCAGGCCGCCGGTCAAACCGCCTGCTCCCGCACCTGCCAACGCCGCTGCGATCGGGCCCCAAACGATAAGTCCGACGCCGGGAAGTACAAGATTGGTACCGATGGCCGCAATTCCGCCGATGACCGCTCCGAGCGTGCCGCCGATCATACTTCCGACGCCCGTTCCCTCGGCTGCTTTCGAACCGAGTTCAGAATCCGTGTCATTCGCGTAATATTTCTTGCGCGTGTCATCAGACATGATGACGTTGATCTGGTCATCGCTCAATCCCTGAGCCCGCAGTGATGCGTAAGCGCTTTCAAGGCTTTCCTTGTCGTTGAACTGACCTGTCATCATTCCGGGTGTCTTTTGTGATTGTGTTCCTTCGTTGTTCATATAATTTCTCCTGTCTATTTATTTGTTGACTTCTGCGCGGTTTCTGCCGTTTTGGCGGCAGTTTCCTTAGTTGTACGGCCTTTGCCGTTTCCCGTCCGGACCGGTGCCGGAACTCCGTTAATATCCGTATCTTTTGTCGTATCTACGGCAAGACCGGCGGTTTCGTCGACCGATCGTCTGGTCTCCGCCTGCGGATTTCGTTTGATCACGGTTATATCTCTCATAATTCGCGTTCTTTAAGCCTTGGCGGAACTTCCTGACTGAGAAGCCTTAAACTTCTCTTTTTCAGCCTCCATTTTCGCTCCTAGATCATCGAGAACTTTCTTTTCGAATTGTTTTTTAACAAGCGGAAACATCTCGCCTTCTTCTTCCTTGACGTGATGTTTTGTATCCTCGATCAAAACAGTTAGTTTTGGTTCGAATTCTTCAGCTTTACCCGAAAGCGATGAGAGTTCGGACAAGAACATTTTCATTTGATGATGCTCCTCGAGTCCTTCGAGCACGAGATCGACAAGTTCTTTCGTTCCCTCGGCCTTGAGCTTGGGATAAAAGATCTGTTCCTCAATGTGAGCGTGAGCATCAAGTTCTGCTTTGATCTTCGTAAAGATCTCCGGATGCTTCGCTGGCCCTGTCTTTTCAACCTGGGCAAATAAACCTTCGACGACCTTGTGGTCAGCCTTCAACAACGCAATTGCGTCCATACAACGTTTCCTCCCGTTTGAAAACTGCTAACTTTATCTGACAAAAACCAATTTATACTCGAACAACTCTCTCCGTCTGTGCTTTGGCATACATATTGAAAAAGTTCGAAAAGTTTTCGATTGATGATGCGAAAGGGCGGAGAGTAAGGGTGTGACTCACGTCAGCGAGATCGAACGTGAGAAATTTATCGAGGTTTTTTCGAAATGTTTTTTTAACAAAAAACATTTATTTTTTGCGATTGTATTCCAAAGCACATACAGCCATTAATTTTGGGTTTACGATCGTCGTAAGCTCAAACCAAGTGGGACGTAGTCGGGTGCCTTTCCAAAATTGCATTTGAAAATATCTCCATATTTATAGCGGCTCAAGGGTTTGAGCTTTTTATCAAGTGGTTGTTTATATGGGCAGACTTAGAGCTGCTTTTGAGGAGCGATCGAAAAAACTTTCACATCGTTCGCTCCTTTTTTAAAACTAATTCTTTTGAGGTCTGTTATGAAGAAGATACGTTTCGGAATTTACTACTCACAATTGATACTGCGAGCCGCAATGCGAATGTCAGGCACGACCTTGCCGCTCGATATGCTATGGCGATGGAATTACTGGCAGCGCCGCATCGCTTCTCGGGCCGTAAGGCAATTTTAGGACTTAATGATGCGCTTTTTTACCTTCTGTAAAAGCTACCCGCGAATGCTGTTCTATGTTCTGACCGGCAAGCGTGAGACTTCGTATCCGATCGGCCCACTTTGGCGTTGGCGGCACAGCCGTTATAACGACCTTTGATCCTTTTACGGGCCGAGGAGGACAAAGCATAGAGTGTGCATACTGGCGGCTCGGCCTTGGTTCGAGAATGAAGCGGTTTTCGCGTAACCCGTCGACGCCGCGTCCAGTCGATCCGCAAATTCTTAAGCTATAAATACAAAAGGCGTCATCCGAAATTACTCTTTCGAATGACCCCTTTTTATGAAGTTAGTAATAATTGGTGTCCGGGGAATCTGACCGCCCCGGACACCGCTACAGCAGCATCACCTGCCATAAGAAAAGTCCCTCTCGGAACTTTACGCGCTTTGAACTGGAAATGAATAGCCGTTCGAACATCTCGCAGGTTTGAAGAAGCGAAACGCCCGGACAAATTTTCAATACCAACCTTAGGTTAATCGGTAACTAAGAAAAAATATGTATGCTCGCGCACACAAGGCAAATTAGTTCAAAGTCGAACTCGCCAGCTCAAAACAAATTCTGCGAATGTTCGGTATCGTACATATAACTACCCCATTACTTGGTAAAGTTCGATAGTTGGAGTCAGTCGGATCAAAGAAATGCTGATCCAAGCAGGCATTTCTTACAGACCTCTCTTTTCAAATGATCTGATTACAAAAACTTGTTTGATTTGTGAAAATTGGCAATTCGAATTGCTTTTGAAAGGACGACGGTTGATAAAACTTCCGTCGTCCTATTTTTATTTAGTGAGCCGCGACAACGGCCAGTTGTGGTTGGGTGACGAGATGCTTCGTACAGGCTTGCTGAACGAGCCGTGCGACTTCCGAATCAACGTGCTGCTCTTTGGTCTTATCGGCGTTCGTTATCTCGGAAACGATCAAAAAGCGGGCCTTTTCCATTAAAGTTTGCTCGCGAAACGATAATTTCTTCTCATGTGAGAGGAATGTCAGTTTCTTGAGAACATCAGCAACCTCGAATACATCGCCGGATCGTAATTTTTCAATAAATTCCTTCGAACGCGTTTTCCAGTCCAAAGAAACCAGCTCAAAATCCTCTCCAAGCTGATTGATCAAAGCCTTACACTCTTTGGAAGAGATCAGCGGACGAATGCCGATGCAATCTGCGTTTGCCTCGGGAACGAAGATCGTCGAGTTGTCATTCAGCACACGAAGCGAATAACCGCTCATCGTGTTCCCGGCAACAACGTAACTTTTGTATTCCTCGACGAGACAGACGCCTTGGTTGGGATATGCTACTTTTTCACCGACATTGAGTTCCATTATCGTTCTCCCCGGACCTTGCTAAGAACGAGTATGCGCTCAGTACGTGGATACTTCCTCGTGCCCGCATGTGCAAATCCTGCTGTCAAGATATTCTTAGTTTAGCACAACCCGATCGAAGAATGGAAGATATTTGTGCGGGCGGATCTGGTTAGTCCGACGGAAGTTCGATCTGAAAAGTAGTTCCCTCACTGAGTATTGAGCGAACTGAAACCTCTCCGCCGTGGAGGCGGGCGAGATGTTTGACGATCGCGAGGCCGAGGCCCG
Organism: Acidobacteriota bacterium; assembly: GCA_043737915.1. GTDB lineage: Bacteria > Acidobacteriota > Blastocatellia > Pyrinomonadales > Pyrinomonadaceae > OLB17. The sequence goes on from JAYSZT010000210.1 coordinate 3,746, forward strand.
TGCCTCCGATTTCACGCGAGCGGGCACGGTCAATACGGTAAAAACGCTCAAAGATCCGACCGAGATGCTCCTGCAAGATGCCTTCGCCGGCGTCGGTTACCGAGATGACGTCCATTTCCCCAATGCGTTCACAGGTCACCGTCACACTGCCGCCGACTCGGTTAAACTTGATCGCGTTATCGATCAAATTGACGAGCATCTGCTCAAGCCGAACATTGTCGGCGAGCACCGTGGTCGTGGCGTCGATGTCGTTGAAGAGTTTAATTTCGCGATCACTAGCCTTAGTGGTGAAACTCGCGAAGACCTCGTCGGTCAACTCCGCAACCCGGACACGCCGCGGTTCGACCGATACATTCCCCGATTCGATCAGCGAAAGCTCAAGAATATCTGCGATCAGCGTGTGCATTCGCTCGGCATTTCGGCGAATAACTCCGAGAAACCGGCGATTATTATCGCTGTCATCCAATGCTCCGTCCTCAAGGGTTTCGACGAACGCGAGGATCGAGGTCAGAGGGGTCCGCAGTTCGTGCGAAATGTTCGAAAGGAATTCCTGACGGATCGATTCGAGGCGTTCGATCTTGGTAGTTTCGTAAAAAAAGCCAATTCCCTGCGTCTCGCCATCGAGTTCGAGCGGAGCAACATGGACGTCAAAGCGGCGTCGGTCCGCCGTGTTAAGTTCTAGCCGAACTTCGCTCGATGCCCGATTAAAGATCGCCATTCGGAACGCCTCGTGCAGATCGAGATCGCGAACGATCTCGCTGAGGCGTTTGTGCTCAAGGTCACCGCCACGTCCAAAAGTAAGTATTGCAGGAGAATTACAACCCGTAACCCGCATGTCGCCGTCGACAACCAGAACTCCCTCACGCGTTGTATCAAGTATTTTTTGGAGGGTCGAGCGTGGTGCCGTCAGTGGTGCCGTCAGTGGTGTTTGGCCGGGAGTTGTCATCTCGATTAAATTCATTTACACCCAATAAAACGATATCCAATGCCGACGACAGTTTCAACACAACCGCCGCAGTTGCCGAGTTTTTGCCGGAGGCGGCGAATATGAACATCGAGGGTGCGCGTGTCGCCAAAGTAACTATAACCCCAGACGTTATCGAGTAGCTGCTGACGCGGGGCGACGCGGCCGGAGTTTTGGATGAGATGCGTGAGCAAGGCGAACTCCTTTCGCGTCAGACGAACGTCTTCGCCTTCGCAGACGACCCGCATATCAGCGAAATCTACAGTGAGTTTTTCGTCTTCATACTTTGGGGCACTCTCTTTTTCTGCTCTGCGAAGAACGGCCCGAACGCGGGCGATCATTTCCTTAATAGAGAACGGCTTGACGATGTAATCGTCGGCTCCGACCTCGAGACCGGCGATCTTGTCGCCCTCGGCGGCCTTCGCCGTGAGCATTATGATCGGCGTAAGTTTAGTCTGCGATTCGCGACGGAGCCGCCGGCACAGTTCCATTCCCGTCATTCCCGGCAACATTAGATCAAGAATGATCATAGACGGTGCATTCTTTTCGTCAAGTGCGAGACGCAACCCTTTTTCGCCCGATTCGGCGATCGTCGGCCGATAGCCTTCGCGACGAAGGTTATATTGCAAACTCTCCGCGATGTCCGCATCATCCTCGATGATCAGAATATTTTGCTGCATAGCTTGTCTTTAATTCTATTGGATTTACCTTCGATTTGCGACAAGTCTATGTAACGCGAGTGAATTGGGTATTAACTAAATGTTACCGAAACGTTAATTATGCAACGAATCATTATCTTTTTGGCCTCACCTAAGAACGAGGTTAATTCGGCACTTCGATCCGATGATTAAACATAATAAATGCGCTTTTTCCCATTTATTAGCTCATCGTATTCGTCACCGTTCAATACTTTTCGGTCATTCATGAGTGCTTCGATGCTGTGCTGGGCATGCTTATCCTTTGGGTCTAATTCGACGATCTTACGAAAATCCGCTAGGGCTTCGGCCTTTTTCTTGAGCTTGTAATATGCGTAGCCGCGTTGGTGGTAGGCAAAGGTATTCTTGGGGCTAAGTTCGATGACCTTGCTGAAATCGGCGATCGCTTTGTCATAAGATGAATACGACGAACTGCCAAACGTAACTCCGCGCTCCATGTAGGCCTCGGTGTATTTAGGATCGATCGCAATCGCTTTCGCATAATCGGCTAGGGCCTCCGTTCCCTTTGATAATCGGTAGTTGTAAACATCGCCGCGGGCCTTATAAGCTGCGGCATTACGCGGATCAAGCTCTACAACCTTCGAATAGCTGGCGAGAGCGTTCTGAAAGTCGCGGGTCTGCGTCAGTATCTCGCCCTGCAAGACGTAATATTTTATCGTGATGGCCACAGACAAAGTGTCGTCGAGACGGATCGCATCCTTAATGTCCGCAGCGGCAAGTGTGTTCTTATAGAGTTTGATGTACGATTTCGCACGTAAAAAATAGTGATGAGATAAAGGCTTGGGTCCATTTATCTTTGCGGTGAGTGCCTTGACCGCGCCTTCGAAATCGCCCTTGTCGTACAGCGGCTGTACGTCATCGAGCGCCCTCAACTCCTCAGCTCCGGCAAGGATTTCCCCCCAGAAATCCAGGTCGTCATCGAACGTTTTTGCGTCCTTGGCGGAAATCCCCAAATATTCTTCATCGAAAGTTAATTTGGGAGTCGAAGCGTTAAAATTATAGACCAAGGTCCCAGACATTCTCGCAGTCCGGCCCTTTATCAAATACGGTGTGAACGTACTAGCCTTCGCAGCCGCAACGGAGACGTCGCGTAATAGCTCGTTGCCGGAAACCGCTTCAGCGGTCAAAACGCGCCCTTTTTCGTCGACAGATATCTTTACTTTGACCGCGCCGCTCGCCTTAGCACTTACCGCCGCCGAAGGATATTTCGGCTGCACCAGCGTCTTAGCCTTGCCGTTGAGAATGCCGACATCAACCGGCGCCTGAGCGTTAACGAGGGTGCAGAACACAGTAAGGCAGACGACTATTGATAATGCGAAGATACGGAAGTTTTTCATTGCTTGATTATAGAGCGCGAATTTAGGTAAAAGGCTTGATCAGAATGACATAACGGAAATACAACATCAAGGTAAAAGCCACGTCATCAAAGCAAGAGATTCCTCCCCCGGTCGTTTCTTGTTAGTTAGGTGGTGGATCAAGTTTGTCAGACAAACAACGTGCAATTCTCCGGCCGCTTAACTAGATTGAAATCCTTGAGGCGTTTGTCGTATTCGGTGTGGCCCTTTACGTACGGCCGCTGATTATCGGCGTCCATTTTCTTGAGCTGGTTAGAGATATTCTGCAGCTGCTTTTTGCTCTCATCGTAATAATTGCAATTGACGGATCGCGTAATCTTGCTTGCATTTGCGTCTTTCGCGGCGAGTCCCTTTATGAGTTTCGCAAAGGTCTTGTCAAACTCCGCCATCAGCTTGTCCACGTCCACCTCTGCCCCCGCAGACTTGATCAGTGATTGCAGCGGCGTCAATTTGGCCGTGCCACTGCTATCTGCCCCACAGTTCCAGAGGGCGGGCTCATTCTTTTCATCGGCATCGATGAGTTCCTGCGATTCCTCGTAATCCTGAAATATCTGCTTCAAACCGGGATAATTCTTTACATCACCGTCATAATACATTCCGTTGAGAAGATCATAATAGTCGAACATACTCGCGTTTATCGTCTTTAATTCACCGAGGATGCGGCATACTTTTGACGTATCGAGCGGGCCTTTTACAGTTCCGGCGGCGATCGCGGCTTTTTGAGCGAGGGCCTGTTTTTTGGCAGCGTTGTACTCGGCATCTTTTGGTTCGAACTGCTTGTCCATCATCTCGCCGTAGTCATCGAGCGTTTCGGCAAACAACTCGTCAGCACTCTTTGTGGCAGGCGTTTTCGGCGTAACCGCAGTCTTTTCTAGGGCCGCAATAGCCCGTTTGAACGAGTCATTGGCAGGAGCTAATTCGAGAGCTTTGCGGTAATCCGCCGTCGCGAGATTGGTGCGGCCGGTGGCGGCGTAGGCGTTTCCGCGAAAATAAAATGCGTATTCGTTCGTCGCATCAAATTTCAGGGCTGACGTGTAATCGGCTATTGCCGCGTCGTATCTCTTGACTGCCGTTAAGGCTTGGGCTCGGGTAAAGAAATTCGGACCCGAACTCGGATTGAGGCGGATCGCCTCGGTCAGATCCTTGATCGCGAGTTCGTCGTTCTTAACCGAATAATGATAGAGCGAGCCACGTAGGAAGTAATTGTAGTTGTCTTTCGGACCGAATTCGATGGCTTTTGTCAGGTCGGCGAGCGCTTTTGCCGTCTCGCCTTTTTTTTCATGAGCAATTCCACGCTGTTGGTAGGCCTCAGCGGACTTCGGATAGATCGCAAGAGCACCATCTAGCTCCTTTATCGCCGCATCATATTGCTTTCGGTCGATCAGGTTCCCAGCTGTTTTTACTATCTCGCTGGCCCGGAATTTATTCACATCGTTGAGCGACAGATCAAAATAATCCTCCGCCGATGGGGCGGGAGTCGGCGTTGGCTTCGCCCGGGTCGATGTCTGAGCGGCAGCCATCGACGCAAACGTCAAAACACACAACGATATTAACACTGGGAATTCTCGATATCTTTTCATTATTTTTACGACTGACCAAAACCCGCTGGAGAAGCGGGAAAAGAATCGCACAATAGTAATTTATCATCAAAGGGAATGGGCGTCTGAATCTCGTCAGCTCATTTCCTCACGCGGCTTAAATATAAACCGAAGGCTGCCGCGACCGTCGCTAATCTCAGACCAATTGTCGATCTTGAATTCGATCACCGCGAGCGCGGCAGTCGGCATGGGGGCGGTCTCGCCGGTAAGGTAATAGACGAGGCCTTCGGCTCCCGGATTGTGACCGACGAGAAGGGCAGAAGCAGCCTCGTCCTCTACCTCCGCCATTATCGAAACGAGCGTTTCGACGCCTGCCTCGTAAATCCTCTCGTTGAATGTGATCTCCCCTTCAAATCCCCCAGCCGCTCGAACAAACTCAGCGGTTTGTTTTGCACGCATAGCGGGCGAGCTGATGATCGTATCGGGTATGAAGTTGCGTTCCTTCATCAGCTTTCCGATGAATGGAGCCGCTTTGAGGCCGCGTGGGTTGAGCGGACGCTGGAAATCGGAAAGCGTGGTGTCGTCCCAGCTCGATTTTGCGTGGCGCATTAAATAGAGAGTTTTCATTGAGTATCTGGATTCTACCGCTCATTTTACTAAATCGACAATCTATTGAGTTAGAATTGCGGTAACACTGATTTCGTTCTAGTTTTAATTTTCTCGATGAATTCGCTCAACATCGCATTGCTTGTCAATCTGCTCGGCTTTGCGGTCGGCATCGCCCTCTACGCGCTGATCGCGGCGATGGTCATCCGTCACCGGCGGGGATCGAGATATGAGAATGTCGATTTTCTGCTGCTAACGACTGCGGTTCTTGGTTTACTTTGGAATATTGGCGAACTATACGGCTTTGTCCAAAAAGATTTTGTTTCCGGTGGCATCTCTCCGTGGATAACCGCTCTGTCTTTTTCCGCCCTCGGATTTTTGCCTTCGGTCGTCGTACACTCGGCCCAGGCTGATGACGAACGCACTCATTGGCTAACGTATGCCGCATACGGTCTCAGTGCATTTGCGGCTTTTCTCCATTTTTATTCGGTAGTTACAAAAGGCAGTGCCCCATCAGATCCCGCTCTTCAGGCACTTACGTTCGGTGCGTTAGCATTGGCGATCGGACTGTTAATATCCAACTTTCGACAAACGTTGGATAAAAAGACAGTGTGGGCAAGTGCGATGTTGGTCTTTGCCGTTTCGTCCCTACATCTGAGCGGCGAACGCGAGGGCAGTTACTGGTATGTAGAACTCATCGCTCATCAATCTTCGCTATTGCTCGCCCTTGCGATCCTTTACCAAAACTACCGGTTTGCGTTCGCTGATCTGTTCTTAAAACGGGCTCTATCGTTGATCTTGATCGCCCTCGCAGCTCTCGCCGAATACATTTTTATTGCCGTCCCGCTACTTCGTTACCACGAGACGCATGATCGTGACGACGTGCAGGCCGCCGGATTGATCGTGACTCTGTGGGTGGCGACGGCGATCGTCTATCCGTTCGTTTACCGATTTGCAGTCTGGCTGGTCGATACGATAATTCTGCACCGGGCCAACTACGCTGAGCTTCAACTCGAACTAGTCCGTGACATCGAACCGCTCGACACGATCGATGGCGTGCTGAACAAAATTTGTGAGAGGCTTGCCGAAGTTTTAACGGCCGAACAGTCAGGATGGACGACCGCGGAGACAAAAGTCTCCGATCTGAGCTTTGTTAATTTTACGCCGAATGATTCGCACGTATTTATTCCAACCGCCGAACGCCCGTATTTCGAGATCAGTCTTGGAGATTTTTACGGTGGGCGGCGGCTATTGTCGGACGAGGTTGCGATGCTCGATGCGGTCGCACTCGTAACGGCAAGGCGGATCGACGCACTTCGTGTCACTCATGAGCGGTGCGAGCAGGAGTTTCGCGAGCAGGAATTTGCCAAGCTTGCGACCGAAGCCCAACTAGCGGCACTTCGATCGCAAATCAACCCGCACTTTCTTTTCAACGCACTCACAACGATCGGGTATCTGATCAAAGCCGATCCGACGAAGGCCTACGACACGCTGCTCCGTCTAACGCAATTACTACGCGGCGTTCTGAGTTCAACCGGCGATTTTTGCACGCTTGGCGATGAGATCCGCCTTATCGAAAGCTATCTCGACATTGAACGGGCACGGTTCGAGGAAAAATTATCGGTAAAATTCAACGTCCCGGCCGAACTCGAAAGTTTTCGCGTGCCCGCACTTATTCTTCAACCGCTTGTCGAAAATGCGATCAAACACGGCGTTTCCGAGAATAAGCTCGGCGGAGAGGTGAGGATAACGGCATCACTATCTAAACGAGATGGAGTCTCGACCGTTAAACTCTCTGTTACCGACTCAGGTGCAGGCGGCATCCGTGATGAAAGATCTATCGGTAATGTAGGCGTCGGAATACGAAACGTTGAGGAACGCCTCGCGTCATATTACGGCGACGCCGCGAAATTCTCGCTCAAGGTCGGACAAGCAAACGGTACGGTAGCAACGATCGAACTGCCGATGAAAAAGATATGAAAATTTTATGAACAAGTTAAGAGTAATTGTCGCCGACGACGAACGCCCGGCACGTGAGTTTTTGAAAGCATTGCTTCGCGAATTCGAGCAGGTCGAACTTGTCGGCGAAGCTGAAAACGGCACAGACGCCGTCGAGATCATCAAGCGGCTGAAGCCGGATCTCGCGATCCTCGACCTCAAAATGCCGGAGCTCTCGGGCATTGATGCCGTGAAACTCCTCCGTAGATCGCAGATGCCGCTCGTTGCCTTTGTTACCGCTCACGACGAATTCGCTGTGCAGGCATTCGAGCTCAACGCGGTTGATTATTTGCTAAAACCGGTCGAGCGTTCGCGCCTCAGCGAAACTTTGGCTCGAGCTTCCGAGCGTTTAGAACAGGCAGATTGGCGGGAAACGGAGACGGACAAACTCAAAAACACAGTCAGGTCTTTCGGCGAGGCAGAGAAAACGGAGACGCTTGACCGGATCCCGGTACGAAAGAAAGAGGAGATATTTTTGATTCCCGTCGATGCCGTCGCATCGATCGTCGCAGATGGCGAACTGCTCCACCTGACCACCGCGAAGAATGAGAGATACGCGATCAACTACCGTTTGAAAGATCTCGAGTTACGCCTTGACGAGCGAAAATTCGTCCGCCTTTCTCGCGGTGCACTTGCAAATCTCTCGATGATCGAGCGGATCTCGCCAATGCCCGGCGGCACCTACCTTGTCATCTTGACGAACGGTCAGGAGATCAATTCGAGCCGCCTTCAGTCAAAGATACTGCGGGGCAAATTACTTAAATTATAGTTGCGACAGGCCGTTGGCGTTTAGCCGTGTCGCAGATACAATTGGGTCAATGGAAATCTATTTTCAACTTGTCAGCGATGCCGAATCGCTCAAAAAAGCGTGCGGCGAACTGACGGACGACAAGTTTCTCGGCTTCGACGTCGAGACGACCGCTCTCGATCCGTACAAAGGTGATCTTCGTCTCGTCCAGCTCAGCAACGGTCAAAACACGAAGGTCATCGACCTCAAACCATTCCGCGACAAAGGCGATCTGCGAACGATGCGGGAACTTGCCCCGCTTCGTGATCTGCTCTCGTCAAACAAACAAACCAAGATCGCCCACAATGCCAAATTTGACACGAAATGGGTTCGTCACCATCTGAACGTAGAGGTCGGGAATATTTACGACACCTATCTCGCCAGCATTCTGATCTCCGCCGGCGAAGGCGAACGGCGGCACGGACTGGCGGATGTCGTTCAGTTTTTTCTCGGAAGAACGCTCGACAAGAGTGAACAGGTTAGCGATTGGGCCGCGGAAACGCTTTCGCAATCACAGGTCGAATACGCAGCAAAAGACGCGGCGATCATGCCTGAGATCCGCGAGAAACTCGAGGAGCGGATCGTCGCCGACGAGCTGACCGAGGTCTTAAAGCTAGAGAACGAATGCATCATGCCGGTCGCCCAAATGGAGCTGAACGGATTTTTCCTTGACGAATCTCGCTGGCGTGAGCAGCTCGAGAAGGTAAAAAAGCTGCAATCAAAGACCGCCGATCAGTTGCAAGACCTACTCTCAGCCGGTGTCGCTCAGGCTTCGCTGTTTGGCCGGGCGGAGATAAATCTCGACTCGCAGGCTCAGGTTACCGACGCACTGGTGAATCTTGGCATTCCCGTTCCGAATACAACGCGGGCCTGGGAAATGCAACCGCTGGCCGAACAATATCCGGCGGTGGCAAAACTTCTAGAATATCGTGGATACGCAAAAGCGATATCGAGTTCCGGCGAAAACATCCTCGAGTTCATCGAACCCAAAACCGGCCGCATTCACGCTGATTTTCGCCTTATCGGAGCACCGACCGGACGATTCTCGTGTTCGAAGCCGAATCTTCAACAGGTGCCGCATGAAGAGGAATATCGCCGATGTTTTATGGCTCCTGCCGGACGAAAACTGGTGATCGCCGATTACTCTCAGATCGAGCTTCGTATTCTCGCCGACTTTTCCGAGGACCAAAATTTCATTCAGGCGTTCGAGTCCGGTCAGGATTTTCACTCAGCGACGGCGGCTCAAGTTTTTGGGATCAAGGCCGAGGAAGTCACAGCAGATCAGCGTTCGTTCGCCAAACGGCTCAATTTTGGCGTTGTTTACGGCATTGGAGCGTCACGCTTCGCGATGATGACCGGTCTGACGCAAAGTGAAGCCGAGAACACGCTGCGTAAGTATTTCGCGACTTATCCAAGGATGGACGAGTGGCTCCGAATGGCCGCGTCGAACGTCAGGGAGACCCGAATGACACGGACTCGTTCAGGTCGGCTGGCTCGCTTTCGCTTCGATGAAAACGATCGTGCCTCGGTCGCATCAGCTCAGCGTTACGCCAAGAACATGCCGATCCAGGGCACGTCGGCCGACATCCTAAAACGAGCGCTTCGCCTTCTTCACGAAGACATTCGCCCGACGTCGGCCAAACTAGTCAACATCGTACACGATGAAATAATCGTCGAATGCGATGCCGCCGAGGCTGATCAGATCGCCAAAATTTTAGACTCCGCCATGCTTCGTGCCGGCGAGCAATACGTCAAACGGGTTCCCATCAAAATAGACGCCCACATTGCCGACGAGTGGTCGAAATAACAGTGTTAAAAATGTCTTTAAATCGTAGCAACACATAGGTTATTATATAGCTTGCTCCTTCCCCCACCGGTAGCTCCTGCGGGTTATGAACGATGCTGAAATACTACGCCGTGATCTGAGGCCGACTCTGGTTTTCCTGAGCGGTGACCTGATCGCTGTCCCCATCCCACTCGAACGGGAGGAGGTCATCCTGGGCCGTGCCCTCGAGGCGGACGTGCGTGTCAACGACACCCAAGTTTCGCGGCAGCACGCCCGAGTGACGGCGATCAAGCAGGACGGAGCGTTATTGACCCAGTATGTTCTAACTGATCTGCAATCACGCAATGGAACATTCTTGAATGGTCAGCGGGTAACAAGTGAGCGTCTGCGTAACGGCGATAAGATCTCGATCGGTGACACAATTCTAAGGTTCGACCTTCTTGATGAGATCGATCGCGAATACCAGCGGCAGATACATCGGCTGATCTCACACGATGATCTCACCGGGCTGCTTTCGAGCCGATCTTTCTTTTCCGAACTTCGTCGCGAAGCTGGCCGTGCGACGGTAGATGGCGGCACGTTCTGCGTAATAATGATGGACGGAGATAATTTCAAGAGCGTCAACGATACTTACGGTCACCTCACCGGCAGCAAAACTATCGAAGAGATCGGGTCATCGATCATGACTAACCTTCGAACCGGCGATGCAGCAGCACGATTTGGCGGTGATGAATTTGCCGCGTTTCTACTCGATGCTGAAATGCCCCAGGCACTCGTTGCCGCTGAGCGAATGCGGGCAAGCATTGAGACACAACAATTTAGCGTATTGCAAGCCGGAAGGACGTCCGAAACCCATCACATTACCGTCAGCATCGGCGTTTCGTCATTCCCTGACGACTCGTCCGACCCGATCGAACTGGTTGAGATGGCTGACTCTGCACTTTATAGGGCGAAACGCGAAGGCCGCAACCGCGTCTCCGCTTACCGCGACATGACGCCTAGCGAGATCAACCTCCATTTGCCGCCGAGGCGGAGTTAATGAGAGCGTAAATATTGCAACATCGCAGTAGTTTCAGCGTGAAAGACATTGAAATTCGTTCGTGCTAAACTTTAATATCAGGTAGCACGGCGTGGTTCAAATCGTGGATCTGCAGTATTTTTTCTGATATTTGGGGAAACAGTTTGTCGTTGATCACAAATCTAAACCTTTCCACTAAACCTTTTAGAAACAGGGTTCTGCCGTATCTGCTTTCAGCGATGATGTTGTTGATAGCAGGTGTCGGTGTGGTTGTGTGTCTGACATTGCTCAAAAAAAACGCGGATGCAAACAAAGAGCTCCTGGCAAGGATCGCGGAGCGTGACGCACAGATCAAACAGCTCAAAGGCGAGGGCGACAAGGTCCAACAGCAATTGACGCCTGAGCAAAAGGCAATTTTGACGGCCTCGCACAAGCTGGTCGCAAACAAAACATTCGGCTGGTCGAGGCTCTTCGCCGATCTCGAATCTGTATTGCCGGGCAATGTCAGTGCGTCGCGGATAGTCGTTCAGAATATTTATTCGGACGGCGACCAAACGAAGGCCGAACTCGAACTTGGCGTGCTTAGCCGCGATTATCCGTCAGTGATGACGATGATCCAGAATATGCAGAATTCGGGACATTTTCAGGCGGAGCTTCGCGGACAGGACTTTCAGCGAACCGATCGGATGACCTATACCGAGTACACTTTGCGGATCATCTACTCGCCCGGCTACGGAAATCCCGATGCACCAGCACCAGATGTCGCTCAAAATCAGGGAGGTGACCGCTAATGCCCGAAACTTTGATCGAAACTCCTGAAGTGTTAGTGCCCGCTCCTGACCCGACCCTTACAAAGCGACGTCCACGAACGGTCTATTCGGGAATGTGGGGCGTGACCGAGATCGCCGCCGTTGCCGCATCGGCAATGATCTTGCTGATCTCGATCCTTGTTTACGTTTTTGCGGTCGTGCCATCGAGCCAAGAGCTAGCAAAAAACCGTTCAGAGGCGAACCGTCTGGAGGCCGAATATCTCTCTGCGAAGTCGAAATATGGCGAGATCACGGATACTACAACCCAAGTCGCCAAATTGCTTACAAGTGCTGACGATTTTGAGACTCGATTCCTGCCGGTCGCGAATAACGGCCGCCCCGCGCTTTATCAGCGGATCAATGGCCTGATTCTCGCATATGGACTGACGAACACGACCGGGCCGGACTATCAACCACTCGAGTCGATCGATCAGGTCAACAATAACCGATCGGGCGATGACGGTGGACGCGAACGTTTTCGGAGCCTTTTTCCGGGTATCTACGTGACAATGACGGTCGAGGGTTCGTATCAGAGCCTGCGGAGATTCATCCGCGAGATCGAGACCGGCAACGAATTCATCATCGTCAGCTCAGTTGAGCTCGCTCCATCCGACACCGAACAAAAAAAGATCGACCCGACAAAGCCGCCCCAAGTTGTCGCCGCTCAAGCCGTGACCATCGACCCGATGACGGGGATTCCGACGGGAGCTCAACCAAATCCGATTCAGCAGGTCAAACGGAATCTGGGCAAAACCCGTGGCGAGGTCGTCGCACTTCGGCTAGAGATGGCCGCCTATTTTCGCCGAGCAAATTTTGCTCCGCTCGTAACGGTAACGACCTCGGTAACTCAGTAAATATTAGAAGTTTCTTGAAATGGCAGTCTTAGCAGCTAAAACAACAACCGAACGCAACAAGCTCATCGCTGCGATCTTGCTCGGCGTTCTGGCGTTGTTTGCGTTGTATTTTGCGTTCGGCCGCAGTCTATTTAGCGGCGGCTCAACCGCTGCCGCGAAGGCATCGCCGACACCAAAGGTCAATGTCACGGTGACAAACAATCCCGACAAATTCAAAGTTCCAACGGCCGCCGAGCAAAATTTCAACGAGGTCACGACCTCTATCGTTTACTCGCCGGGCGGAATCTACGCACCTGACGCCGGTAGGAATATCTTTGCCTTTTACGAACCGCCTCTGCCAACACCGTACAGCCCGACGCCGATCCCGCCTCCGCCGTCAATTGCACCGCCGACTCCGGGACCAACGCCGGTATATCTGGTTACATTTTTGAACCCGCAGAGCCTTTATGCAGGTTCGCCCGGATTTAGGCTTGAGGTGAACGGAGACCGTTTTACTCCGGATTCCAAAATTTATTTTAGCCAAACAGAGGTTCCGACGACCTTTGTGAATGCACAGAAATTGGTTACGGATATTCCGGCGAGCCTCATAGCTTCGGAAGGCCAGCGTCAGATCATCATCCAATCGCCGGACGGTAAAAGTTATTCCAGTCAGATGATGTTGCAGATTCAGGCTCCGCCGCGGCCGGGCTTTCAATTTATCGGTATGATCGGGCGCAAGCGTTACAATAACGACACTGCGTATTTTCTCGAGAATGGCAAGCAAATTCCTTTCACCGCCCGGCTTAATGATGTCGTCAGCGGACGGTTCCGCGTGATGAGCATTTCCTCGGCGGAGGTCGTATTTGAAGACACGACGCTCGGATTCCGTCACAAGTTACCGATCGTGAAAACCGCGACGAGCGGAGCAGGTTCTCCCGGAGGTCAGCCCGGAGGGCGACCCAATAACGGTTTCCCAACCGGCATTCCGGGTATCGACCCCGGCTTTCAGCCCTACAATCCCGGCAATATTCCGCCGGGAGATATTCCGGGCATACCGAGCAATATTCCGAGGTACGTTCCGCCGCAACAGCAAAAGACAACGAAAGACGACGTCGACGACGATGGTGACAACTAAGAACAGATCTGATAGCGGGATGACCTTGTTTGCCGTTTTGGCGGCGATGACGATCTTCGCGATCTCGCTGCTCGCTGTCGCACCCACGGTCATGGTCGAGGTTCAGCGGGAACGCGAGCTCGAATCGATCCGCCGCGGCGAGGAAATAGCTGACGCGATCAAGGAGTATGTCATTTATTATCAGGGAGCAAAGCTGCCAAACTCGATAAACGATCTGCTCGAAGGCCTGCCTAACGGAACAAAAAAGCGTCAAATTTTACGTGCATCGGCCGCGACCGATCCGTTAAGTGAAGACGGAAAGTGGCGATTGATAAAGCCGGATATTGCCGGTCTCGGCCCTTTTGCAAAACGAGTTCAGGCATTTAACAATGGACTTTTGCCGTCGAACCCCAGTCAACTTTTCGATCGCTACGCACTTGTCATTGTTAATTCTGTTAACAGCGAGACCGACAGCGATAATACTGAGGCGGACGACGGCGAGATAGAGATCTTAACAGAAAACACTCCGTTCATCGGCGTCGCCAGCCAGAGCCGGGCCAGATCTGTCATCACCTATTACGGCATCGAAAACCACTCAAAATGGGTTTTTACTCCGCTGTTCAGAGGAACCAGTTCATCGAATGTCAGACCGGGCCGCAACCAGGGGCAGAACCCAGGCCGAATAATCGGCACTCTCGACCGCTGATCGAAGGTTCGCTAAGTCTTTTCTAGATTGAATCTTAAACAACTTAAGTTTGACATTAGTTAGTGTTAGAATTAGAATAATTCTAAATAGTGGAGAAAATTTATGCTACATAATACAAAAATTGATATTGCCAAAGGAAAACGCGAAAAATTGGTCGCCCTCTTAAACCAGCGTCTCGCTGATGCCTCGGATCTTAAATCACAGA
>JAYSZT010000211.1:0-18113 GCA_043737915.1 Acidobacteriota bacterium
GATTTAATTCATCTCTTAGTCGGTCCGTCATTGGCACAGTCCTGGGACGTTCTGTTTTCGAATTAGATGCTTTGACACGAATAATTCCCGATTCAAAATCTACATCTTGCCAGCAAAGTTTCAACATTTCACTCTTTCGCATTGCTGTGTCGAGTGCGCAAACAACAATCGGTTTAAGATGCCCTGGTTTCTTTGCACAGACTATCAGCAATCGACTTTCTTCGTCGTAGGACAATGTTCGTTCTCGTCTATATTCTGCCGCTTTGCTAATCAACGATCGCCCGGTATCGAATGGCGAACGCAAAAGCCACCCCTGTCGAACCGCAAAACGTAAGGCGGCGCGGATCTGTTCCAACTCACGATTCACGCCGGAGATTTTTCGATGCCTCTCCGTCCTAATCGTCTCGCAAGTGATTTCACCAGACTCCGGATGTTTAGTCCTAATAATTCGCTCGTGGATAACAGGCGTTTTAAGGCGTTCGATCTGAAAGTGTTCAATGTCCGAGTGCGTTAAATCTCTCAATCGAATACTGCCTAAATGTTGGACTACGGTTTGGAGAAAGCGTCTTGGGTTAACGGTGTTTTTAAGACCGGTAATTTTTCGACCGTCCGGCCCGTCGCTGTATTGAGCGGGAGTAATGTGTCTTTCCGAGTAAACCGAAGCGAGATCTCTGAAAGTCATGCGTTCGCCCTGAATGCCTTCGTGCCGACGCTCTGCAAACTGATTTTCCAAGTCTTTCAAAAGGCGCTTGGCATGCGATTTGTCGTCACCTTTCCGTGTGTACTGTTTTTTAGTACCGTCCGGTAGAGTTCGAACGATCCTCGCATACCAAGCGACATTTCCCTTACGATCGCGTTTCTGAACCAATCCAACTCGTTTGCCGTGCCTATCCACTAGTGCCATCATCGCTCTATTTCGAATCAATCTTTAGGAATGTGTCGTTCGACTCACACTGTGACTCACACCTTCAAATGAAATTCTAGCAATAAATGCAAAAATAAAAAAGCTTAGATCCTCTCTAACTGCAAGAACAACTATGGTTATGGCGGTCAACCTCTAAATCTAGACAATCCGAGAACTGGCTTTTAACCACTGGGTCGCAGGTTCGAGTCCTGCTCGGATCACCATTATCTAATAAAAGACTTCCTGAAAAGGCGTTCTTTTTTATTTCTGTTATCGAGGTTTTTGTTTGAGTTCTATTTCGAGTCGGGCGACGCGGTCGCGGGCGAGTTTTAGACGTGGGTTTTCGGCTTTTTGTGACTGCATTAGGCTGTCTAGGCTTTGGCGTAATAGCGGTTCCGCATCGGCGTAGCTTTTTTTGTCAAGCAGAATTTCGCCGAGGGCACCTTTTGTCAGGGCGGTCATAAAATGTTCGGGCGGGAGATTTTCGGTGCGGAGACGAAGTGCTTCTCGAAGAATGTTTTCCGCTTCGCTATGGTTACCTAGCTTGTTTAGGATCGAACCACTTACGGTTAACGCGGTCGCAAAACTTATGTACCTCGGGTTAGAGGTTGCAGAATATTTGGCTACGACGATGTCAATGATCTTTTTGGCCCCTATAAGATCACCTTTTAAATATTTGGCTTGTGCCTGGAGCCGTAGATTATCATAGAGCGGTGTAGCTTCGTTACCGTAGAGCTTTCGGTACATTCCCTCGGCGTCGCGTAAGGAATTCATGGCTTCCGTAAGGTCTCCGCTTTCCATTTGTATCGATCCCAGGAGCGTTAGCGTGCCACACAAGCTGACATAGTCCTCGGCATTTCTTTGTCGGATCCGGTTCAACATCGTCAGTTGCGATGTTTTCGCCTCTTCAAACCGGCCTTGATCAAATAGTACAAGAGATAGCATACTGCGGGCGTTTTCTTCGGTAACGGCGACTGAGGTTGCGGCTGCTATATCTACCGCTTCGCGGATCAATTTTTCCGCAAGGACCGCGTCTCCAGTCGCCCGGCTTGCAGTGCCGTAGTCCAAAAGCGAAAGAGCGAATACATATGGTTCAATACGTCCGGCCACATATTCGGAACGCAATTGTTCGAATCGCCGCCCGAAAATATCGCCCGTGCGCTGATAGTTTGCTTTGGCCAAATAGACCCTCGCCAGATCGATCTCGGTCAAGAGCGTTGCCGCATCGGCACTGCCATAGATAGCGGATTTTTCACTAAATGCGGATGTGGTGGAGCGTTCCGCGTCGTCGTAGAGCCCCTGAATGAAGAAACCGTGGCCGATAATTTGCCGCAGATCGGCGCGAACCTCGGGCTCGGTCGATAGTTCACCATTATCGAGACGGGTCTCGGCTTGTTTCAAAACATCTACGATCGTCGCCTCTGCCCCGCGTTTGCCTCCACTTGGTCCCACCGGGTCAGCAGTAAGCAGCATTTGCTGCATAAATTTATTGACGGCGTCAGATCGGGCGGATTCGCGTTTGGCGACGTTTGCCTGCCATAGTGCGACGCCAAATCCGGTTACGACAGCAATTGATATCAGCAAGGCCGCGGTCACGGCGATCTTATTTCTTCTGACAAATCTCGTTGCGAGATAGCCGAAAGTATTCGGACGGGCCCTGATCGGGCGACCGGCGAGATGATCTCGAATATCGTCCGCCATGGCTGAGACCGAAGCGTAGCGGCGCTCCGGTTCCTTGCGGATCGCCATCAAAGCGATGTTGTCGAGATCACCTTTTAACGAGCGATGTGGCCGGGTTGTATCGGTAAGATCGGGAAGCTGACTTGGTGCGACCGGGTTGAAATTGCTTAGGGTTTGGACAACCTGTTCGTACGGCAAACCCTCAAGCTTGAGTGGTTTCTCGCCGGAAATGAACTCATAAAATACGACTCCGAGGGAATAAACGTCGGTTGCAGTCGTCAAATTTTGGCCGAGTATCTGTTCGGGCGAAGCATATGCCGGAGTGAACGCACGGATCGCTGTCTGAGTATTGGACGAATCAGCCTCGAATGAGCGGGCGAGGCCAAAATCGAGCAATTTCGGCTCGCCGTCACTCGTGACGAGGATATTTGCCGGCTTAATATCGCGATGAACGACCAGATTTCGATGTGCGTAGTCGACAGCGCCACAGATCTTCAGAAATAGATCGAGGCGTTCCTTTATCGTCAGATCTGCCTCGCTAGCGAAATCGGTCAACGTCTTTCCATCGACGTGTTCCATCACAAGGAAAGGTTCGCTATTTTTGCTGACTCCGCCGTCATAGAGAGCAGCAATGTTTGGGTGTTTTAGTCCGGCGAGGATCTGGCGTTCGCGGCGAAAACGTTCGATTATAAGCGAATCGGCAATCGACTGACGGACGATCTTGAGGGCGACATCCTGATCAAATTCGCCGTCATCACGCCGTGCGAGAAAGACCGTTCC
Organism: Acidobacteriota bacterium; assembly: GCA_043737915.1. Lineage (GTDB taxonomy): Bacteria > Acidobacteriota > Blastocatellia > Pyrinomonadales > Pyrinomonadaceae > OLB17. Next base: position 3,365 of record JAYSZT010000211.1, read on the forward strand.
CATCCCGCCATGGCCGATCTCACGGACGATCCGATAGTTGCCAAAACGCTTTCCGGTAAGATCCCGGCCTTGTTCAGCGATCTGTTTGCTAAGGTCAAAGACGTTTTCTTCGATCAGATTTTGGGTCGCATCGCTTGCATCGAGCAGGGAAATAACCTCGTTTTCGAGTTCTGCATCGCCTTCGCTTGCCTTGCGAACGAACGAGGTTCTATTGGCAGCCAAGAGTTCGACGGCGTCCGCGAAAATATCTTTTATTTTTTCCCGATCCAACTGGGTCATTCCTGAAAATATCGAATTTGAGGCACCGTGTGTTCTCGAGATTATACAAGCTATTTAGTGGATTGGAAAAAAATAAAATAATGTGGGCGCTTTCTCCGAATATTAACGCCTTATCTCGTGACAGCTAAAATTTATCGATTTTTAACAGGGGAGAGAGCAATGATCAAAAAATTAGGTGGGGCAATCAATTGCCTTAAGATGCTGAGCCTGACGGCAATGGTTTTGGTAGCCGCCGACGGCGCGAGTGCACAGTTTACGTTCTCAGGCGACTACGACAGATCATTCGGTGCTCCGAATGGCTATTTCGTCGAGGCACAAAATAATTTTCCGGCGGACACTGTCAATCCTGCGCGCCGGACGTATCTTTTTACGGGCGATTATGCGGCGGATGGTTCCGTTATTGCGGGCGGTCGAATTGAAAGGAGTAATGGCGGCGACTTCTGGCTAAGAAAATTCACGATTTCCGGTGCGCCGGACGCGAGTTTTGGCGGCGGAATGGGGTATGTAAAGACAGTTTTCTCCACTGAGTTCAACGGACTTGAAGGCGATTCGTTGCCGACCGTTCTGAAGAGGCAACCGGACGGGAAAATTGTTTTTGGCGGTATTTGCAATGTACAGAGAGACCAAGCGAACTCAAATGCCAACATTAACTTCGGAGTTGATTGGTGCCTGGTGCGTTACAACGCCGACGGCTCGATCGACAGCGGTTTCGGCAACAATATCGTACAGTGGAGCAACGGTCCTAATATCACGTATAGCCAGGCCGTCGGACCAGGACGGGTAGCGACCCAGACAAATACTAGAGATAGCGGACTTCTGGGTGGCACAGGATTGTCGGCTCAATTGAGTGACTTGGCGATCCAGCCGGATGGCAAGATCGTCGCGGTCGGTTACACTCGGAGTGAGGTCAATCCCTCGTCAACTTTCCGGATCGAAGGCATTGTCGTTCGCTACAACGCGAACGGCTCGATCGACACCACTTTCGGCACAAACGGCATCGCTCGCTTTGTTCCGTCGAACAGCGGTACGGCAGGCAGCCCGTGTTATGGCGAGCGGAGGTTTTTCGGCATTCGGCTGCAACCTGACGGACGGATCATTGCCGTAGGACATGACGGTGTGGGCGTTGTAAATGGTGGATGTTCTGCCGGAGGAACATTTTTTCTCGTTACCCGTTGGAGTTCAAACGGAACGCTTGAGACAACCCGTCGTCTTGACGGCAACACCAATGTTTTTGCCAAAGAAAACGCAGTATCGGCGTTAATTACCAACGATGGCAGCAAGCTTCTTGTTTCCGGCAGTTATCAGGGCACCGAAGCATTGGTTCGTTTGAATTTGAGCGATCTCACTGTAGATTCGACATTTGGCACAGCCGGCGTCGTGAACTATCCCGGAACCGGGCCAGAAACCAATCGGATGTATATCAAGGGAATCCAACCCGACGGCAAAATTCTGGGCGTTGATTATTCTACCCTCTATCAGGTTTTCCGCCTCAATCCGAACGGTTCGCCCGATAACTCTTTTGGTAATCAACTGTTCAGTTTTATGAATTCGAGTGTGAAAGGCAGAGCCGATCTGCCGGTCTTTACTGTCAACCAATCCGCTCCTATCAACGTGGGCCACATTCTATTGAGACCCGACGGTAGATTTAACCTGATAGGCAACGGGACGGCAAACCTGGGCGGAAACTCACCGCGAGCTTTGGTTTCTCAAAACAACGGCTATCTACGCGGCGGCGTCAATTCTGATTTTGACGGCGACGGCAAGACCGATCTTTCGATCTTTCGGCCGGGTCCGGGAGAGTGGTGGTACTCGAAGAGCAGCAACGGCGGTAATACGGCGTTACAGTTTGGTGCAGGGACAGACAGGATCACGCCGGGCGACTTTACCGGTGACGGCAAGACGGATTTCGCATTTTTCCGGCCTTCGACCGGGTTCTGGTTTGTCCTTAGAAGCGAAGATAATTCGTTCTATTCGTTCCCGTTCGGAGCAAATGGCGATGTGCCGACGCCGGGCGATTTTGACGGCGACGGCAAAGCTGACGCGGCGGTTTTCCGCCCGTCAACGCTGACCTGGTATATCAGCAGATCGAGCGGCGGGACGACTATTACAACGTTTGGTGCGGCGGGTGACGTCCCTGTCGCAACCGATTACGATGGCGACGGAAAGGCGGATATCGCGATCTATCGTCCAAGCCTCGGACAATGGTGGATACAGCGAAGTTCGACCGGTGTGACGTCTGCCTATTCGTTTGGCAGCAGCACCGACAAAACCGTTCCGGGCGATTACACCGGTGACGGCAAGTCCGATGTCGCATTTTTCCGGCCTTCAACCGGGTTTTGGTTCGTTATTAGAAGCGAGGATAACAGTTTTTACTCGTTCCCGTTTGGTTCAAGCACCGATGTGCCTTCGCCTGGCGATTATGACGGCGACGGAAGGCTCGATGCAACCGTATTCAGGCCTTCAACCGTAACTTGGTATTCAAATCGCTCGACCGCCGGCGTCCTGATCCAGGCGTTTGGTGCGGCGGGTGACATCCCGGTGCCAAACGCTTACGTACGTTAAACCCGGATTACGCTATAGAGTTCTTTACTTTTCTTCCTTTGCGTTCTTAGCGGCTTTGCGTGAACAGGTTTTTTTCACGCTAAGCCACCAAGTTCGCAAAGAAACCGCAAAGAAGTAAGGAAGAAAGGGCACGGGATCGCAGAATACGAACTTCGATCTCGTGTCTTTTAATTTCTAGTTGCGGGTGAGTTCGCGTTGGAACCAGGCCTTGGCAAAGGTCCATTCGCGGCGAACGGTGGTTTCGGAAATGCCGAGGACATAGGCGGTCTCTTCGATCGTGAGGCCGCCGAAAAATCTCAGCTCAACGATCTTGGCTTGACGCGGATCGACCGATTCGAGCGATTGCAGGGCTTCCTCCAGCTTTAGCAGGTCGAATTCCTTTTTGTCGGGCAGGCTGATGGCGTCGTCCAAGACGATCCGCTGGCCGCCCGATCTTTTTTGGGCGTTGCGTTTGCGGGCGTGGTCGATCAGCACTTTACGCATCACCTCGGCCGCGACCGCGAAAAAATGTGCACGATTTTGCCACGAGACGTTTTCCCAATTGACGAGGCGAATGTATGCTTCGTGGACCAAGGCCGTCGCCTGCAGCGTGTGGTCGCTGTTTTCGTTGGTAAAATATGCGTGAGCGAGCCGGCGGAGGTCATCGTAAACAAGCGGCAGCAGTTCGTCAGGCGCGGTCTTGCTGCCCTCGCTCATCTGATTCAGCAGTAGTGTGACCTCGTCTTTTGCCGGCATATACTTGATTATATTATGGCGGACTGCAGGTCACAACATTATTTTGTCGGCTTTGCCGGCTCAGTCTTAGGCTTTGCGGTCGATGCTCCGACAATGTAGCTGTCGCGGGAACGAAGCACGAGATTGGGGCGATCGACGCGAACGCGGATCTGCTTTCGTTGTCCGGGCCGCCCTTCGTCGGTTGGGATGTAGCCGATACTGTACTGGCGTCGTAATTCCTCGGCGATGCCTTCGAAAGCAGCGGTCAGGCCGCCGGGCGTGGCTTCCGGGCGGAAAACTCGCCCGCCGGTGTATAGTGCGAGTTCCTCGAGATATTTTTTGCCGAGGGCGTATTCGGCGGCGGATTGGCCTAGAACGTTGCGGTCCCGGCGGCCACCGTTTCCAAGATCGGGAAGGCTCGTATTGATGTTGGATGGCTGAGTGGAAAAGGTGTTGTAGTAGATCGGAAATATCAGGGAATCCGATTCCTCTGCCATATCGAGCGTGCTGTCATAGGTCGATTTTCGTGACTGAGTATCGACGCCGTCGGTGAATATGACGATCGCTTTACGGCCTTCGATCATACTTAGACGCTTGCGAAGCGAAAAGTCAATGGAATCATACAATGCCGTGCCGCTGCCCCAATCAGCTCGTTTGATAGCCTTGTAGATCTTTTGGCGGTCGTTAGTCGCCTCTGACAGGACGTGCACATTGCCGTCGAATTCGATGACCATCACACTATCCTGCGGTTTCAATTGATCGACGAAGGCGGTTGCGGCATGGTGGATCTCATCTATTTGATACTCAGTCGACGGACTGGTGTCGATCAGCAAAATAACTGTGAAAGGTTTGTCAGTCGTGCCGAAATACGCGATCTCCTGCTCTTTACCATCCTCGAAGATCTTAAAATTCTTTTGCTCCAGAGCCGGTATGTAGATGCCATTGCGGTCATACACGGAGACCGGAATCGTTATCAGGTTCGTTTCGACCTTGAGGAGTTCGTCATCACCGCCGTCGACAGCCGGCGTCGGCTTCGCAGTAGTTGTCGTGGTCGGAGTAAAAACCGGTGCACCGGTGCCGTCGCCGATGCCTGGAAAGCGATTCGAATATTTTGGGCGGCGAGCCGGATTCGGCTTTGATTCCGAATAGGGAACGATCTCAGGCGTTGCGGCGACGATCGGCGTCGGTTTCGGTGTCGGAGCGGCTCGTCTGCCAGACTGGCCCGTTGCGAAAATAGCGGCGCTCAGTATGATAATAATTGCGAATGATGTTCGATTCATGATGCTCTCCAACGAAATAGGTAAAACCCTATGATGCCACAAAACGCATCAGACGATCATTTTGTTTCTTAGACGGTCGGGAGCGGCGAGAAGATGCAAAGTTTTTAGGTTATCTCGCCCGTTGTTTCGGATCTAGGTATTCTCGCAGTCCGTCGCCAATAAAATTGAAGGCAAGAACGGTCAGTGCGATCGCCAAACCGGGGAAAAGCATAACGTGCGGAGCGTTGTAGAGTATGTCAAAACCGCGTGCTTCATCGATCATCGTTCCCCAGCTTGGTGCCGGCGGCGGGATGCCGAGGCCGAGGAACGAAAGCGAAGCTTCTGACAGGACAGCACCGGCCATACCGAGCGATGCCTGCACGATCAGCGGCTGAATGGCGTTCGGCAAAATATGCGTGAAAAGAATACGCATATTTCCTGCACCCAATGCCCGGGCAGCCAAGACGTAATCGTATTCGCGAACTTTCAGAACCTGCCCGCGCATCACACGGGCGTAGCCGACCCAGCCGATGACGCAGAGAGCGAGAATGAGTTTGCCGATGCCCGACCCGAGAAAAGCCACGAGTGCGATCGCGAGCAGCAGGCCGGGAAATGCCAAAAATACGTTGAATATATAACCGGATAAAAACTTGTCGACAAAACCACCGTAAAACCCCGCGATCGCTCCGATCACGGTGCCGAAGATCGCGGAGACAAATACGACGGAAATACCGACCTGCAAAGAAATTCGAGCTCCGAAAACGACTCGCGAGAATACATCACGTCCCAACGCGTCGGTGCCGAACCAATGATCGCCCGACGGAGGCGCATATCTCAATCCTAGGTTTTGGGCAGTAAAATCAGCTGTCGCGATCCACGGGGCGAAGATCGCCGCCAAAATGACGATCAAAGCGATTGCGAGTCCGATGTAGGTAAGCCTGTTCATTTACGAGATCCTAATTCGGGGATCAAGTCGCCGGTAAACAAAATCTGTCAGCGAATTCGCGACGATAAACGTAACGCTGATCACGAGCACGCAGCCTTGTACCAGGCGATAATCGCGTTTGCCGATCCCGTCCTCGAGCAGCAAAAGGCCGAGACCTTGCCAGTTGAATATCTTTTCGGTGATGATCGCCCCCGCCAGCAAAACGCCAAGTTGCAGCCCAAGAATGGTGACGACCGGTATCAGGCCGTTTTTCAGTACGTGTTTATAGACAACGACGCGTTCGCTCAGGCCTTTTGCCCGTGCGGTGCGGACGTAGTCTTCTCCGAGCTCCTCGATCACGCTGGAGCGGATCATTCGCGTCAAGATCGCGGATAACGCGGCACCGAGCGTAACGGCAGGCAGGACAATGTCCTCCGGGTTGGCACTTCCGGTCGGAGCGAACCAGCCGAGCTGAACGGCAAAAATATAAACAAGAAACGGACCGATGACGAAGGTCGGCAGCGAAATGCCCAAGAGAGCGAAGAGTGACGCACCGTTATCGACCAGCGTATTCTTACGTGAACCTGCCAAAACTCCCAGTGGAAGAGCGATCCCGATGGCGACGATCATAGCGGCAATTGCCAGCATTATCGTCGCAGGATAACGCTCAAAGATCATGTCGCGAACCGGCCGATCGGTGCGGAACGATTTGCCGAGATCGCCCGTCAACAGCCCTTTCCAGTAATCGAGGTAGCGATTATCGGCACCGTTCCATTTGAATCCGTCGGCTGAATTATAAGAAAAGAAGAACGCCGGACGGTCGAGGCCGTGTTTTAGATTGAAATTTTCGATCTGTTCCTGGGTCGCAGTCTCGCCGAGAATGACCGTCGCCGGATCGCCCGGGACGATCTCGATCAGCAGCGTCACGAGCGAAACCACCGTCCAGATAACTAGCAACATAAGCGCTAACTGGCGGGCGATATTCTTCAGTCTATATTTCATCAGGATCGAAGGTTGGAAAAGGGAATTTTATAACGTATGCGGGCAGATAACAACCGTCAGACCTTCGTGCCGGAGTGCAGTGCGGCAATACCGCCGGTGAGATTGCGATATTTGATCGATGCAAAGCCGGTTTGCTCCATCAATGCGACGAGATTTTTTTGGTTCGGGAATTTGGAAACCGAATCCGGCAGATATTCATAAGCTCCGCGCGAACCGCTAACCGCACCGCCGATTCGCGGCAGAATGTGCGAGAAATAGAAATTGAATAATTGCCCGAAACCAGGAACGATCGGCGCCGAAAATTCGAGTATCGCAAGCCTTCCGCCCGGTTTGAGAATGCGGCCGAGTTCCTTGAGTCCGTCCGTAAAATTCGCAAGATTTCGTAAGCCGAAGGCGATCGTTACGGCGTCGAATTCAGTGTCATCGAAGGGCAAGGCAAGTGCGTCGCCCTCGATGTACGGGATCGAATGGGCTTCACCATCCGACTTGGATTTAGCGAATGCGAGCATCGGCCCGCAAAAATCGGTGCCGATTATCTGTGCTTTCGAGTTCCTGTTGAGTTCGAGCGAGAGGTCGCCGGTTCCGCAGGCGACGTCAAGAACCTTCGCGTCCGGACGGTCGAGTATCTCGCGAAGTTCGTCGGAGACGATCCTCCGCCAGCGTTTATCGATATTCAGCGAAAGGACGTGATTGAGCAGGTCATAACGGCCTGCGATGCCCGCGAACATCTCACGGACGGCTTTGGCATGGGCCGCTTCTTTTGCGTTAAGTTCTTTTTGCACAGTTAGTTTGCGGGAGTATTTACGAGCACGGCTGCCATCGGCGAGTTCTTGATCCGGTCTGCAAACGCTCTAACATCGGCTAGAGTTGCTGCCTCGGCAACCTTCGAATCAGAGGCGGTGTCGGTCGTCTTAAATGTATCGAGATCGAGCCAAAGTGTCGCGACATCGACTTTTGCCCACTCGGCGGCGAACGCCGTCTTTGCCGTTTGGAATTCAGCCTCGGTGATCGGATCGGCAATGGCTTTTGCGACGAGTTCGTTGCCCTCGACCTTTCCGTTGCCTGTCCCGATATCATTTTTCGAAGCGCTAAATCCGATCAGGATGACGCCGGGCAGTGTGTGCGATTCTGAGCGGACGCTGACCTTTTCGGCGAAAGCTGCCGGAACCCGGGCACGCAATCGCGTCTCAAGAACACTCGCGTAGATTGTCGACGCCGCAAAATCCTTGTCCTTGCGATTCGTGCCTCGAACGGCGAATCGCATCGCCGATTCATCAGGCTTTGGCGAATTCAACATAAGTAATCCGGTTGGCGGCGGATCAGGCTGACGGAAAGTCGACGGAACGCGTTTGTCCGACTTCAGCCAAGCTCCAAAATATCGGCGTATCGCACGAAAGCCGAGGACTTTATCAAAATTACCCGACACCGCGATGGTCGCATTATCGGCGGTGAGGAAACGCTGTTTGGCGTCGATCAGGTCGGCGAAGTCGACCTTCTCGATAGAATCGCTACTGCCGTACTGCGGACGGCCATAGGGAAACGTTCCGAATAGTCTTTTTGCTGCTGCTTGATCCGCCGTGTATGCCGGATCGGCCTCCAACAGTTTCACCTGAGCGATCAGCGACGCTTTGAGCTTTGCCGTCGTCGGTTTGTCGATGGCCGGATTCGCGACGGCTGACGCCAGAGTATCGAGCATCGTCAAAAAATCTTCCGGCTTTGCCGAGGCAGTGACCTGAATATAATCGTAATTGGTGACGATCTCGAGCCCGCCGCCGAGGTCCTCGCGGAAGTATTCACGAGCGGCATCATTCGGAAAGATATTATCCGCCAGCAATCTCATCACACCTTCCTTACCCTGCGGGTCAAAGGCGGCACCGCTGTGGATGCGTACGCGAACCGTGACGTCTTTCGCTGCCGAGTCGCTGAACATCAACACCTTGAGCCCGTTCAGCAACCTTTCCTCACGCGGTTTCGCAAGCGGGGATTGGGCAAAAAATGCACCGACGGACGTCAATATTAAGGAAATAAGGGTGGCGGCGAACATTGATCGTTTGAACAGACTGAGGTTTTTCATCGTAAAGTAAAGTGGCACGTTAGTGAGCATGTCATTTAGTTGCACAAACACAGTCTAATGTTGCCGTTTGGCTAAACTGAAATTTTAGATGCCGACAGGCATCGCGTCAAACGAATGGGGCATCTATAAAAATTGAAACGCCGAAATCTTCGGTCGGTTTGCTGGTATTGGTTCAGAAATTGGTTGAAATGGCTTAACATTCGTGGAGAACACGGTATAATCTAGGGTAGAATTGCTTGCGGGCAGTCGTAAAGCAGGCAAAGTTAGGAGCCGAATAAAATGGGAAAGATTGTCAAGTATTGCAGTTCATGTGATGAAAGCTTCGCGGAAAAGTTCGGGTTTTGCCCGACCTGCGGAACTCCACTGCAGGCATTTGAAATGAACCCGCTCGCAGCAGCAGCGGCCGTTGAAGCAGCTCCGCCGACACCGGCTTTCATCGAGGAAGCGACGCCGGAACCGATCGTTGAGGAAGTTTTCACAGCTCCCGAACCGGTGATCGAAGCATCTCCGGCGGAAGTCGAAGAGTTCGTTGAGCCGGCAGTTGAACCGCCCGCGATCATTCCTGTCGTGCAGCCTGTTTTCGTTCAATCGAAAGCCATTGATATCGATCATGCTCCGGTACCGGCCACGATGCGCGAAGATACGTATTCCTCTTCTCACGATGACGGCGGATTTCATATCACCGTTATCGAAGAGAAAAATGTCAGCCAAAAGGCCGGGCTTCTCGTCGGCACTCTCGGGATCATGATCGTAATGCTATTGGCAGCGACGGTCTACAGCATATTTAACAAAGATCTGGACATCGGTGCGATCAATGACGATATGTTCAATGCGGTCATTACCGACATTGAGCCAATGACGGTTGAGGAAGAGATCCAGAAGAAGGAAGATAAAAAAGGCGGCGGCGGCGGTGGTGGCGGTCGTGAAGAGAAAGAAGAGACGACCCAAGGCGATCTCGCTGACCAGTCAAAGAACCCAACCCGTCCGCCTGATGCCAAAGTATTCCGGAGCGACAATTTTGAGTTGAAAATGCCGAAGCCGGAAACCGAAGGCGATCAGAAATTTGAAAAGAAATTTGATAAGTGGGGCGACCCGAACGGTCGATACTCGAGCCTTTCAAACGGCACCGGCAGTGGCGGCGGACAGGGAAGTGGCCGCGGTACCGGACAGGGAAGCGGTAATGGAACCGGCGTCGGTAGCGGTAACGGTTCCGGTTCGGGCGATGGCAACGGTAACGGAAATGGAAACGGCAACGGTTCAGGTGGCGACGGAATACCGCCTCCACCGGCACGTCCGGCGGGTGTGACGCAGCAACTTGCGATAACTTCAAAACCGCGTCCCGGCTACACTGATGCGGCGAGGACGAGTAACACTCAGGGTGTCGTCATTCTTCGTGTGACGTTTTTGGGAAGCGGACAGATCGGTTCCGTCAGCACGGTGAAGGGACTACCCAACGGTCTGACCGAAAAAGCGATGGAAGCGGCTCGGCGTATCAGTTTCACCCCGAAAAAGATCGACGGTGTCGGTCAGTCGGTAACGAAACAGATCGAATATACATTCTCGATCTTCTAGAAAGAGAAAACAAATAAAAAAACGGAGTCGGAAGGTTTTCCGACTCCATTTTTTTGTTTTGAATTTACTTTAGATGAATACGATCGACTGAGATGACGGTATGTCAAAGCGTTTGCGGCAGCGGATGTTTTTGCACATAAGCACGTCGTCTACCCTCACCATATAGTCGCGAGACTTTTGATACTGGGCACGATCCTGCTCATTCATCTGCCTCGGGCCGTTCTTCTTCTTAGTGCGTTTTAGCCAGCGAACATCATAATCATGCCGTTCGCGACACGTCGGACACGAAAAACTAGCCGTCTTCGTCTCCTGCCGCTCATCAAATATATCTCGTTCTTGCATAAAATGTTCAGCACTACCCGCATCTGGGGTCGAGACTCAAGTATATCACGGTCCGATCTTGACGTTTCAAGGAAATGTTCCTGGCGTCAGGCAGGTGGAGCGTACAAATTATACAGATACGCGAAGCTGAATATACCAGTGTCGTGGCCGTCCGAGAACTGGAAGTTCAGGGCGTATCGACCGACAATTGAGATCGTCGAGAAGGTCAGGTCGTCGGGAATGTTCTTATCGTCGAGGATCTTTTTGCCGGTCCATTCGTTGACGCAACCGGCACACGGGCAAGAGCGGCGGAGCACCGGTGCCGCGTAGCGGGAGGTGACGTTGTCCGACCAGGTGATCGAGACTTCGCTGTCCGACTCTTCAATGATTTGTGACGGTTGGAGCATTTTGCTTACGAATTCAGGCTTTCCTCTATCTTTTTCGGATCGATCCCGTAGTGGGTCGCGTGGTAGATGGTTTTCCCGTCTTTTATAACAAATGCCTGCGGGGACTGGTGGACCTGTCCGGTCTTCTCCGCCAAGGCGTTCGAGATCGGCCGATGGTTTTGGATCACGATGACATTCACCGTTCCGTCAACCTCGGCGACCTGTTCGTAAACGTGAAGGCTGATGCCGCACGTGTTACTGTGCTTGAGCAAAGCAACCGGAGCATTAAAGGACTTTTCGAACAACGCGTCGAGGTGTTCGATCGATTCAATTTCAACAAAATTTGCAGACATAATATTTTTATCCGCCACCGTAGGCACTAATTGGAGGCGGTTCGAAGAAGCGGTTCTCAATAGGTGGAAAGACCTTTCTATATGCTACCAGATGCGTCGCAGTAATGATCGGTATCACGAGATAAACTCCGACGCAAAGAGCGAAGTAGCCGAGCAGGACGAGGCCGATATTAACGAGAAACAACCCCGTGATGCCGCCGACATTTTTCATCGCCGCCCGGGCACTGAGACGGATCGAGTCCATCGCGGACAGTTCGCGATCAACGATCAACGGGAATGAAAAGATCAGCAACGTGTGAAGGCCGACCATCACGACCCCAACGACCAGATCGAGAATCAGTCCGACCGCGAACGGCCCGATGATAGCCGCCGGATCCGCCTTCGGCCCCATTATTGCGGCGGCTATCAGCGGAACATACAGTGTCATCATTATCATCACCGTCCAGATTATGACCGGAACAAAGATCGCGACCGTGACCAGCAGGCTCGGCGTGAAATAATTAAACCCGAGCCACAGATCTTCGAATTTGGCCCGGTGCCCGTCGATCTTGTTGAGATAAGTTTTGAATATCCCGCAGATCATCGCCCCGATCAGCACGTACATCGAAATGCCGCCGATCAACGCACCAACGAGCGAGACCGCGAAGAGTATCCAATACTCGTCCTTGATCAGTCCCCAAGCCTCCTTGACGCACTCGACAGGCCGGATCGCTCGCTCGTTGAATTCGAAGTTCTGCATAAACCTAAACGTTCTTGTAGATGTTATTCACGTAATCTGACACCATTCTATCACTCGAAAATTGCGGGGTAAGTGTGGCGATCGAGTTTTTCATTCGAGCGATCCATTCGGCGGGCAAACCATTCGAATCGAGCGAATAATATGCCGGAATAAGCTCATTCTCGAGCGTCGAATATAAAGCCTCAGAATCGGCGGCGTCCATTTGATCCTCGGTCAGATCTTCTTCAAGATCGCCGATCGCAAAGCCGTTTTCGCCGTTGTAACCCTCGATCCACCAGCCATCGAGGATCGAAAAATTCAATCCGCCGTTTATCGCGGCTTTCATTCCAGACGTTCCGCTGGCTTCCATTGGGCGACGCGGGACGTTCATCCAAACGTCGACGCCGTGGACAAGATAGCGGGCGACTTCCTGATCGTAATCCTCGATAAACACGGCACGCTTTTGCCAATTCGAGTCGTGATTGATACTCATAAGTTCCTGCAGGATCGTTTTCGCGGTGCGATCCTGCGGGTGCGCCTTACCGGCGAAAACAAATTGCACCGGACGATCAGCATGATCGACCATTTTGAGCAGCCGCTGAAGGTCCGAGAACAGCAGATCCCAACGCTTGTACGCCGCAACCCGGCGGGCAAAGCCGATGGTTAGAATGTCCGGCGAGAACAATCGCTTCGTATCCTCGCGTTCGTTGATCGTGTCGAGATCGCCGGTTTCCTTCGATTTAGTCCGCTCGCGGATGAACGCGATCAGAAGGCTTTTGAGTGTCCGGTGAGCCTTCCAAACATCGCTGTCGGACATAAAATTAACCGCCGTTGCCCACGTTTCTTCATCGCGAACGATCTCGTGCCAATTCTCACCGATGTTCCGCTCATAAAGGTCCTGAAATACCGGGGCGATCCAACTCGGAGCGTGAACGCCGTTCGTAACCGACGTGATCGGCACGGCACCGGCATCAGCGAGGTCAGGGAACATCTTCAGCCACAGTTCGCGCGAAACCTCGCCGTGCTTTACGCTCACGCCGTTTGCGGAGCGGCACATTCTGATCGCGAGCGGAGTCATACCGAAAAACTCCGTCTCGTCGCTCGAATTCGAACGGCCGAGCGCGAGAAATTCGTTATTCGTCAGCTTTAACGCTCCAATATAGGAATCACTAAAACATTCGTCGAGAATTTTTGGTGGAAATGCGTCGTTTCCGGCTGCGACCGGCGTGTGCGTCGTAAACACGCACTGTTTGCGAACCGCTTCGACGGCGTCAGCGAAAGTCGCGTCCGGATTAGCGGAGATGTGTTCGCTGGCAAGTTCCAACGTCGAGAATGCCGCGTGGCCTTCGTTCAAATGGAAAACCTTGGGCGCCGCACCAAGTTTTCTGAGCAACCGCACGCCGCCGATGCCGAGGATCTTTTCCTGAACGATCCTGGTTTCGGTATCGCCGCCGTAAAGATGGCCGGTGATCAGGCGATCGACGTCGCTGTTTTCAGCGACATTCGTGTCGAGTAAATAGAGCGAAATACGACCGACCTTAGCGAGCCACGCCTGAGCAACCACGCGACGGTCGCGGATGTTGACGCTGATCGTGAGCCGTTCGCCATCTGCATCGAACACCGGACTGATCGCTAGTTCGCCCTCGAATACGTCGTTGTAAGACTCTTCCTGCCAACCGTCGTGCCGAATCTTCTGGCGAAAATACCCGTAACGATAAAGCAGGCCGATCGCCTTGAGCGGCAGATTAAGATCGCTCGCTGATTTCAGATGATCTCCGGCGAGAATGCCGAGGCCGCCGGAATAGTTCGGCAGGGAATTGTGCACGCCGTACTCGGCGCAGAAATATGCGAACTCCGTCTCATCATTTGTAGCGGCAACGTATTCGTCAAACTTTGCGGCAAAACGCCCCAGCCGTTCAATATACGCGGCATCGGCTGCCCGTTGATAGAGACGCAGGCCGCTGATTTTCTTTAGGAAAAGCCTCGGGTTTTGCTCACATTTGTCCCACAGTGCCGGATCGAGCTCACGAAAAAGTGCAGTTCCTTCCGGTTGCCACGACCAGTAAAAATTCGCGGCGATCGACGCGAGCGGCTTGAGCAGGTCTGGCAGTTCGCGTTTGAGTTCGAAATCGGGGCGGAAATTGGCTACGTCTTTGGTAGTTGCTGTTTGAGTTGAGATATCGGTCGAGGCCTCCGTCATAATTGCGTTTAGATTAGTGAAAAGTAATCAATAAATATAAACGAAAGCCAGTCGAGTATCAAATTTTTGGAGCGTTCCCCGTTTTCGCCTCGCCCAAATGTCCCACGCTCATAAATCTATATTGAAGTGCGACAACCGAACCGAAGGCCGCCCCGATCAATGTCAGAGCAATGCCGATGGTCAGATAATTACCGCCATTCCCGAGTCGGATCAGCCAGGACAGAAAACCTAAGACCGCACCGCCAATCGCAAAAAAGACCGGTATAGTCAGAAATTGGTAGCGGAAATTACGCGGCCTTTCTTCGCGATCGGGGAAGATCACGGGCTTCAGACGATCATATTCCCAGGCGACGAGCCACGTTGCCGCGAGTGTCATCAGGATCG
>JAYSZT010000212.1:0-8516 GCA_043737915.1 Acidobacteriota bacterium
AGCATCTTATCGAAAAATAAAAATGGTAGTCTCTAGCAGACTCGAACTGCTGACCCCTACCTTGTCAAGGTAATGCTCTACCAACTGAGCTAAGAGACTAAACCTCGCACTTCAAGAGAAAAGCGAACCTAAAGAATGCCAAAGCTGTGGAAAAGTGTCAAGCATGGTCGATGGCTAATAGTAAAAACCAAGTCAACCTTTTCTCCCGCAACGTATGCTGGCGCACATACATAAAACGTTAAGTCATTGATACTCGGAGACACAGGAGAAAAAAATTATATGATTTCACTATTGATTTGGTTAGTTCTTGGTTTTCTAGCAGGTTACATCGCAAAACTTATAATGCCCGGCGCTGACGGCGGCGGCACAATTTTAACGACAATTCTCGGAATTGTGGGTGCCGTTGTAGGCGGATTTATTGGGACAGTTGTTGGTTATCCGATGGTGAGCAACTTTAACAATATTGGAAGTTCGATACCAAGTTTCATATCGTCGATTATCGGAGCGATCGTCGTCTTGGCGATTTATCGACTGGCGTCCGGAAGACGTTAATAGTGGGGACGAGGGTAAAAATTTTATACAGTTTCATAACTTTTCCTCGTTTTCATAAATTGTTGCTAGGCGATGCCCGAGCAAAACCTGTGCATTCCGATCGCTACCAGTTTCGTGGTGCGATCATCTTGATCAAATTTCGGGTTCACTTCGGTGAACTCGATTATTTTTGTATTAGCGAGCGAAGCGGCGTATTTAACGAGCTGAATGAATTCGCCAGCCCGTATGCCAAGCGGTGATGGCGAAGATGTGCCTGGTGCATCAGCCGAACGAACGGCATCCATGTCAAAACCGAAGAAGGTGTTAAGACTAGAACTGTGACCGATGAACCGTTTGCGTATTTGTTCTTTGATTTCAGTATCGACATCGGCATGTGAACGAAGAAGTTCGAGGCTGATTCGATTCACTCCGAGTTCGCGAATATAGTTGTAATAAACTGGGGACGCAAAGTGGGTTTGATACGCCACTTCGTAAAAGTATTTCGGCAACAGATGTCCGCCTTCGAGTAATTGCCTATATGAGGTCCTGCTGTTTCGCTCATCGGCTACGTGGACATCGAGTTGAGCATCGATATTGACGCCGATCCACCAGTCTGCACCGTAAACCTCCGCCATTGCCACACCGTCTGGATACGAAATGTCATTGCCGCCTCCAAGAACGATCACACGTTTGCCATCGAGAAGAATCTGCTTAATGGTCGCTGAATGTGTGTCATGAGTTTCTTCAAGCGTCGAGCCAATAACGACGTTGCCGACATCGAATATCTTCTTCCTGATATTGAAGGGTGTTAACTTGTAAAACTGTTCGCGGATCCTATCCGGAGCCTCGGCCGCACCTACGCGCCCTTGATTACGACGAACACCTTCGTCCTGCGGGCAGCCTAAAATAATTATGTCAGCCGACCCATATTGCTCCGGGTCGTATGACACGATCTCCCCCAAACGCGGATCATTTCGGTCGTGTCGGGTAAAAAACAATTCCGGTCGGGGTCGCGTAGAGAGTTGGAAAACATCTGTCATATCGTCCACATTATTTTCTAAAGACGGAAGGAAGTCAAAGAAACTTTACAATTCTAGGAAAGCGGAACGCGGGTCAAAGCATTAATCATTCAACTGGTAATTTAACAGCACTTGTTCGAACGCTGAACCAAGTCTGACGAAAATCAAGTAGCCAATTTATAAGTCAACGGAATTAAACATTCTGGAAAAGCGATCTATACTTAGCAGACGAAGATACTTAAGAAAAATTTGAATGTATGCAATCTTACATACGAACTCGTTTGTGTGTGAGAACATTGAAACGTTGGTCTTAAGATATTACTCTCTCCATTAGAAATGTTTTGAGGTTCAAGGAGAAAATATTGTATGAGAATGAAAAAATTTATTTTTGCTTTTGTAATAATGTCACTATTTACAGGAATGTTCCTGTTCGCGGCTCCGCAGACGGTTGACGCACAGACTTACGTTAAACGCGTTGTTCGTAACGGACGTGTTCGTTACGTTCGCGTAAAAAAGCCGAGCTTTTATCGTCGGCATCGTAACGCCTCGAACATCGCGATAGGAACCGGTGGCGGTGCACTTATCGGCGGGCTCCTCGGTGGAGGAAAGGGTGCATTGATCGGAGCGGGCGTTGGAGCGGGCAGTTCAGCTCTTTATACCTACAAATTCAACAAGAAGAAACGTCGCTACTACAAAGTTCGTCGTCGATAATTGTTTTTGAATTATTTTGAATGGGCTGTGCGAGCATATCGCACAGCCTTTTTCCTTTGTGAGGCAGGGAAGTCGTTATTTCTTTAGCGTCCGCACGAGATACATTTGTCGCTCCCATTTGCACCTTGTATTCGCTCGACTAGAACAACGTTCTCTTCTCGAATAGATTCCTTGTTATTAGAATCAAAATACTCATTTATCGCTTCGACCATCTGCAGTTTTTCTAGGTTCGGTAGTTGTAGAAAGCGGTGAAACGCGACTGCAATGTTATCGGTTATTTTCATATGGTTAAATGTTTGAAATTATATTACAGCCCGCCACGTTTTTAAGTGAAATCGACCTTGCTCATCGCTTCCTGTATGATTTTTTGATGAAGCCGGTGTTCGAACTCATCTTACTATTTTTAAGTTCCTTAGCATTTATATCCGTAATTTGGATCGTTATTCCGGCACCGGCGCCGGTGATTTGGCTTTTTGCGGTTGCGGTGAGTGAGTGGAGCCTCTGGATTTCACTCTTTAGCATACTTGTTTTTCTCATCTCGATACTGAATATCGTTTTAGGAAGCGGCGGATCGATCTCGGTTGCTTCTATCTTTCTATCGACGGTTACCTTTGCGGTGTCGGTTTACCCATTTGTTAGTACTTATAATATTGCCAAAGCGAACGGAGTGTCGCTATCTTTCGGAAGGTATTTTGAGGGACTAACCAAAAGCACAAATAAGATCGATTCGCAGACCGACACTTTTTCGAGTTATTCCGGCTCGGATCTTAAACTCGACGTTTATCTTCCTTCGCGATCGAATTCGAATAACGGTGCCAGCGTAATTGTCGTTCACGGCGGGTCTTGGTCGAAAGGTGAGCGGAGTGATTTTCCTCAGTGGAACGCGTGGCTTGCAGAAAATGGTTTCACGGTATTTGATATCGATTATCGGCTGTCCCCGCAGCCGAATTATTTGTCTGCGACGGCCGACGTGAAATGCGCGATGGCGTGGATCGCTGATAATGAATCGAAATTTTCGATCGACGCCGGACGGATAGCTATCCTCGGACGTTCCGCCGGAGCCCACTTAGCCCTTTTGGCTGCGTATTCGGGTAGCGAAGAGAAGATTCCTCCGAGTTGTACGTCGAAAATAGAACCGCCAAATGTGAGGGCGGTCGTTTCATTTTACGCACCCGTGGAACTCTTATGGGCATACGACAATCCTGCTAACCCATGGGTCATTGACGGGCCGGGAACCCTTTCTAATTTCCTCGGTGGATCGCCTAACACGAAGGAAATGAGTGACCGTTACCTGTTGGCGTCACCAACCACTCACGTCGATAAGAAGACTCCGCCAACATTGATAATCCATGGCGGCCACGACCAACTCGTCCGGACCGAGAACCTCGTTTTTCTCGATGAAAAGCTGACCGCTAACAACGTACCGCACCAAACCTTAATCTTCCCATATGCTCAGCACGGTTTTGATTACAATATCAACGGATGGGCCTCGCAGGTTACCGAAAAAGTTATGTTGAAGTTTCTTGAAGAAAATACCGGAACGAGATCAGCCGTTAATTAGAGGTTCGCCCGATGCGGTCACCGGTCAAATGCTTATCGAACAAACACCAATATAAACGTCTAGCCTTCCTCCGTTTCGTAACTAAAATTCCAATCGAAAATATTTTTCTAATTATCTGCGAAACAATATAAGCGAATCTGGAAGTTTGAATCCGCCGAACAAATATGCAACAGAGGATTTGAATTAGCAAACGATTTCGTCCGTTATCAAGGCGTATCGAGAATGGCTTTAATTTGTTCGATGAAAGCAGACTGCTTTGCCGTCGAACCGACGTTCCGAAACCGAAGGCAACGAATAAATGCGTTACTCCAGCTTAATTGAGGTGTTACCAAATTGAAGATCACCAATGAAACATACGGCCGGATCTACAACCGGCTTCTTTCCAAGGAAACGAAGGATAAAAGCGAGAAGATAATCGTATTTATCGCTATCGTCAGTTTCGTAATTCACATCCTTCTAATAGGTCTCGCACATTTCGGCCTGCTGCCCTTCGGCAACACGTCGGCGTTACTGGGCAGCCCAGTCGCCGCCATCTATACTCCGTTTTCCTTTATTTTGATCTACGAGGTTTACCTGCTCGTTTATTATCTTCCATCCTCGATCACCAGGTATATCGGTAAACAATACGAAATTATTACTCTCATCATCATCCGTCGAAATTTTAAAGACCTTTCTCATCTCGAGTTCACCCAAGACTGGTTCAACCGTCAAAACGACCTACAATTCACTTACGATATTATCGCCACCATTGTATTATTCGCTCTTATCTTACTTTTCTATAAGTTGAGCAAAGACTACATTGCTAACAAACCGAAAAGCCCGACGTCTGAGTTATCGCCGGAGATCAGTAAGTTTATTAACACAAAGAAGACGGTTGCCGCAGCCCTGGTGCCGATTCTGCTGATCCTCGCAGTTTACAGTTTTGCTACTTGGGGCTACGAGACATTTTTCTCGATGTATCAGAACACGACTTCGATCAGCGATGTAAATAAGATCTTCTACTTGGATTTCTTCACTGTCCTGATCTTCGCTGACGTTTTGTTGCTGCTATTTTCATTTATCAATACCGATGAATTTCACAAGGTGATAAGAAACTCGGGGTTCGTAATCTCGACGGTTCTGATCAAACTCTCATTCGATGCGGACGGACTCCTAAACACGATTCTGATCGTCTCGGCGGTTCTATTCGGGGTTTTGATCCTGGCTATCCACAATCAATTCGATAAGCAAGTGGTAACTGAAAGCTAGAGATACTCAGAACGGTAAAACTTCGTAATCGATTCCGCGATCCGCATCATGGAGAGAAATGAGTCATTCCCGCCTCCGGATGGCCTGTGAGAACATTGTTTCGAGGATCACGGGCAGTTCTGCCTACCAAGGTGGCTACTTCATTGTGTCTTTGTGAACTCCGCATCCATCAGCACCCACATATTCGGGTCGAGAACTACATCTTCTGGTTCTTCGGGAACACTGATCACGAAAACGTTCGATTTGGAATCTGCATGAAGCTTTTCAATCTTAGCTTTTTTCTTGTCTGGATAATTTATCCCTATCTCTATCGGCATCTTAAATAAGCTGCCATCCGTTTGAATTTGATCGAGCTTGATGGTGATCTCTTTTTTGGCGGCGTTATATTTCCAATTTCCCCGATACTTCAAGGTTCCGGGCTTAAATAGCCATTGATCAAAAAAAACTGATAGATCTTTACCCGAAACCTCTTCCATTACTTCTTTGAAATCACTGACGGTTGCATGTGAATCGCGGTGTCTTTGATAGTAGATCTTAATGCCTTTCCAAAAATTATCCGTTCCGATCACTCCGCGTAACATATGCAAGGTCCAGCTGCCCTTTTGATAGATCTGGCTGGTCGTGACGTCCTTCATGTCCTTGAGATTGTCGTGAATAATGCGGTAATTCGGATTTTTACCATAGAAAGCGTCAACTGAAACCTTGCTCGATCTAAGCCCGTCGATGAATTCATCGTGCCCATATTGGTGTTCGATAAAAAGCAACGTGAAATAGGTTGCAAAGCCTTCGCTGAGCCAAACTTCGTCCCAATCCTTTTCAGTTACCGCGTTGCCGAACCATTGATGGGCGATCTCGTGAATAACGACGTTTCGCCAGCGAAGACTTCGATCGCCGCTGACGGAATTTTCGCTGTAGAGTATTGCTGACGCTGCTTCCATTCCGCCACTGACACTATTCGACTGAATATTGGCAAGTTTTTCATATGAAAATGGTCCGATTCTATCGCTATAAAATGCCAAAGCATCTTTTGTGACATAACCGAAGTCGTAAAAGCCAGCATCACGATCCTGATGATAGACCCAGGTTTGAATCGATTTCCCATCGAATTCATCCACATACTGGACCGCGAAACGTGCAGCTCCAAGAACATACAGCCAGGAAGCAATCGGCACGGATTGTTTCCAATGCGTCAGGCGTTTGTTGCCCGGCAAGTCGGTTTCTTCGAGTTTTAATCCGTTGGAAATAACTTGATAATGATTCGGTGCCGTGACGATAAATTCACAGGTCGCCTTGTCGGACGGATGGTCGACGGTGGGCAGCCAGTTTCGTCCTTTATCAGCCCAGTTATCGCTGAAAAATGTTCGCTCATTGTATTTGTTGTTGGCGATCTTAAGCCCTGAGGCCGGAATTCCTTTGTAGTAAATTGTGTATTTTCCGCGATGCTTAGCTTTTGAAGGTGCCGGCAAGTTGATGACGACAGCGTTATTCTCGTGGCGGTACTCGACGGGTTTTCCCTCGGAACTTATACGTTCAACTTTCATTCCCTTACCGTTCAAATCCACGGTCGCGTTAGTCAGATCGAGCCTTACTTCCTTGATCCCGTCAACGACGAAATTAACGTCAACTGTCGCTTCACCGGTAATTTCGTCAGATTCGTCAGTTAATTCCAACTTAAAAACGTAATTTATTACATCAATACCTGGATTTTTCGGATAGGTATCAGAAAAGCCGGAAATAGCGAAGCCAATAATTAACAGGAAGCTTAGTAAATATTTCATAAAAATATCCGAATTCGGTCTATTTCCTTAATGGTAGTGAGGTTGCCGCTCGAAACTGAATCAGGCCTTTTTCTGCCATCATCCGCTCAATATCTTCGATCGATGAAGGTACAAAAGCACTAAGATTCTCGGCTCCATCTGCCGTAACCACTACCACATCTTCCATGCGGATATAGAGCTTTTCCTCGTGGATCCAGATCATCGGATCGATCGTGAAAACCATTCCGGGCACAAGTTTTACCCCCCGAACCAAGCCGACATCGTGAACTGCCATCCCGACCGGATGCTGAAAGTGACCGCGAAATTTCAATCCTTCTCTAACCGCTTTTAAGTGAGCCGCATTCTCGAACGTCTTGCCGACCAGATACTGCTCCATGTCTTTTGCCGCAGAATCGAGTACAAAATCCGAGGTTACGCCGGGTCTAATATACTTAATAAGTGCATCGCGATAAGCTAGGATGAAATCCGATAATTTACGCTGCTCCTCGGTATATTTGCCGTTCACGGCCCACATACGGGTGACATCGCTGGTGTAATAGTGATAATCGGGAGCGTAGTCCATCAAGACCATATCGCCATTTTTAAGTCGATCAGTCTTTCTGAAATAGTGGCCCAGATAGGCGTTACTTCCGCCGCCGATGATCGAAGCGTAAGCGTCGCCGCGGCTGCCGTGCATGTAGAAAATGTACTTTGCGGCTGCGTCGAGCTGGTATTCGTAAACTCCTGGTTCTGTCGAACGCATAGCCTCAATGATCGCAAGCCCCGCGATCTCAGTTGCACGGCGGATGACGGCGATCTCTTGCGGGGACTTAATATTCCGCAAGCCGTCGATTATCGGCGAAAGGTCGCGGACCTCGAACTGCGGTGTGCGAAGGCTGAGCAGCTCGCGAAACCGTGCTTCTCTTGACGCGGCTCCGTCCCAAGGGTTTGCGGACACGCGGGCTTGCTCGGCTAACAATTCATCGCGGCTGTCGGTGCCCGTTTCCGCGGGACTGAGCGGCGTATAAAGCAGCGGCGGCGGCGGTCGCAGCAAGCCTTTGCCTACAAGATCCTGCGATAACTGCTCAATTGCACGCACCTGATCGATGCCTGTGAGTTCGGTTATAAGCTCGCCATCTTCAGCGGATAGTATCTTGCCTTCGTTGCCCTCACGACCAACATCGCGGTGCGGCAGATAGATCGCGGTTCGCTGATTCCGGCCGTCAAGCACGAGATACGCGTGCGGACTTTCAATGCCCGTCAGATAATAGAACTCATTCGACTGACGAAACACATTAAAGTCGCCCGTGCCCTTCGCTCCCTGAATTACGGCAATGGCATTCTTACCGATCTTTTCAAAAAGTTTCGCCCGCCGTTTCATAAACTCGTCTTTGGTAAAGTCAGTTTGATAATAGTGCTCAGAGGCACCGGCGGGGATCGCTACGAGAAGAATAGCGAACAGAGTGAAATTTAGTCGAAGTTTCATTGTATCAGTGTGATTACTATAACATCGGGAGGGAACTTTATAATCGCGGCGAGATCCTAGGCTGTTTTGTAACCCTCGTTGTAAAACTAGGATGTCTTCGACGACAGAGATATAATAAGGGTATTGATCTCACAAAATATATATGGCTTCAGGAATTTTTGCAATATTAGACGACATCGCGATGTTGATGGACGACGTCGCGA
>JAYSZT010000213.1:0-3684 GCA_043737915.1 Acidobacteriota bacterium
AGTTGGATCGATAAAATCATCGTGATCTATGACAGTATAAACAGAGATTATCCAAAGGACGGCGAAGAGCCCCCGGCATTACCCTTCACGAAAAAATAGTAAGATGAAAAAATATATCCCGATCGCTCTTGCGGCGTTTATTGTTGTAATATCGGCATCCGCTAGCTTTGGACATAAGGCGCTGAGAATCAATTTCGCCCGCGGCACCCATCAATCGTAGGTAAAAACCAGACGATCACGACATTGAATGTCGGAGAAAACGCGATCACCCTCAGCATTGTCGGGCCGAAAGGATCGGGTCACGTCCAATACATGGCAGCCGACTGCCATGCCCAAAACGAGATCACCCCTACCGCCGCCGGCACGTATCGGATCACAGTAACCGAGTGCTCGAAGGCAGACGCGTGGAAAGGAGCTTTCAAATTCATGATCGTCGCCCGCTAGACAAAACCTAGCCGTCGAAATTACACTATCTCTTTTGTATAACGAACGTTGGTTCTTTAACCGACGGAGACAAATCAGATTTTATGGCTATTTCGGCAAACGACATGAGAAAAGGGATGGTGATCCTCCACGAAGGTTCACCGGTCAAAGTAATGGAATTTCACCATCATACGCCGGGCAATTTGCGTGCGATGGTTCAAGCTCGGCTTCGCAATTTGATCACGGGTAGCTCTTTCGAGTACCGTTTTCGGGCAAACGACACGCTCAATAAGATCACGCTTGAGCAGATCAAGATGGAGTATCTCTACTCCGACGGTTCGCATCATCATTTTATGAATTCGGAGACCTACGAGCAGGTCGCACTCACCGAGAACGAACTCGGCGACGCCGCTCAATGGCTGATGGCTGGACTTGTCATCGAGATCGAATTCTACGACGGCACGCCGATCGGCGTACAACTGCCGGCGTCGATGGAATTGACCGTCACCCGCACTGATCCAAATTTGAAAGGTGCGACCGCATCAAACTCCAACAAACCAGCAACGCTCGAGAACGGCGTTACAGTTTCCGTTCCTCCTTTCATCGAAGAAGGCGAAAAGATACGCGTCAACCCGACCGAATCAAAGTATATGGAAAGAGTGAAATAGTTGCGGGGAGTTGCGAGGAGTTACAGAGTTTCGGAGTTGCAGAGATAAAACTCCAAATAGTCCTGTAATCGTGTAGCTTTGAAACGCTGTATTTCGGAGTCTCTGCGGGTCGTAGATTCAGAAACTCCGTAACTCTGTAACTCAATAACTTAAAACCTCTGAAAGTCCGGCACGCCCGATGTTCTTTCTTTACAGTCTCATTTACACGCTTGCATTTGTTCTGCTCTCGCCGCGTTTTCTATTTGATATTGTTACCCGCGGCAAATATGCTGCGGGGTTTGGTCAGCGGCTCGGCTTTCTGCCGGAATTCGTTAGTGACGAACGTCCTGTCATCTGGCTCCACTGTGTTTCCGTCGGCGAAACGAACGCTGCTCGCCCGCTTGTCGATGAACTGAAACGAAGCTATCCGCATCACCGCCTTATCGTATCGACTACAACCAAGACCGGCCAGAAAATGGCCCGAGACGTGTTCGGCGATAAGGCTGAGGCAATATTCTACTTCCCTTTCGATTGGCGGTTCAGCGTTCGGCGAGCATTGCGACTTTTCGCCCCTTCCGTAGTCTTGTTGATGGAGACCGAGATCTGGTTCAATTTCATTCGCGAAGCTAACCACACGAATGCCCGCATTTGCATCGTCAACGGCCGTCTCTCCGAGCGTTCATATCAGCGTTATTCATATTTCCCGCAAGCGATGAAACGCGTTTTAGCCTATATCGATCTGGCACTGATGCAGGGCGACGGCGATGCGAAAAGGATCCTCGCACTTGGTATGAGAGCGAATGATGTGAGGGTGAGCGGCAATCTCAAATTTGACCTTAATGTCGACGCCTCGGAAAGTAAAATGACGGAGAAGTTTCGTTCGCGATTTGGCATTTCCGCCGAAGTTCCTCTGATACTTGCGGCGAGCACGCACTCGCCAGAGGAAAAATGGCTGCTGGAATCATTCAATGAGATCTTTAGATCGATCGGCCAACCGCTACCGAGATTGATGATCGCTCCGCGCCACCCCGAGCGATTCGCTGAGGTTGCCGAGATCGTTAAAAAGACGGGGTTAACTTGGGTACAGAGATCCGAAGTCGAATCTCCAAAAGATAAAACTGCTGAGGTAATACTGCTCGACAGTATCGGAGAACTTCGTGCCGCATATCCGCTTGCCGAGATCGTCTTCGTCGGCGGCAGCCTTATCCCGCACGGCGGACAGAGCATTTTCGAGCCAGCCGCCGCCGGAAAAGCGATCGTCACCGGTGCAAACACCGCAAACTTTGCCGACGCGGTGAAGGAGTTTCTGAGCAAAGACGCACTTATTCAACTCGAAGGGCACGATAACCCCGAAATTATCACCGCTCTGACTGAAGTTTTTCGCGACCTATTAAAAAATAAAGAACGGCGGCGAACGCTCGGAATTAGCGCTCGGACCGTGATGAACAACAACCGCGGAGCGATCGGCCGTACGATCGAATATCTGGCTCCGATGCTAAACGCCGCCGACAATCAATGATCTTCGTCTTTTACTTTTTCGCTGCGATTCTTATTTACCTGAGCTATCGTTCACTGCGCGGCGGGGTCGAATATCTCCATTTTTTTCGCGGCGAGCTTTCAAAACCGACATCATCTTTTACACCATTTGTCAGCGTTATCGCTCCGTGTCGAGGCGTTGACAACGGAATGCACGAAAATCTACAGGCTTTGTTCGAACAGGATTATCCGGAATACGAGATCGTATTCGTGGTTGATGACGCATCCGACGAAGCATATTCCGTGATCGAGCGTCTAATTAGCCAACACGAGACGGAGACAATACGCCCTGTTACTGCGAAATTGATCGTCGCCCCAAAGGCGAGTGTTTCGGGTCAAAAGGTCGAGAATCTGCGCGAAGCGGTTTTGCATACGGCTGATCGGTCAAACGCGTTCGCGTTCGTTGATTCGGATGCACAGCCTTCGAAAAATTGGCTGCGAGATCTGGTCGCACCGCTTGGCGGCGACAATATCGGAGCGGCGACCGGTTACCGTTGGTTTGTACCTGACGCGTCAACATTAGCGTCCGAATTGAACTCCGCCTGGAACGCCTCGATCGCCTCGGCACTCGGCCCAAATACGGTGTCGAATTTCTGTTGGGGCGGTTCAATGGCGATCAGACGCGACGTTTTCGAACGTCTCCATATTCGCCAAAAATTACTCGGGACGCTCTCCGACGACTTTGCCGTAACGCGGATAATGACGGAGGCCGGTTTACCGGTCGTATTCGTACCTCAGGCAATGTGTGCGTCGAGCGAACAATGCACGTTCGCCCAAATGCTTGAGTTCACGACTCGGCAGATGAAGATCACACGGGTTTACGCCCCAAAATTGTGGATCCTATCACTGATCGGCTCTAGCCTGTTTATTTTTGTGATGGTCGCGGCACTTCTGATCCTGATATTTAGCGGCCAAAACAGTTGGGGCGAAGCAGCTGCCCTTTTCACGCTGGTCTCGGTTTTGGCACTTAGCGTCGGGAAATCGTATCTGAGACTCAAAGCGATCCGCCTCGTCCTTCCAAACCTGGACGACAAACTTCGCAGGCAGACTCTATATCAAACGACGCTATTCGTTCTCG
>JAYSZT010000214.1:0-8462 GCA_043737915.1 Acidobacteriota bacterium
CCGAATTCGCGTGCGTGCTGGATAGCCTTTGGTAACTCGAAGTGCAATTCGTGCTCGAGAAGATCAAGTTCACCCTGCAGTTTCTTCTTTATTGCGTCCATTTCCATAAATTTTGATTGATCAGGAGCCTAATGTCCTGACTTCGTACATATCGGGCTCGCCAAGTTTCGATTCTTTTGGTGCGGCAAATGAAATGCCGATATCGCGTGCGGTTCTCACGAGCTGACCGTCGATCTGGACTGTCTTGATGTTCGCACACGCCTCCGAAAGCGGCACAGTGATGACAGTTCCCGCCTGTAGGGCGACCATCTTTCCGGTCTCACCATTCGCCAGGGCCCGCACTGCACAAGCACCAAAATTCGTCCCCAACATACGGTCGAATGCATTCGGGCTGCCGCCGCGTTGCAGGTGCCCGAGAACGACGCACCGCGACTCTTTGCCGGTCATTCGCTCAACTTCCCGCCGAATATGCTCGCCAACACCGCCGAGCCTTAGGGCTTTCGAATCGGAATACATCTCGCCCTTCCCAACCTCTTTCGCGCCTTCGGCGACAACGATATTGGTAAATCTCGATCCGCCTTGCTCGCGGGCAAGAACTTTTTGAGCGATCGATTCAAAAGAAAAAGGTATTTCAGGCACCAGGATAATATCGGCACTTCCCGCAAGTCCGGCGTGCAGGGCGATCCACCCTGTATTTCGCCCCATAACCTCGAGGATCATCACGCGATCATGCGAAGCCGCGGTCGTATGTAGGCGATCCAGAGCCTCAGTCGCAATGTCGATCGCGGTCATAAACCCAAATGTAAATTCGGTAGCGGCCAGATCGTTATCGATCGTTTTAGGAACGCCAATAACGGGAAATCCCCGTTTATGGAACTGCTCAGCGATCGCGAGCGTGCCTTCACCGCCGAGCACGACAAGGGCTTCGATACCGAGTATATCTAAGTTGGCAATTGCCTCGCCGATCGGCATCTGAGGAAAGAACGGCACGCCATCAACCACTTTGGCAAAGCTGCCACGGTTTCGCGTCCCCAGGATCGTTCCGCCGCGCGGCAGGATTCCGCTGACACTTTTCGTATTCAGTTTCCGAGTGTGAGTTTCACCGAGAATGCCCTCAAAACTATCCTCAATACCGATGACCTTCATCCCAAACTCTCCGACCGCGGTTCTAACAACCGCTCGGATAACTGCGTTCAGACCCGGGGCATCGCCGCCACCGGTGAGAATTCCTATTTGTTTGTACATAATAATGAGTTCAAAAAGTAAGGGAACATTCTACTTCGGTAACTCAATAATTGAAAAATGTCCGGCGTGGTTATACACTGCTCGGATCGATTTCCGCCAAAATTGTAACAATAGACTTTTATTTCCGAGCACGAAACAGGTCATTCGATTCCGTCAATTTGGCGGCTTCCGGCATCGACTGGATTGCCTTCGCGACCTGCGGATCGATCTCTAACAAAACCTGAATACCTGCCTCAGTCGAATAGTTCGCTGTCGCCAATTCTTCACGGATACGCGTCTTGGCATATTCGATCTGGGTGGCAATATTTTCGGCCGTTAATCCGCTCGCTTTATCGGCAGCCGCAAAGGAGCGGAACGATTCAAGCAAGCGGTCGGAAACCTGAAAATCACCGGTCGCCAAGATCGTGCGAAAATTCTGCTTTTCGTTCTTCATCGACTCAAATCCTGCGATCTTTCCCGAGACGAGTTGTCGGACGAAGAAAAAAGCCGATTCGTTTATACGTCCGCGAAGCGGATTAGAAGTTTGAGCGGGAACGCGAACATCCGGCTCAATGCCCCGGCCGCCGTAAAGGATCCGTCCATTCGGCATCGTTACCGGGCTACCGGCGGGTTTGGGAGCAATATCTGTTGATTCAGAATCGGGAGAATCTGCGAGATGCGAATAATAGTCGTATATGGAACCGCTCGAATAATCACGCTGTAACGAACGCCCAAATGGGGTGTAATATCGCGCGGTCGTTAATGTTAATCCCGTCCCGTAAGGCATTCGAAAAACACGCTGCACGAGGCCTTTGCCAAAACTATCGGTACCGACCACCAATGCACGGCTATAATCCTGCAGAGCTCCAGCGACGATCTCCGATGCGGAGGCCGAACCGCCATTTATTAAAACAACAACCGGAAACGTCTCGACCTGCCCACCAATTGTTTTTAATTCCCTACCGTTACCTGTTCTGGTCGATTTCACCGAAACTACGGTTTGGCCAGCAGGCACAAATGCACTGACCACCTCGACCGCCTGTTCGAGAATTCCACCGGGATTACCACGAAGATCGAGGACAAGATTCCTCATCCCCTGCTTCTTAAGTTCGTCGATCGACAGTCTGATCTCGTCAGACGAGGTTTGCTGAAATCCACCGGTAAAACCGATATAGCCGACCGAATTCGGCAGCATGAACGTATTCCTGACCGATGGTAAAGGCACTCCGCCGCGGACAATTTCATAATCGACCGGCTGTGCCGAGTTGACACGTTCTAGCGAAACCTTAACGGTCGAGCCTTTTGGCCCACGTACATTTTTCGATACCTCAGCACTCGTCCATTCCTTCGCATCTTTTCCATTCACGGACACGATCCGGTCTCCGTAGCGAAGGCCCGCCTTTTCGGCAGGTGTTCCCGGGATCACCGACTGAACATATACGCCATCGCGATGCTGCAAAATGGAAACGCCTATCCCGTAAAACTGCGACGACTGTTCTTCATCAAGCTTCTTTAACTCTTCACGACCAAAAAAAGACGAATGCGGGTCGAGTGTCCACAGCGTGGCCTGCATCGAACTGTCCGTTATTTTATCGTGATCGACAGATCCGGCATAGTTCGCATCGATCACGTCCAAGGCCTCATTGTAATCTGAGGTCACACGCTCAACGGTCACACCCGCCTCCGCGTTCGCTCGCAACGGCATTTTACCGAGTACGCCACCCAAAATCGTGCCGAGCGCGATCAAAACTAACGCAATAATTGGAAATTTCTTGTCCATCTTAGACTTGTACTACGACGGTCAGTATAGCATATTCGGCACATAGACTTTGACGCCGTTTGCCGCCCCGTTTTGCAATTTACTTTTCAACCTCAAAACTCTACTATTAGCTTTTTGTTAAATGAGCAGAAACCTCTCCATTGTACTGCCAGCGTTCGAAGAAGAGCAGCGTCTCGGCAGCACTCTCGAGACGATCCTTGCCTACCTCGTCGCGGAAGAAATACCAGCTGAGTTGATCGTCGTTGACGACGGATCGGCCGACCGGACGGCGGACGTCGCACGCGAATCGGCGGCAAAATTCCCGCAGATCGAAACCAAGGTCATCAGATACGAACAAAATCGGGGGAAAGGCCATGCAGTAAACGTTGGACTGAAGGCTGCTAGCGGGGCTATCGCTTTATTCTCCGATGCCGATCTTTCAACGCCAATAGAAGAGATGCATAAGTTGATCGATCCTATCCGCTCGGGAGATTTCGATGTTACGTTCGGTTCACGGGCGATAGATCGAACTCTTATCGGAACGCACCAGCCCTGGCGTCGCGAACAAGGTGGAAGAATAATGAATCTGATCATCAAAAAAATGTCGGGGCTAGAGTTTTATGATACGCAGTGTGGCTTTAAGGCATTCAATATGTCCAAATTTCGTCCACTCCTCGATCTGATGACGATAGACCGGTTCGGCTTCGATGTTGAATTTCTATTCGTCGCCAAACACAACGGTCTCAGGCTCGACGAAATCCCCGTCCGCTGGAACGACGTCGCCGGCTCCAAAGTAAACGTCCTTCGTGATACTCGACGAATGATCGTTGAACTGAACCAGATCCGTCGGAACACGAATCAAGGCAAATATAAACTTGACGAACTACACGAGATAAACTAACGCTTGAAAGCCTTTCTTTCATTCGTGACATTCGTGTAATTCGTGGCTAAACTTTTAATATGACAGCTAAGCTAAATGTAAATATCGACCACGTCGCCACTATCCGCGAGGCCCGCAAGACCATTGAGCCGAGCATCGTAACGGCTGCGGTTATCTGCGAACAAGCCGGGGCGAACGGCATCACCGTCCATCTTCGTGGCGACCGGCGGCACATTCAGAACCGTGATATTGAATTATTGCGCGATGTCGTAACCACTTACCTGAATGTCGAGATCGCCGCGACCGAAGAGATGATCGGTATCGCCGAGCACACAAAGCCGGATGCAGTTTCTCTCGTACCTGAAAGTGCGAACGAGATCACTACTGAAGGCGGATTGGATGTCGCGGGCAATTTCGAAGCGGTTAAAACCGCTGCCGAGCGACTGCGTGCGGCCGGTGTTTTCGTCAGTATGTTCGTCGACCCGACCAATGAGCAGATTGATGCGGCTAAGAATGCAGGAGCCCAGCAGATCGAGCTTTGCACAGCGGAGTATGCTGAAATGACGCTCAGTTCGCGAGCCGCCCACGGCGAGGGCGAACACCGAGCCTCGATCGAAATCGAACGCATTCGCGAGGCCTGTGTGTACTCGAAATCCCTCGGTCTGATCGTCGCCGCCGGACACGGTTTGACCTATCGAAACGTCGGTGCCCTCGCGGCAATTCCCGAGATCACGGAATTTAACATCGGCCACAACATCATCTCGCGAGCCGTATTTGTCGGATTAAATCAGGCAGTAAAAGAGATGATCGACGCCATCTCATAGCCCGTAATTATCAAATAAGTAAAACCTCTCCGTCCATCTTATGAACTTCGTCAAATTTTTCCTCGCAATGACCCTGATCGTTGTTGCACAAGCCACATTTGCGTCCGCACAGAGCCTTGCGGAGATCGCTGATGTCACCGCCCAGATTGAGAAAGACCCTAAGAATGCGCTGCTCGCTTCCTGGTATATCAAGCGTGGCTTTCTTTACACATGGAACGGCACATATTCCACAAAACCCGCTGTTGATCCGTCCAAGTCGTCGGAGGACGTCGACAAAAACCGTGCAAATGCCCTCGCCGATGCCGAGCGGGCGATAAAGACCGGCGAGCACTATAAGGCCTATTACCTGCGTGGGCTCGTCAATACTTCGTTACGCAAATACGATGAAGCCCGAAAGGATTTTAAGACTGCCGGTAAGCTCAAAGCCGAATACCCAATAGTCGCGAACGTCTATCAGGTCGACACTTCCAGGCAAAAGATCGTTTATCCATTCGACGTGGAACGCATGATCCCAACGGCGATCATATTCTACGTCCCCAATACGGGCAGCGCGACCGGTTTTGACACTATTGTTGCTGCGAAGGAGGCCGCTCGTAAGCTCAAAAAGAGCGTTATCATTCGTCGAGATAAACAGACGAACAAGTTCTTTCTCCACGATGCCTATATCACCGACAATGTACCGATCCAATATTCCTTAGCCGAAACGCCGTTCGGAAAAGCCGTTGCCGGCAAGACGAAACTTGCACTCACCTACGAGGGCCTCAAGATCAGTTCCGACCATACCGTTCAGCAGATGCCAAAGGAAGTTGAGGTCGATCGTGAAAATACTTACAGCGAGATCATCGATATTCTCGATGCCGAAGGCCTGACGCTGATCAAGAAAACCAACATGCAGTTAATGGCCGGCAGCAAAGGCATCAGGCTCTTGTTCGACAGCGAACTCGCCGCCGGGAATTTCAACGAAGCTCTCAAGATCTACGATTGGTTCGACAAACGAAACACCGCCAACAGCGCGAACGATCTGGACGTCGTCAAGATCACGCGAAAAACCAACCTTTCAAAAATATACGAATATGCAAAACCGTTCCGTGCCTTTATCGAAAAAGAAATGACGAAATGGAACTATTCGGAAGCCGACAAAGCGGCCGTTCGCGGGGTCAAAAAATAATATCCCTAGGAAACGTAAACCCAAGCTAAATCATGACAAGTTCACACTTTATCAAAACTTTTACGCGTTTAACGGTAGTGTTGGTATTCGCTATCACCGTCTTATTCGCTTGTGCTCTGGTTGGTACAGCCCAAGTACATATTCCGACGAAGTCGCCCGCCGTTTCTTCGACAGCGAAACCGTCAGTCGATAAGTGCGTTTCCGGCAATTGCGTAAATGGTCACGGCAAGATGGTGTATGCCGACGGGAATACTTACGAAGGTGCTTTCGTCAAAAAGCTTCCGAACGGCAAAGGCAAGTTGATCTACGCTGACGGCAATCTTTACGTTGGCTCATTCCTCAAGGGCAAATTTCACGGAATTGGCACGTTCACGATCATAACCGGCGACGTTTATACGGGTCAGTTTGTCGATGGCATGACAAAGGGGAAAGGCAGATCTAAATATGCTAACGGCGACACTTATGTAGGCGATTTCGGCGATGGCAAGGAAGGACTAGGAATATACACTTTCAAAGACGGCAGTGTTTTTGTCGGTCAGTACGCCAAGAATCTGCGTAACGGCAAGGGCAAGATAAGGTTCGCTGACGGCGATACCTACGAAGGCGATTGGGCGGAGGACCAATTCAACGGCCAAGGAACATATACTTTTGCCGACGGTGAAGTTTACACCGGCCAGTTCGCAAACAATCAACGGAACGGTAAAGGCAGATCCACTTACACTAATGGAGATTTCTACGACGGAGGCTTCATCAATGGCCAACGAAACGGTCCGGGAAAACTGTACATCAAGGCGAGCAATACAACGCAGAACGGCACTTGGGAAAACGGCGTTCTAGTCCAGTAGTCCTAAGGCTAATCGAGTGATCGTCAAATGAATTGGGTCGATAGAATAAAGATATCAAAATGAAACACACCCGCATTACAACAGCTACGTTGGCGATATTACTGACGGTCATTGTTCAGTCGTCCAACATCTTCGCGCAAAAGCCTGTGACGCCGGCAGACAACTGCGTTTCCGGTAACTGCGTCAATGGAATCGGCAAAATGGTTTATGCCAATGGCGACATTTACGAAGGTGATTTCGTAAATGGCAAAAAACAAGGACAAGGCACATTCACTTTCAAAAATGGACAGGCTTATTTCGGTCGGTTTTTTGACAATCTTCGTAATGGCAAAGGCAAATTCACATTTTCCGACGGCAGTATTTATGAAGGGAGTTTCGCAAATGACAACTTCATTGGACACGGAACTTACACCTCTAAAAGCGGCAGTAATCAAACCGGAAAATTTACTGTCGGACAAATTGTTGACCTTCAAACAGAAATTGTTGGCACCTACTTCTGGGGAAAGGCAGAAATTATCGAAATACTAGGCGATAAGTATAAGGTTCGTGACTTAAAGTTTCACACCATTGAAACAGTTACCGAACAAAAAATTCGCCCTTTTACCATACCCGTTAAATATGAAATCGGACAAAAAGTAGAAGTGCTGAATCTAGGTATTTGGTATAAAGGCGAAATCATCGGTCTCGAAGTCGAGTCCAATGACCATTACCGAATTCGTTTTGAAGGCACAACTAACCGTTCGGATACGTCGGAGAATGTCCGATACA
Organism: Acidobacteriota bacterium; assembly: GCA_043737915.1. Lineage (GTDB taxonomy): Bacteria > Acidobacteriota > Blastocatellia > Pyrinomonadales > Pyrinomonadaceae > OLB17. The sequence continues at coordinate 7,469 of JAYSZT010000214.1, forward strand.
TACGTCCGGGGATTGCTTCGTCAACTGCACAAACGAAGCAGGAGTATTCGTCGCCTATATGGGTTGAAAAATTCGGTATTTCTGAACAACAACTTACTAAGAAAATGCTCGCTGACGCAAATGATGTTTTTGAAGGCTGCGTGGCAAAATACAATACGCTGATTCCGCCGACTAAATTCGAAACCCCTTCTAATCGCTCTTTTGCCGATCAAGTGGCATCGTTTGGCGAAGAAAATAAATTTCTGCTCACCTATGTAATCGGCAACGCTAGTCTTACGCGAATTAAAGGAACAAATCTTAAAACCAGTAGTGTTGGATATACTGCTCCTCAATTGCTTTTCAAAAGACAGGAGACGGACGAAACGGGCAAAACAGTCAACCTTAATGTTATCCCTTTGGTCTTTAAAGGCAGTGACTCTTATCAGATCGAAGCCGAGCCAAATAATGATGATTACACCGGAGTCATTAAATTCGTTTGTAATGCAACAAGGTCATCCGCTGCCACAGCGAGGCTGACAGTTTTTAATCCAACAACTAACGCGTCTACAGGGGTAAATGCCACCACGGGCGCTATACCTAACGTTTCGTCCAGCAAAAACTACTTGGAAACCTCACGACTCGAAGCTGAAGCCGATGCCGCATACCGAAGAGCTATCAGTGAATACAATAGGGCGATGATTAGCTACGACAATGCGGTCCAAAAACTCTCGCGCAATAGGGGCGCAACGGATTTGATGCCGGGAACGATGGCACGGCTTCAACGTGAACCGCGCGCCGCCAAAAAAGCTTTGGATGACCTGATGGCCAACCACGGAACATATCTAGCGGCAGGAAGGATCGCTCAAGTCAGAGGTCTGATGGTAAAAGTGGAAAACATCCTTCGCTGAAAAAGATAAACCTCTCAAAACTATCGAATGTACGTAGAAACAGAAATATGAAATATACCCGCATAGCAAAATTCACTTTGACGACGTTAATGGCGCTCTTCCTTCAA
>JAYSZT010000215.1:0-3663 GCA_043737915.1 Acidobacteriota bacterium
ACGTTTTGGAGCATCGTTGTGTCAAGGTGCAATCAGCGTACGGTGATGAGCATGGCCGGTGAAATTAGCTTCTTATCGGGTCTTTTTTCTGGTCAAAGGAAAATTTCAGCGTTTCCGCCCTCGTTTTTTTTACATATAAACGTTTGATGTGAGTGGCGCAACGGACGTAAATTATGGAGTGCGGCCAATCCTGTCCGCATGGCCGGTTGCTCCGGCTAGATAATCTTAGTTTACCGTTAACCGTTTAGTTGGAACTCACGCTCGACGTTATGTCGGATAGAAGCAAAAAACGCAGATAAGATTTGAATCCTATCTGCGTCGATCCGCGTCCATCTGCGGTTAACTTTTCTTATCGCACATACGCACTCGGGAGCGGCAGGTCGCCGGTGATGCCGAATTGTTGAATCAAAACACCCGCTGTCGAACGATTGGCGTACCACGTCGAGTTCGAAGGGCGAAAGACCGTGGCGTCGAATTTGCCGTCGCCGTCGTAATCGCCGGGCGAAGGAACATCTCCAGTCGTACCGAACGGGAACGCAAAGAACGAGAAGTCTTCGCTGCGAAGGATGTTCCAAAATCCGGTCGAAGGCCGCCAGAACGCAATGTCAGCCTTGCCGTCACCAGTGTAATCGCCGACGACGGTTTTGTCGGTCGAGGCTCCGAATTGCGTCGCGAACACCGATAGATTCGAGCTTCGCTGAATCCACCACTGAGCTCCGCCGACTGCATTTGGGCGATAGATCGCGATGTCAGCTTTGCCGTCGCCGTCGTAATCAGCAACCGTCGGCAGATCGCCCGCAATCCCAAATCCGGTGATCGTCGTTCCGCCGCTCGATCTCGCAATGAACCAAGTCAACGTCGAAGGCCTAAACAACGCCGCATCTGCCTTGCCATCCCCATCATAGTCGGCCGGAACAGGAACATCCCCTGCCGCCCCAAACGGGAACGAATAAAAACTAAAATCCTCGCTCCTCAACACAAACCAAAACCCCGTCGAAGGCCGCCAAAACGCCACATCCGTCCTCCCATCCCCCGTATAATCCGCCGGCACAATCGTGTCCGTGCTCGTGCCGAAGGTTAGAGCACGATTGCCACCGTCGCTACTGCGGCTATGCCACCATTGGCCGAGCGAAGGTCTGTAGATCGAGACATCCGTTTTTCTGTCACCGTCGAGGTCGAATGGTGCCTTCGTCTGAATTATCGGTGTGCCGATGAGCCGTGCGAGACGATTCGATTCGACACCGTTAACGACAGTAAACTCGCCCCCGAGGAGGATCTTACCATTCTGTGTGATCGCAATATCGTTGATCTCGGTTTCGTCCGTGCCACCAGATATCGGGCCGACGTTGAATGACGAATCCACCGTTCCATTTGAATTGAGCCGAGCGATCTTGGGACGGTTAGCTCCGCCGATCGAAAGAAAGCTGCCGCCGACCAAGATTTTTCCATCCGGTTGAAGCAAGAGCTTCAAAACTGCGTCGCCGGTAAAGCCACCCGGGATTTGGAAACTATTATCTTGTGCTCCGCTCAGATCCAGCCGAGCGACATGGTTTCGCGGCTGGCTATTCACATTGTTGAAGGCTCCGCCAACAACAGCGAAACCATCAGGTTGAATTGCGATAGAAAGTATCGCGCTATCAAACTGGGTTCCCGTGTTAAAACTCGTATCGACACTTCCGTTTGCGTTCAACCGGGCAATGGAACTTCGAGGTGAGCCATTAACGTTGTCGAAATTTCCCCCGATCAGTATTTGACCGTTGGGCATCAGTTCGACATCGTAAATTTCTAGATCAGCTCCGGTTCCCGGATTAAATCCGGTATCGATCGAACCGTCCGCATTCAAGCGGGCGACGTGGCGGCCGGGAATGCCGCCCACATTGTTAAAAAGTCCCCCAAGGAGGATCTTACCGTCGGGCTGGATCGCAAGATCGGCGACGATCCCATCGACAGCCGTACCGGGATTAAATGAATCATCTACGGTACCGTCTCCATTGAGTCGAGCGACGTTGAGCCGTGCCGTGCCATTATAACTTGAAAAGAAACCACTGACTACGATCTTTCCATCGCTCTGAAGAGCGACCTTTCCAACGAAACCGGCAAAACCACTACCAATATTGAAAGAGGGATCTAGCATTCCATTAACTGTTAAACGGGCTATTCCAGAAGTTGGAACTTCATCGTATGAGGTGAAAGCACCACCGATCAGAGTCTTCCCGTTCGAAAGCGAGGCGAGAGTGAATACAGAATCATTTGGGCCGCGCTTACGAGAAAATGTCACATCTAGACCGCCATCAGTATTTAGGCGAGCGATCCTGTTCCGCAAACCTCCTGCGATAGTCGTAAATTGTCCTCCGACGACTATCTTTTGGTCCGTCTGTATCAGCACCTCTCTCACCGCTCCTGCGAAAGGCGTGACCGGGTTGAAAGTCGAATCAAGTGAGCCGTCAGCGTTTACCCGAGCAAAACCATTACGTGCAGAGCCGTTAACTGAAGAAAAGAATCCGGATATAACGACCTTTCCATCACCTTGGACACCGACCGAATTGACGCCGACGTTAAATGTCGAGTCGGGTACCGATGGACTGAATCCACTATCGATCAAGCCGTTTGGGAAAAGTTTGATCAAATTTGCACGAGCCACACCGTTGTACGCAGAAATGTTTCCACCGACGTAGATGTTGTTTGATGAGTCAAAATCGATCGCCCCGATGGACCCGGTAAGGCCACTGCCTCCTGCGTTGAAGCCGGTATCGATGCTGCCGTCGAGGTTAAGTCTTGTTAGCCTTTTTGCACCGCCGGCGACTAGAATTTTCCCGTCGACCTGCAGTTTGAGGATGACATTTCCGACATCTGTGCTGAGCGCGTTTGTAAAACCTGCGTCGAGCGAGCCGTCAGAATTCAGACGGGCAAGCTCACGCGACTGAAATGAGCCGTTGACGCTTTGAAAATCACCGAGGACGATGACCTTGCCATCCGCCTGAACCGAAACTCGTAATGCACGTTCGCTAAGTTGAGGAGCAAAGCTCATATCGAGACTCGCGTCCGCGTTTAGTCGGGCAATGTTTTGACGCGTGACTCCGTTGACAGACGAAAATTCGCCGACGATGATCACCTTGCCGTCGTTTTGAACCGCGACTCCCCAAACGATGCCGTTACCATCGACACCACTGCCGTTTGTGAATGTGCCGTCGAAACTACCGTCCGCATAGAATCGAGCGATCTTGTTTCGTCTGACACCGGCAACCGTTACAAAGTTGCCGCCGATAACAAACTTTCCGTCAGATTGACGAACTATCGCGAGCGGCGTATTGCTGAGTCCGCTTCCCATCGAAAATGTTGGGTCGAGGTCACTGTCCGCTGCTAAGGCAAAACTGGTGTAAAGAATTAAAAAAACAAAGCTGGAGGTGAGAATTTGTAGGTACTTCATACTGCGTAATATCGATGATTGATGAACGCCAGAGTACTACTCGGGCGATGGTTCGTGAAACACTGAGGCCGATTATATCGAAAAGCGAGGCTTTATAAAAGCTCATGGATAGACTGAGCTTGTCGCCAGATCACGGCTATCGTGTTTTCTTCCGACGGCGAAATATTTGATGAGTTCTTAGTCAAGAAGGACACGATGCACACAAATTAATATTTTGCGTGTCCTTCTTACTAGGC
>JAYSZT010000216.1:0-8437 GCA_043737915.1 Acidobacteriota bacterium
ATCGCCCCGAACCCTTTTTCCAGCAGATCCATCGGAAGGCTCGACCAGGAAAAGATCGTTTGAAATACAATCAGTAAGATCAGGACCAGAACTACCAATCCGAAGAATTTGTGGGTCAGAATGCGGTCGATCTTGTCGGAAATGCGATGTTTTTTCTGATCGCTGTGCCAGGTCGATTCCTGAACCGCGTTTGAAATGAAATTATAGCGGGCGAAAATTTTTACGTTATCTCCATCAGCATCCTGCACCTCGCCAAAAATATCAGGCATGTCGGGCTTGGTTTCGATGACCGCTGCTAGCTTTGCCGCCAGCTCCTCTTGTCCGCGTCCCGTCTTTGCGTTGATCGCGATCACCGGCGTCTTGAGCAGGACCGAAAGCATTTCGACGTCGATCTCGTGCTCCTGCTTTTCGTACACGTCGATCATCGTCAGAGCGATCACAACAGGAACACCGTATTCGAGGATCTGCGTGACGAGATAGAGATTGCGTTCGAGATTTGTAGCATCGACGACCGCGACGATCGCATCCGGTTTCGGAACGCCGGTTTGGCGCCCGGTGATGATGTCGCGGGCTATCTGTTCGTCGAGCGAGGTCGCGTCAAGACTATAAAGGCCGGGAAGATCGATCAGATTCACTGACCTTTCGCCCAGTTTCCAGACGCCTTCTTTGCGTTCGACCGTGACACCGGGATAATTTGCTACTTTTTGTTTGAGGCCTGTTAAGGAGTTAAAGAGAGTCGTCTTACCGGCATTTGGGTTACCGGCGAGGGCGATCGTGAGTTGAGAGTTTTGTCCGGTTCCGTCCATCTAAAAGACAGGGTGCGTCTAGAGACCTACCTCTATCGCGTCCGCCTCCGTCCTTCGCATCGCCAGACTATAACCGCGAACACGAACCTCGATCGGGTCACCGAAAGGAGCAGCTTTGACAACGCTAACCGTCACGCCCGGGATGACGCCCATTTCCATTATCCGCCGCGAAATATCGCTGCGGCCATTAACGGAAATAACTCGTGCCTCGCTGCCAATTGGAAGATCTGTGAGTGAACCGTTAGCTTTCATATTCATAAACACCTATACCGTAGACGAGTGTAGTCTAATTGAAAGTAAATTTCAATTGCAATAGTACGGTGTTCGCAAATATTTTTTTGAACGCAATTTTATGGTCTGAGAATGTTTGAGGACGAAACCAGATCAGCTTGAAATATCCCGACCGAAAACCTTAGCGGCACGCGGGTTTCGTCCGTGGAAAGCCAAACTTTAATCGCCAAGGCATCGAGTTGCGGATTTCGCGTAGTGATCGAGATCATTTGAGCCCCAACCCTTTCACCGTTGAGCGTGATCGTGTCGGCATTCGACGGGCGAAGGACGAAAATGTACGGCTTGTCGTTCCAGAAAACGGCAACCCGAGTGTCGTTTACCGGATTGCTTAGATCTTTGCTGGGTTTCAAGTTAAAGGAACGAAGACCATATATCAGCGACAACAGCGTGTGCGTGCCGACCGGTGCCTCGACGCGGTTCGCTCCGAATGAGATCACGCCCGTGATTGGATCTATGGAGATCGCCTGACTAAATGGCGCAAGCTGTCCGCCAAAATTCATATCGAACGTTCTCGGTGCGAGCGTATCCGGATTAACTCTGGCCGTCATAGAGTCGCCTAAAACAAACGTTCGGTTCTGCTGATCGATCCCATTCACCGTCGCCGTCAGTAAGAGCGTGTCAATTCCCTGCACCTGTTTACGTTCTTTCGCCAACAACATTAGGTTTGCAACCGGTCGCCCGGCGGAGGTCACCTTGTATTCGAGCTTCTCGCCGAGTTCAAAGATCAGTTCCTTGAGCAGCGGCATGTTGTCTACATAAGCCTCGGGCGTCGTCGACGGCTTTGGCGTCGCAGACGGACGCGGCGTCGGCAATGGCGTTGGCGTCGGGCCGGAAACCGGTTTGACCTCGTCGAAAGTCATACCCGCGAGATTCGCGACGAACGCTCCTTTATCCGTGCGAAACCTGATCAGTACCGGCACGCGGTATTCGTCTGCACTGAAATTGATCTTAAACTCTTTAATACCGAACCCGTCCAGATAGGTGCTTTGGACAGCGTAGATAGTAGTTTCGAAATCGCCCACGGCTGTCTTTACCTTTTCACTCGATGCACTCGCAAACGTCGCGACATACGATTCGCCATTCTCGCTAAATGGGAATGTTCCCGTCCCGCCTGCCTCTCGAGCCTTGAAAATGAGTGTGAGCAGGTCGTAATTTGATGTCGGGTTAACGAGAAAATTCTGAGCCGTTTCCTTAGGCACTGCACCGGAATTGATCGATCGATTGATAAACAGCGGCAAGCCATTTTCGGGTGCGGCGAAGACGATCCGAGATTCGTCGATCAGTACAAAAGCGGCACTGACAATGTCGAATGTCTTAACTTTCGCCTGAACCTCAACGACATCTCGACCCGAGAGCTTACCGGTCGAAACCACGACCGTCTCGAAGAAAGCTACGTTATTAAATTTCTCAAATGAAACGTTATACGAAAGCCGTTCCCCCGGCCGAAAAGCCGTCGGTGTAGTCGCGGTTGCCTGACTGAGAACACACACAGAGATAGCGAATAAGAGCACGAGGGGGAAAAATATGTGTCGTCGGACAGTCATCTGGTTAGTTTTCGATCTCCGCTAGAATATTTGCGACCGCTTCGAGTCTGTTAGTCGAACCGGTTATCGGACGGCCGATCACCACATAATCCGATCCGTTCGTGATCGCCTGACCAAAGGTAGTTACACGCTTCTGATCGTCTTTCGTTGCAGAAATAGGCCTGATACCCGGCGTTACGATAAGAAAATCCTTATTTCTCACTGCCTGACGGATCGCCGCGACCTCCGCCGGCGAAGCGACGACTCCATCGAGTCCACAGTCGTTAGTCAACCCTGCCATTCGGACGACCTGCTCCTCGACCGGCGATTCGATGCCCGTTTCGTTTAGAGAGTTGGTGTCGGAACTCGTCAGAACCGTCACCGCTATCAGCTTCGGCGACATCAATCCTTCTCGTTCGCAAGCTGTGCGAACTTCGTCAACACAGTGGACCATCATTTCCCTGCCGCCGATTGCGTGTACGTTAAACATCCACACGCCGAGTCTGGCAGCCTCGACCGCCGCCATCGCGGCCGTATTAGGAATATCGTGAAACTTGAGGTCAAGAAAGACCTTATGTCCCGACGCCACCAATTTACTGACAAACGCCGGTCCCGCAGCAACAAAAAGCTGCAAGCCGATCTTGTATCCGCCAACCGAATCGCCTATTTCCCCGACGATCTGCAATGCTTTGTCAGCAGTTGGCACGTCGAGAGCGACCAAGATGCGGTCCTTCGGTTGCAGGTCTGGTTTGTTCGCTGTTGAGCTTTGAGTCATCAGAGATCACGGATCATCAGATCCGTTTAGTCCATATCGAGTGGATTACGAAAAGGAACATCGGAGGTCTTATCAGCCCGTTTTAGTGCTTGCTGAAACTTTTCTTCGAGTAGGCGTTCCCGGTCTTTCATTGAAGACATTTCCTGTGCGAAGATCTGTTCCCTCAGGTTTTTTTGCTTATTCAACTCGCCCTTGAGATCTTCGAATGAACCGGTCACCTTCTTCTTTTGCTCATGAGCAATGATGGCACCGGTCTGGGCGTCGACCGTCAGATCGGTTTCGCAACACGGGCAAATTATTCTTAAATGTTCCATAACAAACGCGAATTATACAACATTTTCATAAATTACTTCGCAGCTTTGACACCGTTCGTCAGTTTGTCTTCGTACCTTTTCCGGAATCCGGAATTACCGGAGCTTTGATCCCCGCCCGTTCGAGAAAAGTGATGGACGACGCCGCCGAAAGATCTTTGATTTCATTGCCCGAGACGGTCACGACTTTTCCGCCCTTAAGGTAGATCTTAATTGTAGAATTCTTTGGGTCAAGGAACGTCCGTTCGACCTTTTCAAGCCTCGGATGGCCTTTAAATATACGTGTCTCGATGAAATTCCCCTGTTTGTCCATCGTCGACATCATCTCTGAATTCTCACCCGCTGGGACACTCATTGATTTCGGAATTCCGCCGGGCACGTCGACCATCTTGCGATCACGGTTCATTTTTACTGTGTTTGCGTTAGTTCCCTCGGGCATCTCAACTGCCGGTATCTGATCGATAGTTCCCGGCGTCGGAGCAACAGTCGAATTATCTCCGATGACCAGCGTGTTCGTATTTGAAGTATTCACCGGAAGTGAATTCCCAACCTTTACGTTAGATTTCGTCTCACTCGACGACGAACAGCCCAAAGAAACAACAGCGACAAATAACGAAGCAACTAAATATATTTTCTTCATAGATCTAATTTCGATCTGAGGAGCGTTCTGACCGATTCCCACTCTGCCTCAATGATACTGAAATAAACTGAATGACGAAAACGCCCCGATAAGGTGATCATATGATTTCGGAAAACTCCCTCTTCCGTAGCACCGATGCGTTGAATTGCTCTATGCGAGCTTTGGTTGAGCGAATCGGTTTTGAATTCCACCCGAATACAACCCCACGTCTCGAAAGCGTGGGTGAGCATTAGTAATTTTGCTTCCGTATTTACCCGAGAACGCTGCCACGCCGGTGCGATCCACGTCCAGCCGATCTCCGTTCGCAGATGTGCGATGTATATATTTCCGAATCTGGTCGATCCGATCACCTTTCCCGTATCTTTCTCTATCGTGACGAACGGCAGTGCAACTCCACGATCGCGATCTGCGAGAGCAGACTCGATATACGCAAACATATCTTCGCGCGAAGCAACTTTCGTTGGTATCAGCGTCCAAAGCGACTCATCAAGTCCGACCTCACAAAGTCCATCAAGGTGATCAAGACTCATCGGTTCGAGACGGACAACTTTGCCCTCCAACACGACCGTTTTAACTTCCATAATTAAGGTATAAGGGTAAAGTGAAAACGCGAAAAAGGGAAAAGTAAGACCAACGTCTCTGCTTTTCCCCTTTTCCCCTTTTTCTACTCGTTCCTAGATGTCGTAGTACATCGAGAATTCTAACGGATGTGGACGCAGACGAAGCGGAGTGATCTCGTTCTCACGCTTGTACTTGATCCAACGTTCGATCAATGACTCTGTAAATACGTCGCCCTTAAGCAGGAATTCGTGATCCTTCTCGAGTGCATCGAGAGCCTCATCCAAACTACCCGGAAGCGACGGAACATTCGCGAGTTCCTCCGGCGGCAGATCGTAAATGTCCTTGTCGAGCGGTTCGCCTGGATCGATCCTGTTTTGAATACCGTCGAGGCCAGCCATTAACAGCGCCGCGAACGTCAGATACGGATTGCACGACGGATCGGGGGGACGAAACTCAAGCCGTTTCGCTTTCGGCGAAGATGAAAACATCGGTATTCTAACTGCGGCCGAACGATTTCGTGCCGAGTAAGCAAGATTCACCGGAGCTTCAAATCCCGGAACCAAACGCTTGTAACTATTCGTCGTCGGTGCGGCAAATCCGACCAACGCCGGAGCGTGCTTGAGCAGACCGCCGATGTAGAATTTGGCCATTTCTGAAAGTCCCGCATACTGATCGCCTGCGAAAAGCGGTTCGCCGTCTTTCCATAGCGACTGATGGCAGTGCATTCCTGAGCCGTTATCTCCGTAGATCGGCTTCGGCATAAAGGTCGCAGATTTACCGGCCGCGTGAGCTGTATTTTTTACAACGTATTTGAATACCTGCAGGCTGTCGGCGGTTTGCAAAAGGTTAGCAAACCTAAAATCGATCTCGCATTGCCCAGCGGTTGCGACCTCATGGTGGTGACACTCAACGTTGATCCCGACATCGCCGAGAATAGATGAGATCGTATTTCGGATGTCGATCAACGTGTCGAGAGGCGCGACCGGCACGTAGCCTTCCTTCGGGCGGATGTGATAGCCGTTGTTCGGATTCTCAGGCGTGCCGACACGTCCGGAATTCCAATGGCCTTCGTCCGAGTTCACAGAGAAACCGGCCGAATTCTGATTGTTGTGATAATTGACCTCGTCAAAAATGAAGAACTCGGCTTCCGGCCCGACGTTGATCGTGTCGGCGATACCGGTGAATTTCAAATAGCTCTCAGCTCGCTGAGCAACGCTTCGCGGATCGAGCCAGTAACCTTCTTTGGTTATCGGATCGACAGCGTTCGCGATCAGGCAGAGAGTTGTATCTTCGGTAAACGGATCGATCCAAAAACGGGTCGGATCGGGCACGAGCAGCATGTCCGATTCGTGGATCGCCGCCCAACCGCGAAGGCTGGACGCATCGAACCCGAATCCGTCTTCAAAGCTGTCTTCCGACAACATTCCGATCGGAAACGTCAGGTGATGCCACGATCCGATAAGATCGGTGAACCGAACGGAAACGAATCGTGCTTCCTGATCGGCGGCGTAGGTCAAAACATTCTTGGCGTTCATTATTTCTCCTAAAATAAGCGATTTAGTATAGGTGCGTCAGATGAGTTAAAGCTTCTCAACTTTCAAAAACGAAAGTCTACATCACGCATCGAGATGTTTAAAGCTAATCCTCCATCGCTTCCAAACAAATATTTTTTCCGACATTTTTGTAAGATTACTACGACTTGGACCAACCGGCTGGCGTTCTATCGAACTTGATCTATTTACTCAAAATAGCTTAGGTTGCTTGACGAAATATCCGTTTTCACCGAACATCGTGTTGTATTTTATCTGGCGCCCTAGACATGAAGATTGCTATCACATTGCTAACTGCGGTCGTAGCGATCGAGCATATTGGTATTCTCATTCTTGAAATGTTCTTTTGGAATCACCCGGTCGGGCAAAAGATCTTCGGGATGACTCCGGAAGTTTCCGCTTCCTCCGCTACGCTTGCAGCAAATCAAGGCCTGTACAATGGCTTTCTTGCAGTCGGCCTTATTTGGGCAGTTGCATCGGACAGATTTGAACTCAAGGTATTTTTCTTAACGTGTGTCGTTATCGCCGGGATCTTCGGCGGAGCTACGGCGAAGAGTTCCATACTGATCACTCAAGCCGTGCCGGCGTTGATCGCCCTGATCGGCACACTCGTTTTCGTCGGCGGTTAACTGTATTGTCGTCGTTTTGAAGGCTAATAAATATGAATCTATTTACTCGTCGAACTCATTTATTTTTCCTCATCGTCTTCTTTGTAATTACTCTATCCGCCATCGGGCAGGAGATACCTACCGCAAAACCCGAAGATGTCGGAATGTCGTCGCAGAGACTGAAAACTATGTCCGATACATTAGATAACTACGTGAAAGAAAACCAACTTTCGGGCGGGGTTGCGATAGTCCTTCGTCGAGGAAAGATGGCGTATGTTCATTCTTTTGGCTACCGCGACCGCGAGGCAAATTCGCCGATGAAAGACGACACGATCTTTCGCATCGCTTCGCAGAGTAAGGCTCTGACTAGCGTCGGCGTGATGATATTGCAGGAAGAAGGCAAGCTGCTGATCGGCGATCCGGTCGGTAAATATCTGCCGGAGTTTGCAAATACGACGGTTGCAGTTCCCAAAGACGGCGGCGGTTACGACATCGTTAAAGCCAAGCGGCCCATCACGATCAGCGATCTGCTGTCACATACGGCCGGTATCAGCTACGGTAACGGCCCGGCTAGGGACAAGTGGCAAGCCGCAAAGATCACCGGTTGGTATTTCGCGGACCGAGATGAGCCGATCGGCGAGACGGTCAAACGGATCGCAGTTCTACCAATGGACGCTCAACCGGGCGAGAAATTCATTTACGGCTATTCGACCGACATTCTCGGAGCATTGATCGAAAAGGTTTCGGGAATACCGCTAGACCAATTTATCGCGAGTCGCATTACCGAACCGCTCGATATGCGAGATACGAGCTTTTACCTGCCGTCGAATAAAGCAGGCCGGTTTTCCGCGGTGTATTCACTGAAAGACGGCAAGGCGGAGCGATCTCCCGATCCCGGCGTCGGCGTTGGACAAGGTGCGTATTTGGTCGGACCTCGAAAGAGCTTTTCAGGCGGAGCCGGATTGCTCTCGACCGCACGCGATTATTCGCGATTTCTGCAGATGCTTGCCAATGGCGGGACTCTCGGCGGCAAGCGAATTCTCAGCCGTAAATCAGTCGAGCTGATGACAGCGGATAAACTAAATGGGATCGCATTCTGGGATGCCGGTAAGGGTTTTGGGCTTGGGTTTGGGCTCGTCAAAGACGTCGGTGCCTATGGCAAACCTGCATCGGTCGGTGAATTCAGCTGGGGCGGGGCATATCACTCGGCGTATTGGGTGGACCCGAAAGAACAACTCGTCGTTGTCTATTTTACGCAGCTGATTCCGGCCCCGAATATCGACGATCAGGAAAAGCTCCGCACTATGATCTACGGAGCGATCGTCGATTAGTTTCCTTTGGAGGTCAGAATGAGACGCGAGGTTCCCGTACT
>JAYSZT010000217.1:0-8409 GCA_043737915.1 Acidobacteriota bacterium
AATAGTTGGTTAACTATCGTTGACGCCCAAAGTCTCCACGGTCAAGTTGAGGGAGGCTTTGTTTTTTCAAGGGAAAGCGGCGATTGCCGCTCTTAATTAGCAGGTAACGCTGCCTCGTCGGGTGGTTTAGGGTAATGCCTTGAACCACCCGTTTTTTGCCGATTTGTTTAAACCCTAAGGGCGGGAAAGGGTTGAAAAAGGGGAAAGTAGTATCCAGTATCCGATTGAATGAAATGGCAAAACTATCTTTTCCAAAGTCCGATCTCTTTAAGGGCATTTTCAGTCACAGTGAGAATAATGATCCGATTCGAGGCGAACTCTATAGCGTCGAAAGGCTGGAGCAGTTTGCGGCAATACTTGCGGGTGAGCATCAAACCGTTGACTACCCAAAACGATTTCAGAAATTACGCCCAAGACTTGAAGATAATCGTGAGGTTTTAGTTGCTTCCTACTATTCTTTAACGAACGCCATTCGTGATGATCGATCCGTATCTCAGGCGGCGGAATGGCTAGTAGACAACTTTCATATCGTCGAGGAACAACTGCGAGAAATCCATGAGGATCTCCCAGCAAGTTATTATCGTGAGCTGCCTAAACTCGTCGAAGGTCAGTTCGCCGGGTTTCCTCGCATTTACGCGATCGCGATGTCGATCATTGCCCACACTGACAGCCGCCTTGAGGTTGACACGCTTGAAAGATTCCTTCGGGCTTATCAGGCGGTCACTCCACTGACCATCGGTGAATTGTGGGCGGTCGCAATTACTCTCCGCTTTTCGTTAGTAGAAAACCTGCGTCGTTTGGCCCAGCTCATCGTTGTTGCGCGCGGAGAACGCGAGGAAGCTGACAATCTCGCCGATGAGCTTTTGGATTTGGCAAACAAGCAACCGTCCGAAGTGTTGCCACTTGCCGTAAGACGCTTAGGCAAGCGAAAGACTTTTGGAAGTGCCTTTGTGGAGCAGTTTACCCGACAATTGCGCGACCAGGACCTTTCGATGGCACCGGCGTACGATTGGTTGGTAAAACGAGTAAGTACTGAGGATTCGAATATTGAGCAGATCGTTGACTCGGAATTTCAGCGACAGGCCACGACACAGGTTACCGTCGGAAATATTATTACGACCATGCGTCTGCTCTCGACGATCGACTGGCGAACTTTTTTTGAGAGTGTAAGTTTGATAGATCCTCTCTTGAAGACCGATCCCGCGGAGGTCTATGCGGAAATGAATTTCGCCACGCGCAACCGCTATCGCGAAGTGATCGAGCGGATCGCGAGACGTACAAAAACAGATGAACTAAAAGTAGCGAGCAAGGTTATCGAATTTGCTGCCGCAGCACAGCAAAACGATGTCGCGGATCCGCGGCAATCTCATATCGGTTATTACCTTATAGATAAAGGCGTCAAGGATGTCGAAAAGGAGTTCGCCTACCGTTCTCAATTGTCAGAAATGATCGTTTCCTCGATCCTCAAGTATCCCGCTGCGTCCTATCTCGGATCGGCAGTGTTCCTGACGAGTTTAATAGTCACTTTGCTCGTTATTACCGTGGCGTATTTTGGAGCTAGCTTGCCGCTATTGGTGATCTTTGGTCTGATGTCACTGATCCCGGCGAGCGAGCTGGCGTTAAACATTCTGAACTGGGATTTTGCATTGCTGGTCCCACCACGTGTTCTGCCGCAAATCGATACGTCCGTTGCAATCCCGGCGAACGCCCAAACCTTTGTTGTTATACCTACTCTATTGACAAGCGAATCGGTCGTTTCGGATCTGCTCGAAAAGCTTGAGGTTTACAGCCTTGCCAATCAAGATGACAGCCTTTATTTCGCTTTGCTCAGTGATTTTGCGGACGCTCCGAGCAAAGAATTGGCTGGAGATGAAGCAGTTTTAACTGCGGCCCGTTACGGGGTCGCGGAATTAAATCGAAAATATAGACTGGCATCTGGTCAAAAATTCCATCTCTTCCATCGCCGCCGCCAATGGAATGATCGTGAACAAAGCTGGATGGGATGGGAACGCAAGCGCGGAAAACTGGAAGAATTTAGTGGACTACTGCGTGGTGACCAAAATACAAGCTTTACAGACATCACGGCTGACGACGAATTCCTGAAGCAGACCAAGTACGTCATCACCCTAGACTCGGACACGCAGTTGCCTCGTGATTCGGCCCGAAAACTGATCGGAATTGCGACCCACCCGCTCAATCACCCGCATTTCGACGAAAAGTTGCAACGTATCACCAAAGGTTACGGCATTCTACAACCGCGGATCAGTATCTCTCTCACAAGCGCATCCCAGTCTTATTTTGCGCGGATCTTTTCCGGTAATACCGGTATCGACCCATACACCACCGCCTCATCCGACCTCTACCAAGACCTGTTTGGCGAGGGAAGCTTCACTGGGAAAGGGCTTTACGATGTTGACGCCTTCGCGGCATCGCTGAAAAACCGGGTACCCGAAAATTCTATTCTTAGCCACGACCTATTCGAAGGTCTATATGCCCGCTGCGGCTTGGTAACTGATATTGAACTGCTAGACGATTTTCCGACAAATTTTGATACTTTCGCGATGCGTTCGCATCGATGGGTTCGGGGCGATTGGCAGATAGCCGGCTGGATCCTACCGTGGATCAGGAACGACAAAAACAAAAAAGTACGAAATGAGCTACCTCTCATCTCACGTTGGAAGATACTAGATAATCTACGCCGCAGTCTGGTTGCACCGGCAATCTTTCTATGGCTCTTGGTAGCATGGACCATCATACCCGGATCACCGCTGATGTGGTCCCTTTTCATCGTATTTGTATTAGCCTTTCCGGTCTACGCCCATTTGCAAACCAATGTATTGACGCATCCGCGCGGTATTCCGTGGACAAGCCATTTTTGGAGTGTTTTGGGTGATGTCAAGACCAACACGTGGCAAGTATTTATCGCCATCGCTGTGCTGGCGTACCAGGCATACTCAAACACTGATGCTGTCATTCGAACACTTTACCGAGAATTTATCTCGCATAGGAACTTGCTCGAATGGAAAACGGCCGCCCAAAGCGAAAGAGACGCCTCGCATGACCAACGGTCTTATCTGCGATTGATGGGAGTCGCGATTCTTTTGTCCGTGCTCAGCCTGACGCTCGTAATCTGGTTTCGTCCGATGGGGCTATTGATCGCAGTCCCATTTTTGCTTATCTGGATACTTTCTCCTTTCATTGCTTACCGGATAAGCCTTCGGCCGCCAAGTATCCAGATACCGCTAAGCAGTACCGATATAAAAATGGCCCGGATGATCGCCCGGCGCACATGGAGGTTTTTCGAAACCTTTGTCGGTGATGACTCGAATTGGTTGCCACCCGACAATTATCAGGAAGACCCGCAACCAAAGATCGCTCATCGGACTTCGCCGACAAATATTGGCCTATTGCTGTTATCGACGATTTCTGCGCATGATTTTGGTTACATAGGAACACTTGAGTTATCCGAAAGACTCGGGTTTACGTTTGCCACGCTCGAAAAACTTGAAAAATTCAACGGTCATTATTTGAACTGGTACGACACTGAAACGCTCGCACCGCTTTCACCGCGTTATGTTTCAAGTGTTGACAGCGGGAATCTTGCCGGACACTTACTGGCGTTGAAACAGTCCGTTACAGAGATCGCGAACCGAAAGTTGTTGGATTCGCATATAATGGAAGGGCTGACCGATTCGCTCGAAATGATGCGTGAGGAAGCAACTCACATGAATGTCACTCGTCGGCGAACAGAAGGCGTGACGATCAAACAGCTTCATTCCGAGATTGATTTCTGTTTGCAACTATTAGGGCATCAACCAAGTGAAACAGCCGATGCCTGGGTCACCTTGCTTGAAACGCTACTTTCCCATATCGAAATAATCAGGGACATCACCGGAGCACTGACGCTGGAACACGGTACTGAACATTTTAAAGAGCTGGGATTTTGGTCGGCAGATCTGTCGCATCAAGCTCAGACGTTTCTCCGTGACGTTAAAACATTTATCCCATGGCAGGAGAAGGACTTTTCTCTTTTGTCCGAAATTATTAGCCGCGACTTTCCCGCGATCCAGAGTGAATGGCGGGAGATAATGGATCTGCTAAATCTATTCCCTTCAATATCCCAACTTACAGAGTTATACGAGGCCCTCTTACTTCGGCTTTCGGGCATTAATGCAGAGATCGAGCGATCTCAAATGAATGAGTTGGATTCGACTGCGGCAGTTAACGCTCTCAAAATACTGACTGCGAAGGTAGAACAGGCTGAGCAGGCCGCCGTTAGAACCGTTGCAAATTTGAACTCCTTTGCCCTGCAGAGCGCAGAAATCGTCGATGAAATGAACTTTCATTTTTTACTCGACGAGGAACGCAAGGTTTTTGTTATCGGTTACAACGTAGACACGGGAAAGCGTGACAATTCTTTTTACGATCTGCTGGCTTCCGAATCTCGTTTGGCCAGTTTTGTCGCCATTGCCAAGGACGAGATCGGGCAGGAACATTGGTTTAGGCTGGGACGATCTCTTACACCCGTAGATTCAAGCCGGGCTCTGGTCTCTTGGACCGGGACAATGTTCGAATACCTGATGCCGATCCTTGTCATGCTCGACTACGAACAAACACTTCTCAGTCAAACCTACAAGGCGATCGTTAAAAGGCACATCGACTACGGGGCAAAGAACAATGTTCCGTGGGGTATCTCCGAGTGTGCCTTTAACGCTCGTGATCTACAGCTAAACTATCAATATCAGGCATTTGGAGTTCCCGGACTCGGCTTAAAACGGGGTTTGAGCGAAGACTTGGTGGTTGCTCCGTATGCGACTGCGCTGGCCGCACCGATCTTCCCGCAGGCCGCAATGACAAATTTCCGCCGTTTAGCGGATGAGGGGATGCTCGCCCGGTTCGGTTTTTACGAGTCAATCGACTACACCGCGGAACGTCTGCCGCTTGATCAAACATTCTCGATCATCCGGGCCTACATGGCTCATCATCAGGGGATGATCCTCGTCGCACTTAATAATTTGGTGAACGCGGGTATTATGCAGAAACGGTTCCACTCTGAGCCGCTCGTTCGATCCACCGAATTGCTGCTTCAGGAAAGAATCCCTCAGAGTGCACCGGCATCTCATCCGCGTGCCGAGGAAGTTTTAACGAGCCGGTCCGTGCGGCAACTTTCGGGGCGGGTAACGAGGATTTTCAATACGCCCAATACGCCTACGCCGCGGGTACAACTCCTGTCTAACGGTGCATATTCAGTGCTGGTGACCACGTCAGGTGCCGGCTATTCAATGCACAAAGACATTGCCGTAACGCGCTGGCGCGCGGATACAACTCGGGATGCATGGGGAAGCTTCATTTATTTACGCGATGTGGGCAGCGGTGAGGTTTGGTCGAGCGGCTATCAGCCAATAGGACGAAGGGCTGATTTTTACGAAGTTGCATTTTCGGAGGACAAAGCGGTGTTCAAACGCCGCGACGGGACTACCGAAACGCGGACAGAAATAATTGTGTCGCCCGAAGACAATGCCGAAGTCCGCCGTATATCGATCACTAATAATTCGTCAAAAGCGAGAGAGATCGAGGTGACCAGTTACGCTGAGATCGTCTTGGCTCCGCCAAAGGCCGATGCTGCACATCCGGCATTTAGCAATCTCTCTATTGAAACCGAATTTATCCAGGTCGAAAATGCTTTGATCGCCAAACGCCGTCCGAGAGGAGAAAGCGACGAACCTATTTGGGCAATCCATACTATCGCAATTGAGGGAGAAGCAGTCGGTGCAGTACAGTATGAAACCGATCGTGCAAGGTATTTAGGGCGGGGACACGATGTTGGGGGACCGAGTGCCATCATGGACGACCGGCCACTTTCAAATACGGTGGGAGCGGTGCTCGATCCGATCTTCTCACTGCGATGCTGCGTCCGCATCGAGGCGCATGAGACGGCATGTATCACGTTCTCGACAGCGGTTGCGGACTCTCATGAAGAGGCATTAAGGCTCGCGGATAAATATCATGACGCAAGCATCTTTCTACGCGAAGCGGCCCTTGCGTGGACCCGGTCTCAGGTTGAAATGCGCCATCTGAACATCGAACCTGAGAATGCATATTTATTCCAGCGGCTCGCAGCGCATATACTTTACGCCGACCTTAGCCTACGAGCTCGTCCGGGAGTCTTGCAGCTAAATACGAGAGCACAATCCGACCTTTGGCCCTACGGTATTGGCGGCGATCTGCCGATCGTACTTGTTAGAATCAACCGTGCGGAAGACGTGCCGCTCGCACGTCAGATGTTGAACGCTCACGAATATCTGCGGCTCAAAGGCCTGATCTTTGATCTGGTCGTCTTAAACGACAATCCGCCGGGGTACATGCAGTCGTTGCAGGACGAACTGACAAGAATTGTCCGCACAAGCGGCGAAGCGAGTCTGCTGGATACCAATGGCGGAATCTTTCTAAGACGAGCCGATCAGATACCGGAAGCAGATCGTATACTTCTCCACACTGTTGCACGTGTTGTTATCGTTGGCGAACGCGGTGGTCTGGAAGATGAACTTTTACGTAAGACGGTCGAGACGTCATTGCCAAGGCCTTTCGTTGGGAAAAGTCCAAATCGGCCTTACCCCGAACCCTCGACTCCGCAGCCGGACCTAGCCTTTTTTAATGGGCTCGGTGGATTTGGAAATTCCGGGAAAGAGTACGTCACAGTTTTGGGCGAAGGACAATGGACGCCTGCTCCGTGGTTGAATGTTATCGCAAATGAGAAGGCGTTTGGCTTTCAGGTCTCGGAAACCGGTGCGGGATTTACATGGTCGGTCAACAGCCGCGAAAACCGTCTCACGCCATGGTCAAACGACGCCGTCAGCGATCCGCCTGGAGAAGTCATTTATATACGAGACGAAGAATCCGGTTCCGTTTGGACGCCCACGGCCGTCCCGATTCGCGAAGCCGAACCTTACACGATCAAACACGGGCAAGGCTATTCGATCTTTGAACATCTTAGCCATGGAACCTACCAGGAATTGCTTCAGTTTGTTCCGCTAGACGAACCTGTCAAGATCTCGCTCTTACATCTGCACAATCGAACCGGCCGTAAGCGAAGGCTCTCGATAACGAGCTACAGCGAACTTGTCCTGGGATTTGACCGGAGCCAAACCGCGCCATTCGTTATCACTGAAACAGACGATTCAAGGAGCTACATCCGGGCACGCAACCCGTACAATAATGAGTTTGCCGGACGCATCGCATTCGTCGCAAGTAGCGCCGACATCCGTTCGCTAACCTGCGACCGAAAGGAATTTATCGGCCGGAACGGAACTCTGAAAAAGCCGGCCGCGTTAGGCCGCGAAAAATTGTCAGGCCGGACCGGTGCGGGCCTCGATCCCTGTGCCGCAATCCAGACCTTCGTCGATCTCGAGCCTGACGAATCAATAGAGATAGCGTTTTTGATCGGGGAATGCGATTCGGTCGAAGAAACGAAAAAAATAGTTGCAAAGTATCGCGAAGTTTCCGCGGTAAAAGAGTCGTTTGCCGAGGTCACTTCGTATTGGGACGATCTGCTCGGGGCGATCCAGGTGCGAACTCCGGATGCTTCACTCGACACGATGGTCAACCGTTGGCTTTTGTACCAATCACTCGCCTGCCGCGTATGGGCCCGCTCCGCATTTTACCAATCGGGTGGCGCTTTTGGTTTTCGGGATCAACTGCAGGACGTGATGTCTCTAGTGTACACCAAGCCGGAGATAGCGCGTGAGCAAATTCTGACCGCTGCGGCCCACCAGTTCGGAGAAGGTGATGTACAACATTGGTGGCACCCGCCATCGGGACGAGGAGTTCGGACGCGCTTTTCGGATGACTTGCTGTGGCTCCCGTTTGTTACAAGCTTTTATGTCGGAATAACGGGTGACAAGTCAGTTCTGGACGAAATGGTAGCATTCGTCGATGCTCCGCTGCTTGTCGATGGACAAGACGATTCTTACACACAGCCAACAACGTCTGTAAAAGCCGCGAGCATATTTGAACACTGCGCCCGCGCCATCGACCGCAGTCTCGCTACCGGCGAACGCGGGCTGCCCTTGATGGGATCAGGTGACTGGAATGACGGGATGAGCAGCGTCGGCAACGGCGGACAGGGTGAAAGTGTTTGGGTTGGATGGTTTTTGATCAGTACTTTGACGGAATTTACACCACATTGTGGTGAACGCGGCGAAAAAAGTCGAGAGGAGGCATATCTCAAACATATTCACGATCTAAAAAGTTCACTCGAAAAAAATGCCTGGGACGGAAACTGGTTTCGTCGCGCCTTTTTTGACGACGGTACCCCGCTCGGTTCGGCGGAAAACGAGGAATGCAAGATCGATTCGATAGCCCAGTCTTGGAGTGTCATTTCGGGCGGAGCAAACCCGCAGCAAGCGACGC
>JAYSZT010000218.1:0-3632 GCA_043737915.1 Acidobacteriota bacterium
AGAACAAAAGCCCCGATCCCGTAATAGAAAGTGCCGAGAGCTTTCTGCAGAATACGCGACCGACTCGTCACTTTATCCAGGAGATCGACGACGACCTCGACGCGTTTGTCATAGAGCGGTATCTCTTCGCGATGCTCAACATAGATGAGTTCACCCAAACGAACCTCGAGTTGCCGCACTCGATCGACCACGCGTCCGAGGCGTGTCGATGTCGAAAGGACCAGCGAACCCGTCGCCGAGATCAACAACGCGGGTGTGACCATTGCCGTCAAAAACTCGATCGTCGTATTGAGCGCGTTTGAGTTGAGGTTTATGAGTTCACCGGACAGCATAATTTTCAATTCTACGCGACAACGAACTAAAAATGAACCTTCTGCGATACTGCGGCGGCGAATCCCTTTTCACCCCGAACCCGTTCGACCTCGGCACCCATTCGCCCGATTAGCATATACCCGATCATCTTAAAATCACTGATAAACGACCAGAACGGGTACTTAAAGCTCGCGGGTTTATTCTTCTCAACCACAAAATGAGCAAACCACGCGAACGCATAACCAACGACGAAAAACAGCGGAAAAAAGTACCACTGACCGCGAACTATAAAAAATATAAGCAACGCTAAACCAAGGGTTGTGCCCGCGAAATGAAGCGCACGCGTCAGCGGCAAGCTGTGCTCGGCAACGTAAAAATCCCAAAATTCGGCGTATGTTTTTATCATCTTTTTGCACCTTTCATCCGCGATCAGCTATATCAACGATCCGTTCGCAGGCTTTTCGGCTTGCAATAAAAATTGCCCGTCACCTCGATCTGCTAAAGTTCATAATGTGTTTATAAACTTGATCGAAGTGAAAGGCAACCCTTAATAAATTGCGCCGGACCTTTACGCGGCCTGTTTTAATTCGACTTGCGGCTTGTCCGTGTCAAAAAGACGAATGTTTTTTGCCCAGCCGAATTTTTCGAAGATGCGGATCGCGATCCAGTTCATGTCGAACTGGTACCACTCGGTGCCGTGACGTGCCGAGGTCGGCCACATGTGGTGATTGTTGTGCCAGCCTTCGCCGAATGTGAGGATCGCGACGAACCAATTGTTAGTCGACATATCGCCTGTATCATGCGGTCGCTGACCGTAGATATGTGCTAAAGAATTAACGAACCAAGTCGTGTGCCAGCCAAAAACGACGCGGGCGAAGCAGCCCCAAACAACCATTGACCAGCCACCGAGTGCAAATAATACAACGATCGAAACCGCGATCGGGATCAGATAAAAACGTGAGATGAGGACGTGGCCTTTATCTCTTAATAGATCCGGAACGTATTTTTTCAGCGTCGCTTCGTCGTGATCCTGAGCCTTTCCCCAAACGACCCAGCCGATCTGTGCCCACCAGAATCCCGGCCTGATCGAGTGCGGATCCTTGTCGGTATCGGTGAATGCGTGATGCATGCGGTGAGTCGCGATCCATTTGTCCGGCGGATCCTGCATCGACATCGTGGCGAAGGTCGAAAGTATGTATTCGAGCCATTTCGGAGCCTTAAAACTGCGATGCGTCAGCAATCGGTGCCAGCCAAGGCCGACGCCGAGACTACCAACGATCCAATTGCCGATCAGCAAAGCCGCCAGATTTTGCCAGCTAAAAGTCCATAAAATAGGTATCGCCAAAATGTGAAACGACGTCACCATAATGACGTTTCGCCAGTTTATCGTTTGTCGGACCTTTTCAAAGCTCAAAACATTTTGCATTAGTAATTTATCAGCCAGCTAATATCTAACATTTATAGACTAACAGGTCGGGCTGCGTTCAATCGTAATAGTTATGTAAAAGCAGGAGTTATATAACGGCGGGGCGGCATCGTGCGGGGAAGGGAAATTAATTGACCGGTTTCCTATTTAGAAGTAATCTTATCTAGATGAAACGATTAAATCTCCAGGGAGTTGTCGACCTAGCCCGGACGCAAGGTTTGAAGATGACGCCCCAACGCCGGGCGATCATCGAATTCCTGGAAACGGCGGAGAATCATCCAACGGCGGACGAAGTGTTCATCGATGTCAATGAGAAATTTCCGATGTCATCGCGGGCGACAGTTTATAACACTCTGCACTGGCTGCGGGACAAAGGACTGCTGACCGAAAGATTCGACGGGAATTGCGTCCGTTTTGACCCGAATATCGAGCAGCACCATCATTTCCAATGCCGAAGTTGCGGGAAGGTGGAGGACGTCGGATTTGACCTGATATCAGATCTGGGCATTTGCACACTGCCCGACCAGCAGACGATAGAAACGTTTGAAGTAACACTCCGCGGATTGTGCGTCGCCTGTGTCTCAAAGAAAAAGTAGAACGCTTTTCTTCTTTCAATCGCAGTAACGATCTCTCGGATCGCCGCGAATTTCACATACTCTCGGCGATCTCTTTTAGTTTGGCGTTACGCTTGGTGACCAGGTTGCGAAGATGGCCCTCTAGCAGAATTTTATCGACGAGCTTTCCTAATAAACCAAGCGGCGAGGTCCAGATCAGCGTGTCGCGCATCAGCGTTCCGTCTTGATTCGACTCGAATTCGTGAACGTGCTTGAAGAAACGAAACCTGCCCTCGATCATTTCGTCCACAAATAACCGTGGCCGCTCGAACTCCGTGACCTTTACCGTCAACCGTTGCCGCATCCCAAAATGCGTGCCTTCAAACTTAACGGTTTGTCCAATACCGATCATGCCGTCCGTCACTCCGCCGACCGCTTTCTCGTTGGTTTGAGCAGTCGTCTCGGTATGAATGCGAATATCACGCATCAGATCGAAACAGACCTCGGCCGGAGCGTTTATGATTGTTTCAAGAACGATCGTCGGCATCTATTTTTACTTAACGTTCGACGCGGTCTTTTCTCGTGGATCGTACGGCGTTCCTTGATAGCGTTTGACGGCTTCCTGGGCGTTGTCGTAGTTGTCGCCGATCTTTTGTGCACGTCCGTAGGCGGCCGAGGCACGGGTGCGGTCGCCTTTACCGTCGTAGGCATTGCCCATTTTGATGTTTGACCAGACCGAAAGCCACGACGGATTGAGATCGCCGCTGAGAGACGCTTTGAAGTTGTCGATCGCGAGGTCGTAGTTCCGCTGTTCGAGAAAGAGCAGGCCGAGGTGGTAGTAGATCCACGAATTCGAGCGGTCGAGTTTGAGTGCCGCCTCGAACTGCTGCTGAGCCTCGACATAATTGCCTTCCTTGAACTGCTCGATGCCGCGGCGGGCGATGGACGAAACGCGCAGATCCGGTGAGATGCGGAGCAGTTTGTAATTCGGATCGATGATCACGCTCAGCGGTTTGCCCGTCGACTCAATATTAAAATCAGCACTGGCGTCCTCGATCTGGACGGTCTCCGTTTTCAAACCGGCCTCGCCTTCACTCCGAAGTTGCACCTCGACCGGCAGGCGAAGGTTGTCGTAATTTTGCTTGACCGTACCGCGGGCGATGAACTTGCCGCCACGCGTCCTCAGTATCTGGTAATCCGCCTCGAACTCAGGCACGCCCGTGCTCTCGACCCAGCGGGCGAAAAAATACCGCAGATCATTGCCCGCAACCTTCGACCCGAGCTTTTCAAAATCGTCGATCGAGGCACTCTTTCCGCGATATTCCTGCAGATATGTCTTC
>JAYSZT010000219.1:0-8384 GCA_043737915.1 Acidobacteriota bacterium
GTCGGTGGAGAAAATGTAGATCTCATTCAGGCTCTGTTCGAGCAAACCGGCCAATCGGGTCCGTTCCCACTCATCGCGTTTGCGCTCGGTAATGTCGCGCTCGATAGCGATCCAGTGCGTGAACCAACCTTTTTCGTCCGCCACCGGCACGATGTCGAGTTCGAGCCAGAACTCCTCGCCGCTCTTCGTATAGTTGATCAGTTCCTCGCGTACCGGTTGCCAGGCCTCGAGCGCGGTGCGGATCCGGTCCAGAGCATCTCGTTGCGTTTTCGGTCCCTGCAAAAGCCTCGGCGTCTTGCCGATCACCTCTTCGCGCGAGAATCCGGTGCGCCGCTCAAAGGCGTCATTCACAAAACGGATCCGCGGGCCCGGGCCGTCGATCGGTTCCGCATCGGTGATCAGCACGATATCGTTGAGCCGCGAAACGCAGGTCTCGAGGAGGCGAAGTTCCTCCTCATTTTTCTTCCGCTCCGTGATGTCGCGAGCGACGGCAAATATGGACTTTTCGGATTCCAGCCACTTTGCCGACCACATCAAAGAGATTACTCGGCCGTCCTTATGAAGGTAGCGGTTCTCAAAACCCGTCACAGGATTGCCGCCGATTACATAGGCCGCGGCCCCCTCCGTGATCGCGTGATCGTCCGGGTGGACGAGGTCCATATATAATTTGCCTATCAACTCGTGAGGCTCATAACCCCAGACCTCACGGCATGCATTACTGACAGCGGCGAAGCGGCCTTCTTCGTCCATCGAACAGATAACGTCGAGCGAATTGTCGAGCACACGTTCGTAACCGGTAACAGCTGCCTGCAGATCGTTTTTCATCGCGATCAGCTTTTCGTTAGACTCGCGAGCAATTCGGCGGTTTGTCGCTTCGTTCAATTCGCGTTCGATCGCCGGGACGAGCCGCATCAGATTATCCTTCATCAGGTAATCATGTGCGCCCGCGATCATCGCTTGGACAGCAATATCCTCACCAACCGTGCCCGAAATAACGATAAATGGAATATCAATTCCTGTGTTTTGAAGTAGTTTAAGGGCAGCAAGCGCGTCGAACCGCGGCATTGTATAATCGCAAAGGATCACATCCCACACTTTTTCCGCCAGTGCTTCCTGCATTCCTTCGGCGTTCTCTACCCGTTTTGAGACAGTCTCAAAATCCGATGTAAGAGCGCCCGAGATTATCTTCGCATCACGCTCCGAATCCTCGATGTGCAACACTCTTAGTTTCTTCATAGTAGGGAGACTTGATTATGCGGGCATTTCGTTAAGGACTAGCCAGTATAATCCCAGACTCTTTGTCGCCTCTAGAAATTCCTCAAACACGACGGGCTTGCGAACATAGCTATTTGCTCCCAATGCGTAGCTCTTGATCACGTCCTCTTCTTCGTTAGAGGACGTAAAGACCACGACCGGCAAAAGCTTTGTGAGCTTATTATCCCGCAGCTTTTGCAGCACCTGGAGCCCGTCGACCTTGGGCAATTTCAGGTCGAGAAGGACAAGTCGAATCTTTTCCGTGGGAACCCTGTCCGCGAATTTACCGGTGCAAAACACGAAGTCCAGAGCTTCCACTCCGTCGCGGGCGACGACGACCTCATTAGCGATATTATTTTTCTTAAGCGCCCGGAGGGTTAATGCTTCGTCCCTCGCGTTATCTTCGACTAGTAATATCATATTGTTCTGGTTCTTGTTAATTCTGACTTTCGCTATTGAGCGTAAAGTAAAAAGTCGCTCCTTCATCGACAACTCCCTCGGGCCAGATTCGACCGTGGTGACGGCTGATGATGCTCTGCACCGTCGCGAGACCGATACCGGTACCCTCAAATTCCTTGGTAGTATGCAATCGCTGAAACACGCCGAAGATCTTGTCAACGTAAGCCATGTCGAACCCGGCACCATTATCCCGAATGAAGAATACGTTTTCTTCGCCGGTAGTTCTGCGGCCAAACTCGATCTCGCTCTCCTCACGCCGGGATGTAAATTTCCACGCGTTCCCGATCAGGTTGGTGAGCATTATTTTTAACAAGCCATAGTCTCCGTTGGACAGAAGGTTTTTTTCAATGATGACTTTCACCTTCCGGTCCGGTTCGTCTCTGTGGAGTCGGTCGAGAATGTCTTGAGCGACGTCGGAAAGGTTGACGCTTTCGCACCGCATCTCGCGTCGCGACACTTTCGCGAGATCCAGCAGATCGTCGATCAACTGGGCCATTTCCTGACTTGCAATTTTCAGCTGCTGTAAATAATCCCTGCCTTCCGCATCGAATTTGTCGCCGTAATCTTCTAACAGTGCCTGGCTAAATGCGTTGATGTGCCGCAAAGGAGCGCGCAGATCGTGCGAAACGGAATGTGAAAAGCTCTCGAGTTCCTTATTGGCGAGCTCGAGTTGGGCTGTCCTGTCCTTAACCCGCTTTTCGAGTTGGGTATTGAGAAACAGTATTTCCGTTTCGGCGGCCCTGCGAGCCGTGATGTCGCGGATATTGCACTGGATCACCTTCCGATCACCCTCTTGATAAACGTTGCTGACAAACTCGATATCACGTCGATGACCACTCTTCGTGTCGAGCGGCCGATCTTCGTAACGAATGTACCCATTCGTCTGCAGTTCAATGAATGCGGCTTTGCTGGCCTCCTCGTCAGCGAGCAACCCGATCTCCCACAGTTCTTTACCGACAAACTCCTCACGGGAATAACTTAGAAGTTCCGTCATAAACGGATTGGAGTCGGTTATCTTGCCGGTGACGGCGTCAAGGATGAGAATCCCGTCTTGAGCAGCTTCGAACAACCGACGGTAACGTGTCTCTGAGATTTGCAACGCGTTTAAGAACTCTGCGGCGGGGGCTTTTTCTGCGGCTCGGGGCATACAACTTGTCTCCGACAAAAACAATGAGAATTAGTAACCAATAAGCCTGCAATATGCAGTGTGATCAGAACGGGTTTGCACTTGGATCACCTGATGCTTTTCACGAGTCCCCTAAAATAGATGACGCGCATGAGGATAACACCAAGAGCGATATCGCGTAAATTGTATCGAGAGACTGATCTTCGTTCTGTGCGCTATCGCACAGTTTGATCCGGAAAATATTTTATTTTTTGAATTAGCTCAAATAAAAGTTGTAGCTTTTTCGTAAATGAAATTGTAAACTTACCCTTGAAGGGGGTGATAATATGATAAAAAAATTAACTAAGGTGATTACATACTAACGATCAATGAGCCCTCGGGTTTATTGAGTAGTCAAAAAAACGGCGTGCCTGATTCTCAGACACGCCGTTTTTATTGGTTTATACCAGGTTACTGACGACGATAGTTGATCCGTTCGCCGTTGTCGTTACGGGTTGTCCGAATGCCGTTGCCATTTCTAGAAACGGTTGCGGTCGCTCCGTTAATGCTTAACGAATTTCCGCTAAGTGTGCCGTATGACATGTTTCCGTCCATGTTCACCGTGACCTGGCCGTCATTAGAAACGGTGAGGTAGATGGTGCCGCCGTTTTGCGGATTCTGAGCGACGAACGAACCGACTGCCCAACTCGATGGACGGTTGCCGTTATTGCCGCCATTCCATCCGCCGCCGTTGCCGCCGTTATTGCCATCGCCGAAGCCATTACGGTAATAATTGATGACCTCACCGTTATCCATGCGGGTCGTGCGGAGTCCGTTGTTCTCCCGCGTAACGCGTGAGCTGGCACCGTTGATGTTGATCGAGTTTCGGAAATAGGTTCCGTAGCTCGGGCTGCCGTTGACCAGTGCTGTCACCTGACCGTTGTTCGCCAATGTAAGCGTGATCTGCGAACCATCAGGTGCTGTGCCGTAAAACGTGCCGCGTGCCCAGCTCGGAGGAGCGCTCGTCTGGCCATTACCATTCCAGCCGCCGCCGTTGTTACCGCCGTTGTTACCGCCGTTCCAACCACCACCATTATTTCCGCCATTCCATCCGCCGCCTTCGAGACCCTGCAGGTCGAAGGTGTCGGCGAGCGTATTTACGTCGTTACGCATTGCATTCCACTGGCGTTCGATATTACGTCGAAAGTTGAGGTTGTTCATCCAGGTGTTGACGGTCGTCGCCTGGCCAACGACGCTCTGGACGTCGTTGCGAACCTGCCACCAAGAGTTATTGCGGTTGAATTCGCGGCGAAGTCGGGTCAGCGAATCAGCATAATTCCTTACGTCCCGATTGTATCGGTCTTCCGTCGATGTGCCGTTCAGATTGCTGTTGTCCATCGCCCGGTCAAATTCGTATTTGAACGTCGTGCTACTCGACTCGAGCCGCGAAATGATCTGCCCGACCTGCGCTTTCGAATATTGGTTTTGATATCGAAGCTGTGCATTTGCCGACATTGGCATCACGATAGCCGCGACAGCGAGAAATGCTCCTGTTAAAATTGCCGAAAAGGTCTTGTTGTTCTTCATAATAGTTCTCCTTGTTAAAAACCGATCTTTTGAATCGTTCTACGAAAGCATCTTGCCAATAGACGGCCAGCGATCACACTTTTATTGATACAATTATCCCGTGTTTAGATGCCTTTAAAATAGCTTCAGGCTGTGGTTATGCATTGAATTATAGTCTAATGCGGACACGGTAACAACCTTTTTATTGGTTAAGAGACACTTTTGTTTACACCATATGCTGATCTCCGATCTTGATTTTGAACTCCCTGACGGCCTCATCGCTCAGACTGCGATGGCCACGCGTGACGCCTCACGAATGCTGGTCGTTGATCGCGAAACTGGGCAAATAAGTGATCGAGCGTTCATCGATCTGCCGCAGTTCATCCGCCCCGGCGACCTGGTCGTGCTGAACGATACAAAAGTTTTCCCTGCCCGTCTGATCGGACAAACAACTACCGGAGCGAAAGTCGAAACGTTTCTCGTCAACGAGACTGCCGACGGCTGTTGGGACGTCCTCGCCCGCCCGGCAAAGCGTTTGGCACCAGGAAAGACGATCATTTTTGACGAACGGCTTTCCGCTGAGTCGGTCGAGAGGCTCGATGACGGTAAGATCCGGTTAAGATTCACGGCTGACGGCGATTTTTTCGAGATCGTTAATGACATCGGAATGACACCGCTGCCGCCTTACATCAAGCGCGAAACCGCCAAGGTCGATACCGATCGCGAACGCTACCAGACGGTATACGCAAAAACGCGCGGAGCGATCGCCGCCCCGACCGCGGGCCTGCATTTCACTCAAAACACCTTTGACGCGATCAAGGCAGCCGGAGCCGAGGTCTGCTATCTCACCCTACACGTCGGCTACGGAACATTCGAGCCGGTCCGCGTTACTGCCATCGCCGATCATCGGGTCTCGGCCGAACGCTATGAAATTAGCGATCAAACCGCCGCCATTCTAAATCTGGCAAAAAGCGAAAATCGCCGCGTGATCGCGATCGGCACGACAACGACCAGAGCTCTTGAAAGCAATATTCGCGAAACCGGCAGGTTCGAGGCCGGCAATTTTTTGGCTGATCTGACCATCACGCCGGGTTATAAATTCGCCGCGATCGATGCCTTATTGACCAATTTTCATCTTCCACAGAGCTCTTTGCTGGTTTTAACAGCATCATTCGGCGGGCGCGAACTCATTATGAACGCCTACCGTCACGCGGTCGCCCAAAAGTATCGCTTTTACAGCTACGGCGACTGTATGCTGATAATATAAGAATTGCGGGGAGCGAGTCGCTATATATTATGTTTCAAAGGTGCGAGTGCAAAATTACGGAGCTTCGGTTGCTCGAAACCTCTGTAGCTGTGTAACTCCGCAACTATAAACCAATGGCCGTTTTAGCTAGGATCAAGAATTTTTTCGCCTTGCCGGTCTTCGAAGAGCCGGAGGAGATCATCGTTCCGGCGGCACCGACGACGTATTCGATCCATCCGCTCACGATCGACCACTTAAAGGAAGTCTTGAGGCTTAATATTCGCTGTTTTCGAAAAGGAGACAATTACACAAAGCACACATTCGATTACCTGTTGAACGAACCGCAGACGATCAGTTATCGAGTTGTCGCGGCGGGCGGCGAACTCGTCGCTTTTGCCTTCGTGATGGTCAGCGAAAATGGTTCGGCACATCTGACGACGATCGGCGTCGCACCCGAACACCGTCGCCGCGGACTCGCGCAAAAATTGCTCTCACATCTCGAGAACGCCATCCGCTCCCGCGAGATCGGCACTATCGTTCTCGAAGTTCGCGTTGGCAATACCGGCGCCCAAGAGCTTTATCATCGAAACGGCTATATGATAGTCCAGCGGATAAACAAATATTACAACAACGGCGAAGCCTGTTTTCTGATGATGAAGAGCCTCCTTTAATACTTTGCGCCTTAAATTACCGAAAATCTACCCGATCACCGATGCCTCGATCTCAGGCATCTCTCATACCGAACAGGTAAAGCGTCTGATCGCCGGCGGAGCAAAGATCGTGCAGCTTCGCGAGAAGAGTTTGCCGCCGCTCGACTGGTTCGAGGACGCTCAGAACGCTGCCCGGCTCTGCCGCGAAAATGGCGTGATGCTCATCGTCAACGACCGAGTCGATGTCGCATTGGCGATCGGGGCGGAAGGAGTTCATCTCGGCCAGACCGACCTGCCTCCGGCCGCCGCGAGGCTTTTATTGGGCGACAAGGCGGTGATCGGCTTCTCCACCCACACACTGGAGCAAGCCCGCGAGGCTGTCGCCTTTCCCGTCGATTACATTGCGTTTGGCCCGGTTTTTTCGACGGCAACTAAAAAAGATGCCGATGCTGTGGTCGGCCTTGAAATGTTGCGGCAAGTACGTGAGATCGCGGGCGAGATGCCGCTGGTCGCGATCGGCGGCATCAGCCTTTCGAACGCTCGATCTGTCCTGGTTGCCGGTGCCGATTCGCTCGCAATGATCGGTGCTCTCGTCGCCGATCCCTCGATCATTGAGGAGCGGATAAAAGAATTCAGCCGGCTTTAGTATCAATACTGTTTTACAGTGTTAAAATTTAACTTGCAAAATTACGTTCCGATGTTTCATAATAATTGAGGTGAAACGGCTCGCCATCACGCGTTTCGCCCAAATCGGTCATCAACCCTGCCTCGTCCAGAATCAATCCGGGAGTAGATCCAACAAATGAGCCTGCTAGATATAGCGCCCATCATTGAGCAGATGTTGCTCACGTCAGACAACGTCAGCGACCTTAACTTTTCGGCAAATCAGAAGCCGCAGGTCGAGATCAACGGTGTCCTCTATCCAACGTCGCCGATCGGACTCGGAAAGCTTTCGGCTTTTCAGACCGAGTTGATCGCGATGTCGCTGCTCCGAGACAACCCGGACGCCGCGAACCAGCTTTGGCGCACCCGCACGGCCGACCTCAGCTATGCACTGCCGGGCAAATGCCGTTTCCGCGTCAATATCTTTCAGCAGCGGAACTCATATTCGATCGTGATGCGAGTCATTCCGCATCAGATACCGAATTTTGAATCTCTTCGGCTGCCAAAAATTCTCGAGAGCATTGCTGACATCCGAAACGGCATCGTCCTCCTGACCGGCCCGACCGGATCGGGAAAGACCTCGACGCTCGCCGCGATCATCGACCGCATCAACGAGATCAAGGCATATCACATCGTGACGATCGAAGATCCGATCGAGTTTCTGCACAACCACAAAAAATCTACGATCAATCAGCGTGAGGTCGGTGCCGATACGAAAGATTTCGCATCCGCCCTGCGGGCAGCACTTCGGCAGGCTCCAAAGGTGATCCTCGTCGGCGAGATGCGCGACCTTGAAACCGCCGACATCGCTCTCGAAGCCGCCGAAACAGGCCACCTCGTACTTTCAACGCTCCACACGATCGATGCGTCAAAAACGATCGACCGCATCGTCGGCCTTTATCCAAAGAACGAGGAGCGTATCATCCGCACTCGTCTGGCTCAGACTTTCCGCTTTATCGTTTCTCAACGTTTGATCCCGAAGGCCGACGGCAAAGGCCGTATGGCTGCCGTCGAGATCCTAAAATCGAATCCGCGAACCCGCGAATATATCGAAAAAGGTGAGAGCGAGGGCAAGTCCCTGCTGGATGCGATCCGCGACGGCGAGATCGACGGAATGCAGGATTTCGACTCGGTCATCCGCGACATGATCGAACGCGGCGACATCACGATGGAAGACGGCCTGTCCTTCGCGACGAACCAGAATAACCTTTTGCTGCAGCTCAAAGGTCTGTCATCGACCGAGGACTACGCCGGTGCAAACCGTCCGCAGCAAGCACAAAACCTGGCCGATGCCGCCACCCAATCCCCACCGCCGCCCGCACCAAGTGCGGATTCGGTTCTCAACATGATCGAATAAGCTTCTTCAGAAGCTGGAAGTTAGAAGCTAGTAGTTAGAATCTTAGATTTCCAATTCAACCTTATTTTCTTTGTAACAAGCTTC
>JAYSZT010000220.1:0-8374 GCA_043737915.1 Acidobacteriota bacterium
TCATGCTTCTAACGGCGAGTATTGCGTTTTCGCAAACCGGCGAAACACGTTTGACCGATAGCCCGGGCGGGTACAGTTTTGCCGTTCCGGCAGGTTGGAAAAACAAAGCAAGCGGAGAAGGCTTCGGACTTGTCAATCCCGCGGAGACTGTAATCTTGGTGGTTAAATCTCACAATTATCGAAACTTCGCAGAATTTGGTGCGGACGCAAACCTCGAACGGGACGGACTCGAATTAATAGGAAAGCCGCAGGACATACCTAGTGGAAGTACGTTCAGAACTACCAAGAATACGACCAAGGGGAAGCTCGTGATCGATACGTGCGTTCTGTTTTCGCCCAACGGCGGCGGGGTAATAATCGCCGCATTTAGCGATGAAGCGAATTCTACTTCTGCGTTCGAAACGGGAATCAATGTGGCAAGCAGCGTCCGTTTCGTTAAACCGGCGGAAACTGCGGGCGGATCGTCGCAATCGCCGTTGAGCGGCAAACATCTTCTTTATCTTTACACTGGAAGTGGTTATTCAGAGCGAAAAGATATCTATTTATGCACTTCCGGAGGTTTTTACCAATCGACCGATCTCGGCGGCTTCACGCCGAATGATTCGAGTGGAAGCAGTTTCGGATCGCTTCGGTCTGCGGATGGAACGTGGAAGATCAGTGCGAACGGGACGAGATTGGTTCTGAGCTTTCGGGCAGGCGGAGCCGTCGAATATCAGATCAGCAAACGACAGGCATCAAACGAGATCGACCTCAACGGAAAGCGATTTTTTGTTCAATCGCAAAACGTCTGTAAATAGGGAGCGAAAAATTACAAAGGAGACCTTACATGGCATCAGTCGGAACACCTCTGTCACTTTATTCAGCTTACCGAAACATCAACGTGCGCTTGCTCGGTCATGACCTTATCTTGGCGATCGATGTACACGAATATCGAAATAATGAGCTTGGCGGCTCATTTTCGACCGCGGCGGGCAAATTGGAACACATCAAGTTGAAGGAAAAGATAAGGGCGTACGGAAACAATCTTGGCGGTGGTCTTTACGAGATTTACTATCCGCTGCTAAAAGGGGCGGATAGGAAAAAGAATCCGCAGACCGAGATCACCGATTTTTTGCTTATCGACCTAAATTTTCCACTGTACAACGTTTTCGTCGGGAAAGGGAGCCCGAAAGAAATAGCGGATGCTTTGAAACTGGTGGTCGCCTTCGGTTTTGCGGAACCGAACTTTCATTCGATCCAGGCATACTGTGATAAGTACATCGGTGTAGATTGCTCGGGGTTCGCGGCAAATTATTTCGGGTTGACACCAAAAGAGATATGTAACACCGGTGCAAGTAAAATGGCCCCAATGCCTAAAAGGGTCAGGCGTTTGGAAGACGTGCGGGTCGGGACGGCGATAGTCTTTACGAACGGGGAACACGTCGCTTTGGTTGACCGTATTACGAATATAGACAAAACAGATGGAATCACATACGCCCTCGACTGCAAGGTCGCTGAATCGACCGGAGATAAAATGGTCGAAGGCGGCCCGTCCGATGGGCTGAACTATACTGATTATGTACTGCTTGTCACCAACAATAAGTACGACCCGACGATTTTCAAGATAATAAGGCCCCTTATCACCTCCAAAACCGCTGCAACCGGCATATATGAAAGAGAGGTCCATCTCGCTAATTGGCCAGAATTTGACATCTGGGCGTAGGCAGACGTCCTCTCGCACACCTGTCGCGGCATGATAGAATCGTGCAATGCAATCATTCAAATTTACGAATAAACTGATAGGCGAGACTTCGCCGTACTTGCTCCAACACGCTCATAACCCGGTCGATTGGTATCCGTGGGGTACCGAGGCGTTCGAGAAGGCAGTCGCTGAGAACAAGCCTGTCTTGGTCAGCATTGGCTATTCGGCGTGTCATTGGTGTCATGTGATGGAGCACGAGTCGTTCGAAGATCCGGCGGTCGCGGCGATAATGAATGAGCATTTCGTCAACATAAAAGTTGATATGGAGGAGCGGCCGGACGTCGATCAGATCTATATGAACTTCGTCCAACTCACGACCGGACGCGGCGGTTGGCCGATGAATGTTTTTCTTACGCCCGATAAACGCCCGTTTTACGGCGGCACGTACTTTCCGCCTTCGCCTCGTTACAATATGCCGTCGTGGCCGCAGATATTGACGAGTATTGCGGAGGCTTTCAAAAACAAGCGGGATGAGTTGGAAACGTCGGCGAATAATGTGGTTGAGGAATTGCGCCGCTTAAGCGTTGTCGAATCGAGTGCCGGCGGACTAACGAGCGATCTTCTTGATGCGGCGTTCACAAGCTTTTCGCGCACATTCGATACGGTGAATGGCGGTTTTGGTGGTGCTCCGAAGTTTCCGCCCGCGATGTCGTTGGAGTTTCTGCTCAGGTATCACAGACGCACCGGTGACGAACGGGCTCTGTCGATCGTCACCTTCACGCTCGATAAAATGGCGAATGGCGGCATCTATGATCAGCTCGGCGGCGGCTTTCACCGATACGCCGTCGATTCGATCTGGCTCGTCCCGCATTTCGAGAAAATGCTTTATGACAATGCTCAGTTGATACGCGTGTATCTCCACGCATTTCAGGTCACGGGCAGAGAGTTTTATAAACGTATTGCGATCGATACGCTAGAATACGTAAAACGCGAAATGCTCGATGCATCGGGCGGCTTTTATTCTACCCAGGACGCCGATAGTGAGGGCGTCGAAGGTAAATTCTTCGTCTGGACTCCGGAGGAGATCGAGAGCATTCTGGGTGTCGAGGATGCGACGGAATTTAACGATTATTTCGACGTATCCGCCGATGGAAATTTCGAAGAGAAGAATATTCTGAATGTTAAGAATTCTGACCGCGAGGTTTGGGAGCGACTGCGTTCCAGCCGAGAAAACCTATTTGCCGAAAGGGAAAAGCGCATCAAGCCGAATCGCGATGAGAAAATACTGACAGCGTGGAATGGACTGATGCTGGCCGCGTTCGCGGACGCGGCGGCGGTGCTGGACAGCGAGGAATATCTCGATATCGCGAAGCGAAACGCGGACTTTATCAGCCGAGAAATGGTTAGTGACGGGCGGCTACTGAGGACTTGGAAAGACGGTGCGGCGAAGTTGAATGGTTACGTTGAGGATCACGCAAATGTCGCGGATGGCCTGATCGTCCTGTTTCAAGTCACGGGTGATGCGAAATATTTGATCGAGGCAAGGCGGCTGGCAGATCTGATGATCACAGAGTTTTGGGATGGTGAGAACGGCGGATTTTTCTTTACTTCGAACGACCACGAGGAGCTGATCGTTCGGAATAAAGATTTTTACGACAACGCTACGCCGTCAGGGAATTCGGTGGCGGCAGACGTTCTATTGAGGCTCGCTAAACTGCTCGGCGATGAGAAGTATGAACGTTTTGCGGTTACAGTCCTACGGTTGACCGCCACGCAGCTTAGGCGGCATCCGCAGGGATTTGGGCGCGCCTTATCGGCTATGGAATTTAACATTTCACCGACGAGAGAGATCGCCGTGATCGGTGAGATTGGGAATGAATTAGAGAGGGCAGTCCTCGGTACTTACTTACCGGACGTCGTAATTGTGATCTCTCGCAGCGCAGAAGCAGATGCGAAATTAATACCTTTATTAGAAGGTCGTACGATGCTGAACGGCGAGGCAACCGCCTACGTTTGTGAGAATTTTGTTTGCAGTCGTCCCGTGACGGGAGTTGGTGAGTTGGTTGATCAGCTGGACCAATGAGCGATTTTCGTTACTGAAAAGCCCGGACGTATTATCGTCCGGGCGGATTGGTTTGAAAGTTATTAGGGTTTCTTAGTTGGTGCGGGTTCCGGTTTTTTCGCGTTGGTGTTTGTGGTCGTCACAGTGTTTGCTACAGTGTTAACTGCATTCCCGACCGTGTTCGAAACGGTGTTCATAGCGTTACCCACGCTCGTGTTATTGGCGATCGGCGCAACACGATTTGCGTTCGAGTTCGCATTCAGATTTGATCGATTAGCGTTGTTAGCTGCGGTGTCGCCGCAGGCCATTCCAATTGCAGCGACTGCAAGAACGACCGAAAGTAAAATTACTTTTTTCATTAAATTAGTTCTCCTGTAATATTCTCAAAGATTAGACTGGTCGTGGAACCGAGCGGGCACACGGGACCCGAAACGGCATTCCTACGACAGTCGTCAATATAGTAGCGCTGATCGGATAAGTCAATACGAACGAGGTTCGTTCGTGAGCCGTGGGAAAACCCGCGGGCATAAAAGAAAGCCCAAACCTATTAAAGGATCGGGCTTTCTCTGTAATTTATAAAAACAGACTATTTGTTAGCCGGTTTCATTGTGGAAGCATTTGCGTTTGACGCCATTGCATTAGCAGGTGCGTTTGTTGCTGGCTTCATTGTGTTGGCAACAGCAGCGTTAGCAGCGTTTGCCATCTGGTTAGCAGCGTTCGCCATAGTGTTTGCGGCTACGTTAGCAGCATTCGCCATCTGGTTAGCAGCGTTTGCCATTGCATTGTTAGCCATTGCGTTGGTTTTCGTGTTTGCGTTGTTCGTTGCAGCTTCGCCGCAAGCCATACCTAAAGCACCCATTACAAGAACTGCTGATAGAGCAATTACTTTTTTCATATCGATTGATTCTCCTGTCGTCTTCAAAGATTAGATCTAACTTATATTAACTAGACCGTGCGGACACAGTCCGATGTTCCATCTCTTTCTTATTTTTTCCGGAACAAACGATAATATAATAATCCTGTGCGTAAAAGTCAACCCCAAAATCAACTAAAAAACGATAGTTCGTAATAAACGAACGTTATATTTTCCGCGATATATTAACTTTAACCCCACAGTTTTGTTTGCCTATCGGCCGATCGGACCCTAAAAAAGACGCCTCGCCGATCGACGAGACGCCTTTTATATTGAACCAAACGGTCAATTATTTGTTCGCCGGTTTCATCGTCGAATTTGCCGGTGCCATTGTGTTGGCCGGTTTCATCGTTGAGTTTGCCGGTGCCATTGTGTTGGCTGGCTTCATCGTGGAGTTAGCCGGTGCCGAATTTGTCGTCGCTGCAGGCGAAACTGCCGCGACTGTCGGTGCCGGTGTAGCTACGATTACAGGCTTAACTGCGTTCGTGTTGTTTGCGTTGTTGCTCGCGGTACCGCCGCAAGCCATTCCGAGGGCACTAAGACCCAAAACCGCTGAAAATACAAATACTTTTGTCATTTTATTAGGACTCCTATCTTTCTCAAAGAATATAAATTTCCGTTTCCGGAGTTCGGTTGATGAAACACAACCGTTTTGCCTCAAACTCTTTCTTTTTCGAAGCAATCGAGAGAATAGAAATCCGCGAGATCTTTGTCAACCTAAAATCGATCGAAAGCCGCATTTTTTACACTTATTATTTTGGTTTAGTTTGCCTGTTTTGCGCGATTCATTCGTGTGCCCGTAAACACTGGTCTCAAGAGAAAATCCTTGACGACTCACAAGCAAAAAAGTTAAGGTGTAGATGGCTATTTTTCCTGCGTTTTCTCTGTTTTCTGATCCCCGCAACTCGTCGAAATGAAATTGAAGAATACTGAAGATCCTGGCCCGTCGGCCAAACCGGGACGACACTTGATCCCGCTGCTGTTCGTCGGAACATCGCTCGCGGCGATCGTCGCAGCGTTCGCTCTGGCAAATTCGAGCTATGAGTTTGAGATTAAGACGCAAGGATTTTCGGCGATCATTGTCGGCTATCTCATCTTTTCCGCTGTCGCCTATTGGAATAGCGGAGGGCGATTGGCGTTGATCGGCGAGGAAGAGAGCGACAAGCTAACGAACGAGCAGGTTGAGAGCCGTCTTTTTTCGATCGAGGAGGCAAGTACATACTTCGGCGGTTCGCTGAAGGCGTCAGACATGTTTCGTCTGATGGCGAGTCGGGTCGATGATCTTGTGCCCTTCGATTCGTGCGTTTTGTTTATGGTGGACGGGCCGATATCGAAAATGTGGGTCGTTCAGGCGGATGGCGAGAATGCCTCTAAATTGAAAAAGTTTCAAGCCGCGGTCGGTGGTGGCCTTGCTGCACGTGCGCGGGTTAGCAGGATGGTTCAGATCGATCGAGGGCTCGGCTTTTCTGATCGGGCATTTCCGGATGAACTAATGGCAAATTTCAAGTCGTCCGCCGCATTGCCGCTCGCGAAAAACGGCGAGGTATTTGCCGTACTTCAATTATTCTCGCGGTCGAAAACGGCATTCGACGGGAACTCGATAACTCTTTTGGAGGCGATCGGAGAGCGGGTTGCTCCGATGGTGTTGAGTGCGGTCTCGTTCGAGAATAATCTATCGAGTGCCCTGACCGATCCGCTGACCGATCTGCCGAATGAGCGCGCCTTTTACCTAGTCGTCGAGAACCAAATAGCAGAGGCACAGCGAAACCGGGAAGGACGTCCCGTTTCAATACTCACGCTCGACATCAAATTTTTCAATGAGGTCAATGATACTTACGGCCACGCCGCCGGCGACCGCCTTTTGAATTTCGCTGCTCAGAAAATCAAGGAGCAGCTCAGGCAGATGGATTTTTTTGCACGAGCGTCGAAGGATGAGTTTTTGGTAATAATGCCGACAGCGACGGCGAAGGTCGCCGATGAGATCGTCTCACGAGTCGGTGCTGAATTTGAGGAGTGTCGGTTCGCTGTCAACGAAACTCAGAGCGTTCAGGTCAAATTGAACTTCGGAGCGGCAACATTCGGGAACGACGGTGAAACCGCTCAAACCCTGCTTGCCACCGCCCGCGAACGGAAAGAGCAATCGAAATCGGACATCCCGGCTAAAGTCATCTGGTTTCCAAAGGAATACGTTAATTAGCTCAATCAAACCCGATCAATCCCTCGTTCCGGTAAGCAACCCGAAACCAACCATCAAAGCGTCTTCGCATAGAGCAACGGCAGTATCAGGAAGTTTATAAGTCGTGGTGAGTTCGCGACGGAGACGGAAAAACAGGTGGGCTGCAGCGATGGCCGAAAGTCCGCCGATGGCGGCTCCGAGGAACGGATCTTTTTTCTCTTCCGTAAAAATAACTGCTCCGCAAACCGCTCCTGAAATCGCACGGCACGCTATTGGCCCGGGAGCGATACGGTCCGGAATGAACGAGGTCTTATCGCATATCAATTCACCGGCAGCGGCTGCGGAAATTCCGTTCAACACGATATCTGAGTTTAAAAAGGACAGGTTTGAGTCGCGTATCGCTTGAGAAGGTTCGTTTGAGAGCCTTCGACTTGTAAACGCCAACGCCGAAAAGCAGCGCATTCCAGCGACCGCACCGATCAGAACCGCTTTGAGATGAGCACTTGCCATATCGAAAGCTTAGCATACCGGCGTCATTCGTAACGCAGGCATTCTATCGGGTCTAGTTTTGCTGCCTTTCGGGCGGGAAGCACACCGAAGACCAGGCCAACAGCGATCGAAGTGCCGAGGCCCGCGATGACTGCCCATAAGGGAACTGCGGCCGGCATTGACGGAACCAAAAGCATTATTAGATTGCTGATCATTACCGCAAGAACAACGCCGATGATGCCGCCGAAAAACGTTAGCGTCATCGCCTCGAGCAGAAATTGCATCACGATCGCACCATTCGTCGCTCCGATGGCCTTACGAATGCCGATCTCCTTGGTTCTTTCGGTTACGGAAACGAGCATGATATTCATCACGCCGATTCCGCCGACGAGCAGGCCTAAGCACGAGATCCCAATTGCAGCGATCCCGACGCCGCCCATGATCCCGTCGAATTGTGCAACAAATTTATTAGCGGTTTTTAGGTCGAAATCGCTCGGATCGTCCGCTTTGACGTTGCGACGCTGCCGAAGTATTCCGTCCACCTCGGCGACGGCTTCGTTGAGTTGTCCGGTCTTGGCCTGGATCGTGAACATTTCCTCTTCGCGATCGGGTGCGGCTTTTCTCGCAGTTCGGTAAGGCAAAAAGACTTTTCTGTCCTCTTCATTCTCACCAAAAAATCCGGCCTTGCGTTTTTCGAGGACACCGATGATCTCCCAGGTCGTTCCGTTCATTCGAACGACCTTTCCGACCACCTCATCTTCTTTGCCTTGAAATAGAGCATCGACGCAGTTCACGCCGACGACAAGAACATTTCGGCGCTGAGCGTTGTCCGTTTCGGAAATGAACCTGCCCGCTTTCAGGGCAAGGTTGGTCAACTCCATGAAGTTTGGGGTAACGCCATCCGTTGTTGCCCAACGGTAGTTCTTCCCGTCATAGACCAGATTATCGTCAAAGCCGCCATTGAATGAACCGATACGCGGAGCGACCAGAGCAACATCATTGATCGCTGTCGATTGGGCTAGCAAGGCTTTCGCGTCATCGTCGGTGAGTGGT
>JAYSZT010000221.1:0-3609 GCA_043737915.1 Acidobacteriota bacterium
TGACGCCGGTCAACGAGGACGACAGATGCACCTTTGCCAACGAGAGTCCACGCCAACAATGCCCCGGAAATGCCACCGCCGACGATCACAAAATCGGTCTTTAGATCTTCGGTCAATGAAAAATACGGCTCAAGAAAGCCGTTCTTCATCAGCCA
The DNA here is from genome assembly GCA_043737915.1 of Acidobacteriota bacterium. Lineage (GTDB taxonomy): Bacteria > Acidobacteriota > Blastocatellia > Pyrinomonadales > Pyrinomonadaceae > OLB17. Next base: position 156 of record JAYSZT010000221.1, read on the forward strand.
AAATGGAGTCTCGGTGCGTATGTCTTTTGCCATTGTTTACGCTTAGTATAAATGGGTCTATTTCGCCGCGCAGCCTGCAACAGTCGGAATGTGCGAAAGGGCATTCACTTGGCGTTGAATATTACGCCCTTACTTCGTGCGCTCTTCTGCAATTAGAGGGACCTTGATCTTTGGCGAAATACCTAGAAATTGAGCGTCAGATCTTCATTTGAAACATCCACAATTGTGCTACCGCCGCCGGTCAGTTTGCCGAAGAGAATTTCGTTTGCCAGCGGCTGTTTGATCTTTTCGTGGATGAGGCGTGACATCGGCCTTGCTCCGTAGCGGGCGTCGAAGCCGTTGATCGCGAGCCATTCGCGGGCTGCCTCGGTGAGTTTTACGAGAACGCGTTTCTCGGCGAGTTGGCCGTTGAGTTCGTTGATAAATTTATCGACGATCAGTTTGATGACCTCGATATCGAGTGCCTTGAATGGTACCCAGGCGTCGAGGCGGTTGCGAAACTCCGGGGTGAACGTTCTTTCGATGACGCCTTTCGCATTGCCCTTGGTATCGGCGGAGTTGCGGAAACCCATTCCGCCTGACGATAGTTCGCGGGCGCCGGCGTTGGTTGTCATTATCAGGATGACGTTGCGAAAATCGGCTTTCTTACCGTTATTGTCGGTCAGCGTTGCCGAATCCATCACCTGCAGCAGGAGATTGAAAAGATTTGGATGAGCCTTTTCGATCTCGTCTAAAACGAGTACGGCGTGCGGCGTGCGCATTATCGCCTCGGTCAGCAGGCCGCCCTGATCGAACCCGACGTATCCCGGCGGTGCTCCGATCAGCCGCGAGACCGTGTGCGGCTCGGCATATTCGCTCATGTCGAAGCGAATAAATTCGACGCCGAGAGTCTCCGCAAGCTGCTTCGAAACTTCCGTCTTACCGACACCAGTCGGTCCGGAGAACAGGAATGAACCGACAGGTTTCGTTTGTGCTCCGAGACCGGCACGCGAGATCTGGATCGCATCAACGATCGCATCGATCGCGTCGTCCTGCCCGAAGATCGCTTTCTTAATGTCGTCACGAAGCGTCTTTAGACGCTGCTTTTCATCAGCCACGACTGTTTTCGGCGGGATCTTCGCCATGCGGGCGATTGTGTTCTCAACCATTTGAACGCTGACCTTTTTCGGCCGTTTGCTCGCGGGCATCAGTTTGACCGCCGCACCGACCTCATCGATAACGTCGATCGCCTTATCAGGCAGAAAGCGGTCATTGATGTATTTCCCGGCGAGCTCCGACGCTGTCTGGAGCGACTCGTTACTGTATTTTACGCCGTGGAATTGCTCGTAAAAATGCTTTAGGCCTTTGAGGATCTGATAGGTTTCTTCAACGGTCGGCTCGTTGATCTCGATCCGTTGAAAACGGCGAGCAAGTGCCCGGTCGCGGTCGAACGCGGCCTTGTATTCCGCGTGCGTCGTCGAGCCGATGCAGCGAAGATCGCCGTTTGCGAGGGCCGGTTTAAGGATGTTCGACGCATCCATCGAGCCGCCCGAGACGGCTCCGGCACCGACGATCGTGTGGATCTCGTCGATGAACAGAATCGCGTTATCGTGTTCCTTGATCTCGTTAATTATTGCCTTGAAACGCTGTTCGAAATCGCCGCGGTAACGCGTTCCGGCCAGCACCGCTCCCATATCGAGCGCGAAAACCTTGGCGTCTTTCAAAACGTCGGGCACGTTGCCTTCGCTGATCTTGAGAGCTAACCCTTCGGCGAGTGCGGTTTTTCCAACGCCGGGTTCACCGACATATAGCGGGTTATTTTTCTTGCGGCGGCAAAGGACTTGGATCGTTCGCTCGATCTCAGCGGAGCGGCCGACGATTGGATCTATTTCACCGGCCGCGGCCTTCGCGACCAATTCGACGGTGAAGCTTTCGAGCGGCTTTTTACGCTGGCCGCCCATTGGCGAGCCGTCAAACTCATCGTCATCGACGCCGTCCGATAGCGGTTCGCCGTAATCGACCTTTGAGATGCCGTGCGAGATGTAATTTAGAATGTCGAGGCGTGTCACGCCCTGCTGCAACAGTAAATAAACCGCGTACGATTGCTCGGCCTGATACATCGAACCGAGGATGTTACCACCGTCAACCGCTCCCTGCCCGCTGCCCTCGGCCTGCAAAACGGCGTAGGAGATCGTCGATTGAAACGTCGAGGTCAGCTCGGGCATCGACTTCGCTCCCTCAGGCATTTTCTCAAGCGAGTTTTCGAAATATTCCTGCAAAGCCCGACCGATCTCATCGATCTGAGCTCCGCAATTGAACAGGATCTCACGCGCCGACGCATCCTCGAGCAAAGCAAACAGCAAATGCTCAAGCGTTACAAACTCATGCCGATGCCGCACGGCCTCGTCGACAGCAAAACTTAACGTTTCTTCTAATTCTCTCGTCAACATCTTAATGATATCTTACCAGTTCGCGACGATTAAAAATATAGAACGCCGCAAACTTGGCTGACAACTATATGAATTTGACACCTTCCGAATAGATTCCGGAGACGTAAGTGTTGAATTCGATATTGGTTTGGCGATAAACATTGGTTATTGCTATTTCCACATTCTTCGCCGTGTTTTCTGTTTCACTTAACATAAATATCGATGGGCCGGAGCCTGAGATGCCGCCGCCGAGTGCACCGGCGGCGAGGCTGGCGGATCTTACTTCGTCAAATCTAGGTATCAGGGATTTTCGGACCGGTTCGACGATCGTATCTTCGAGCGAGCGGGCGATGAGGCCGTTGTCGCCTTTTGCGAGGGCGGCGACGAGCGAACCGAGATTGCACCAGTTGCGGATCGCATCCGCAAGCGGCACTTGTTTAGGAAGTATTGCCCGTGCCTCAGACGTCTTGATCTCGATCTGCGGATGGATGATGGTGACAAAAAGCTCGGGGAAATCGATCTCGACGATATCGAGTGGTTCCGTCGAGCGAACCAGCGTAAAGCCGCCGTAAATGCACGGTGCCAGATTGTCCGCGTGCCGCGAACCCGAGGCGAGCATCTCGCCGGCCATCGCGAGTTCGACAAGTTCCGGTTTTGTAAATTTGTCGCCGATCAAACGGTTTGCCGCGACGACGGCGCCACAGGCACTGGCCGCACTTGATCCGATACCGCTTCCCGGCTTGATATGCTTCGTGATTTCGACCTCAAAACCGAAATCGACGCCCGAGGAGTCGAGAAACGCCTGCAAGGCGACGCCCGCGACGTTTTTCGCCGGATCGGTCGGAAGGTCGTATTCGTCACGGTTTATTATTCGTATGGTTCGCTCATCGATCTTGCGAACGGTCATTTCGTCAAAAGGTTCGCTGAGAGCAAAGCCGAGACAATCAAAGCCGCAAACGACATTCGAGACCGATGCGGGAGCCAAAACACTAATTTCATCCATATTTCTCAAAAATTGGTAAGACGTATAATATTAAAGTTGATTA
>JAYSZT010000222.1:0-3607 GCA_043737915.1 Acidobacteriota bacterium
TTCGCCGGGCCGATCCTTACAATTTTTCCGCCGTTTGCGTAGGTATTCGGTTTCTCGTTTACCTTCACAAGCCAATATAAGCCTTTCTTGTTCGCTCTCAGTCAAGATGCGAGTCCTTACGCTTTCTGCGGAATTGACGATCGCACTTGCACCGAAAAAGATGTCTCGAACAAGCCAGCCTTTGCTAAGTGCGTAACGCATCATTCGGCGCATCGCTTCCAGTTCGCGGTTTACCGTCGCGATCTTTACGCCTTGCTTTTGTCGCTTTTGCCGATAGTCGAATAGAGATTCGGTTGTGATCTCACCGATCCGGCGTTTGCCAAAATACAGATTGAGATTCTTTAACGCGCTGTTAATGCTCGCAATTGATCTAACGCCTTCGGTTTTAACACCGTTCACTATCGTTGCTGGTTTGTAGAATGCCTTGCAGCAAACCTCTTTGAGCCGGGCAAAGGTCATTCGTTCGCCTTCCCGAATCCCGCCGTGAGACTTTCTGATCTCATTAACTAAGCGGTCGCGTTCGTCCTTCGCGTCGCCCCATTTGTCCTTCGCCTTTTCGATCGTCCGTACTTTGCCTGCAACGTGATCGAAAAACGAAACACGGGCCGCCCATTTGCCCTTACACTTTCCGCTTTTCCGTTTGATTACCTTTGCCGTGATCTCCATATTCACCTCGCCCGTTTTGTCTCACCTGTTTTCTCACCCAAAACAAGGTGAGAAGTAGGTGAGATAGGTAATTATAAGTAAGATATAGAAAGATAGTCAATCTCTAACTGTCAACAAACACATGTCTTAGAGACGCTTAGAAAATGCGAGAAGCCTGTGTCCGTCCGACTGTTAACCGAAGGGTTGTAAGTTCGAGTCTTACCTGCGGAGCCAATTAAATCAATAGTTTAGGCCGTTCAGCAATGAGCGGCCTTTCTGTTCCCATTCAAATTTCCACCAGAGAAGCCGCAAAGGCCGCCGAAAAGCCCGGCGAATGGTAAGTCACCGTAAAATCAGACATGACCCGAACCCAACATACGTGGTTTCAAGCATTGACAACCAAAATCGCTTGAAACTCGTTTCTTAATCTGATCGCGAATCTTCTTCGTTCTATACGTTGCCTTTTCAAACTTCATCTAGATTTCTCGGGTCAATTTCATATCCTTCGGTTCGGCGATGACTATCGGCACGTGCTCGATTTCAACGTTGCTGGCATCCAAGCCGTAAGCATAATCTTCGCGGACGCTGAACCACCGACGGAGGAAATAATATGAATGCATAATGAAATTTTGTTTGAACGGCAATTCGTTTTCGTGACTCAAAAATGAGCTGTGAAGGACGAAACGGATGTCGCCATCGATGTCGAATTTCTCGAGCGCGGGATGGCGACTGGTGATGTTAACTTCCTTGGTCTCTTGTAAGTCTTTGAGCGCGAGTTCGAAAAAGTAGTTCAAACGGGGTTCGATTCGGAAGCCGAGCGTAAACTTAATGAAGTAAACCTCTTCTTTCTCCACGATATCGACTTTGTATTTCATCGTGAAAGGTTCATTGTCCGTTTTAACGTGAACAAACCAATAAACATCGGCCCGTTTCGGCGTTTTTTCCAGAACCGAACGAATCGTTTCCTGTTCGATCTTTTTTGGTGAATCCGAGCTCGTCAGGTAAACGAGGTGCGTCGCATATTGTGGCAAGGTCATATCGTTGCTGAGCTCCGTGAGCGTTTTAAAAAACGGCCCCGTGTCATCCATAACCGTTAATGAACGGCGTACTACTCTGCCTTGATACCAGATCCACATCACCGCAAACAGGATGAATCCGATGAAAATCGAGATAAAACCGCCCTCGGGAAATTTTTCGAGATTGGCGATAAAAAATGACCCTTCAATGACGACAAAAACCAGAGTGATCAATGCCGTCAGAACGATCGGAACGCGCCGTGAATACAGATAGACAGCCAGCAAAACAGTTGTCATGAGCATCGTCAATGTGACCGCCAAGCCGTAAGCGGCCTCCATGCTCTTTGATTCGCGGAAATACAAAACTACAAAAATACAACCCACCATCAACAGCCAGTTGACCTGTGGAATATAAAGCTGTCCCCGAAAATCGGTTGGATAAAAAATCTTCTGCCGCGACCAAAAATTGAGACGGATCGCTTCGCCGACTAATGTGAAACTTCCGGATATCAGGGCTTGCGACGCGATGATCGCCGCGCTTGTCGCTATAAAAATTGCAAATGGCAAGATGACGGGCGGCACGATCGAATAAAATGGCGCCGCTCCTTCGAGTGTCGTTCCGACCTTCGACATTAACCACGCCGATTGCCCCGCGTATGATAAAATCAGGCATATTTTGACGTAGGCCCAACTGATCCGAATGTTGCCACGCCCCACGTGTCCCATGTCGGCATATAGAGCTTCGGCTCCGGTCGTGCATAGAAAGACCGCTCCGAGCAGGAAGAAGCCATGCGGATAATTCACTATCATCTGATAGGCGTAGTACGGATTCAACGCACGCAAAACCGAAAAATCCTGTGCTAGTGACATCAAACCGATGACACCTATAAAGGTGAACCAGATCATCATCACCGGACCGAAGAGTTTGCCGATGAGCTGTGTTCCAAACTGCTGTGCGACAAACAGTGCGATCAAAATTGCAATTACGATCGGCACAGTCGGAATGGTTGGTGAATAAATCCGCAAACCTTCAATCGCCGACGAAACGGAGATCGGAGCGGTAATAATCCCATCCGCAAGCAAAAACGCTCCACCGATAATTGCGGGGTACACGAGCCAACTTCCCGAGTAACGCTTGATCAGCGAATAAAGCGAAAAAATTCCGCCTTCACCATTGTTGTCGGCACGTAGCGAAAGGTAGGCGTATTTGCCGGTCGTTAAAAGTGTCAGCGTCCAAAAAACAGCCGAGAGTCCTCCCAGTGCAAGAACGGGATCGATCGTCCGCGTTCCCACAATTGCCGACATGGCGTAAAGCGGGGACGTCCCGATGTCGCCAAAAACGATTCCCAAAGTTACCAAAAAGCCCGCAAAGGTAACTTTATTAATGCGGTGATGCTTCTCCGTGTGCGTCATATTCGAAATATTAACCTAAAAGGCCCCCTGATACCTGGACCCAAGAGACAATAAGTTCGTGTACGTTCGGCTTTCGCGGCCGTCCGGCGAGATTAGGTTTCTGGGAGACACAGACGTTCGAGAGCATGTTTGCTGATCGGGCCGATAACCAATACTACAATTATTGTTTATTGTTGCGGCGATCCCAAAGACAAATAACCAGGTGTTCTGTTGGTTATCGAATGTCAATTCTGAAAGTCCCGCACCTAGAAAAACAACCGCCGAAGAACGCGGCAGCATCCCGACGAAGGTACCGATAACAAACGACTTCAACGGAACACGAGCCGCCGCCATCAAAAAGTTTGTCAATGCAAAAGGCATGGCCGGCGGTAGCCGTAGCAGGGAGATTATCAATGCCGCTCGCCAAACGCTCTGCCCGACCAAGGCCTGATAGATCGCTTTCGCTTTTGGATGCGTCTCAAGAACGTGCGGGAGTCTGTCGGAAACAAGACGCGAATGGATCAATAACGACAACGAAGCCGCCCCCTACAATA
>JAYSZT010000223.1:0-3606 GCA_043737915.1 Acidobacteriota bacterium
CGGTCCAAGCGTTGGGCTGTCGGGTCTGATCAACTGACCGGCATTTGCCGTCTGATTTGTCGAAGCGGTATTCATCGGTTTGCGTTCACTCTGCACCGAGCCGCGATAATAACTTGCCCCAACGAAACCCGCGACGATAACGACCGCCGCGACGACACCCAAAATGATTATTTCTTTACGCATAAATATTATTTTTTCGAACTTGATAACACGAGACAAACCGCAATGCTGACGAACGCCGTCAGAGCCATTAGCGGGATCGTAATGAAGCCGAGCCACTCGATCTGCCTCGACGTGCACGAAATTCCCTCGACACAAGGAGCGATGCTCTCCGGCAGAATGCCGTAGTAAAGCAGATTATGATAGATCGATATACCTAGCCCGATCAGGCACAGCGGTAGTGCATAAAGGTTCGCCCGAGCGTCCCGACTGACGATCCCGATTCCAATGATCAGCACCAGCGGATACATCGCGATTCGCTGATACCAACACAAAACGCAGGGCGGAAGTTGCATCACCTCACTGAAAAATAAACTCCCGACCATCGCAACAAGAGCTATAACCCAAGCCGCATAAGCCGAAATACTGACGCCTTTTCGTTCGTCCAAGAAAACATCCATATTGTAATTATAGCCTTATCTTCACTCCGCCGTTAAATATACGGCCTTCAGTATGTGTGTAAAGGTCGGCAAAAGTTGGATTCTGATGTAGACCCAGAACGACGGGCGTAAATCTTCCCTGACGAACGTCCGTAATATTCTCAGCGTTGATGAAGAAACTGTATTTCCCGAATGTTTTCTCACCGAATAACCCAAATTCGGCGATCGAACGGGACAATGACCGATCGTCGAGCGTCTGCTGACTGCCGTAGTAGAATTCCAGACCTGTTTTGAAGCTCTCGTGTTTTTCAAAAACAAAGGCGGAGTTTATCTTATGCTTTGGAAGCAACTCAACCGTTCGGTCGCCCATCAGATAGCCCGCTTTCGCGTCGGTAAAAGTGTAGCCAATAAAGAGTTTTGCTATGTCATATCCAAATCTGGCGTTGGTCTCAAAACCCTTGCTTATTACCTTTGATGAAGAATTTGTAAACCGGTACACGTTGTATATGTCAGGGCGCAGAATGATCGGATCCGAGATCTTAGTATAGAAAAATAGCTGGTTGAGCGAGTAAGTAAAATTTTCACCGATACTATCTTTATAGTTAATATCGAATGTCCCACCCGCACTCCGCTCTGCCTTTGATCCGTTACCGATCCCGGCTACATTCCGAAATAATAAGGTCTCGGCTTCCTCGGTAAAAATCGTTGGAGTTTTGTAGCCCAAACCGAATCCGACCCGCGTTGTGAGGTTCTCATTAAATCTGTAAAGCACAGAAACCCTCGGCAGGGCGAAACTTCCGTAATCTTTAACGGCATCTAATCGAAATCCTGCCTCCACAGAGAGTTTGCTGGTCAAATCGACCGTGTTCTGCAAGAAGAATCCGATTGTCGTCCGCGTCTCGTTCCGGGGAGCCGCAGCGGTCTCACGAAATTGATCGTAGAACACATTCCCGCCAAAAACGATGGCATTCTTGCCGAAGGCTCGGGCGTACGAAATATCGGTAAAGGAATTCAATTGCCTGCCTTTGAAAGTATAGACCGGCGTTGTAAGTTCACGGCTGAAGAAGGCAAGACTCTGCTTTGCATATAACCGCCCACCGCTCTCAAGTTCGCGATTTAGATTAAAAGTCGAAATATTTCGATTTGTGACGTTGCGTTCAAAATATTGGTGAAAATTATCCGCGAGGCCGTCGAGAACGAATGTATCCCCGCCTTTTCGATTTTGATACGACGTAGAATTAGCGACAGTCAGATTGGTTTTCTTATCGAGATAAAAAATTACTTTAGGACTAAGGGCGATAGATTTTGCGGCCGGCAACTCCGTGAAGTCATCCTTGTCGACATCGTAAGCTTTTTGATAGTTCGCCGACCCGAGGAGCGTATAACCAAACCGCTGAAATTTGCGTGAGTTGAAGACTGAGAAATCGGATCCGACAGCCGACGTCTGGTTGAATATCAGCGTCGTAACCGGTTTCTCCTCGGGATCTTTCGTTACAAAATTTATCACACCCGCAATCGCTCCACTGCCAAACAAAGTCGCGGCCGGCCCTTTTATCACTTCAACCTGTTTGAGATCGAGTGGCGGGATCTCGAGTATGCTCGAACTTCCCGAGAAACCGCCGAATGCCGGAAACCCGTCTTTCAAGATCTGGGTATAACGTCCGTCAAGACCCTGAATGCGAACCGTCTGCGTATTCGAAGTTGCCGATGTCTGCTGGACTTGTATCCCTGTGCTTTCATTCAAAACCATCGAGACGTTCGCAGGGCGCATGCTGATCTTCTCGTCGATCTCCTCTTCATCGATCGCCTCGACGCGCGTTGGTTCCGCTTCGATCTCACGCCCTGTCCTCGTCGAGGTGATTGTTACCTCGCCGAACTCGTTATTTATTTCAAGAAAGATCGTCCGTTCAGCCGGTTCCGATAAAGGAAAAACGAGTGTGAGATCGGTCGATGCATATCCGAGGGACGAAACCTCAAATGTCTGTTCACCATCCGCAATATTCTGAAATTCAGCCCTGCCATCTTCACCGGTAATCACGATATTTTCACTGTTCTTGATCGCTACGCTCGCTCCGCTGATATTTGCCTTGGTATCCTGATTCTTTACGAGGATCGTAACTTTGTTGGATGTCTGACCGAGGGCCATCGTGGCGAACAGTCCGACGACTAAAAAAATAAACGCTCTGTACATAAACTCCTGACCTTTAACTATAAAAACTAAGAAACAAATCGCACCGAATCGAACGGTGACGAGCAAAAAAGGCGCACTTGTGTGATAAACGTTTAAGCTTTTGGCGGTTGCCAAATAGAGTTTCGAAAGGTTTTTACCGAAGGCGTTTCGTATTCACTGACTAAAGGTCTGATCGAAACATCTTCGGTGTCGATGGAGTTAGTGACCATCGACGCGCGGTCTGTAATTGAGAGACCACAACACGAACATATACAGAAAGGCGAACATTCGTCGGATCTCTCGCTCGTCTCCGAATGTTGCCGAACGGCAGAAACGTTCAGGTATTCGTTCCGGTTTTCATCTGTCATCGTCACGCGATCCTGACACGGCTGTGCCAGGAGCAAAAACAAATATACTATGAATGAAAAGCAAAAAACCTTCACCCCTAAATTCTAATCGATTAGCGTCGATCCGTCGACAAACTGTCGTGACTTGTCGACGGCACGCTAACGCATTTAGTTCTTTGCACCGATGCGAAACGTTAGCCCAACACTGACGGTAAACGGGTAACCCGGCGTTCCGTGAATGCGTTGCGCAAGATCGCAGGTTCTACAAGTTCGCGTTTCTAGGAAATTTTGTGTTTCGAAGTACCGTTTATTGAGTATATTATCGATAGAGAAATTGAAGTCAACCCACGGTCTAAGGCGTTTCGACAGAGCGAAATCTACGACGTCGTTACCGCTTGCACGCAATGACGGATCTTCTCCATCGAGCCGATAATTTGAAATGTGCCGCCACGTAAGTGAAGAATTAAACCCGCGAAGCTCCGACAGAGCG
>JAYSZT010000224.1:0-3605 GCA_043737915.1 Acidobacteriota bacterium
ATCAGTGTGATCCCCTTAACTCGTTGATTTTAATGGTACACCCGGCATGATTCGAACATGCGACCCCTTGATTCGTAGTCAAGTACTCTATCCAGCTGAGCTACGGGTGCACACTGGCGAATAGGTAGACTACAAACCTAGCGTCTATGTGTCAAGTTTAATAGGAATTCTATTTAGCAAAATATCCTTGACGAGTGCGGGAGATCAGGTCGGGATTCGTGACGTCGATGCGGACCGTTCGCCATTTGCCATCGCGTTTTGTATTCGCGGGAGAATATTCCACTGTATAAAGTGTGCGGATCTCGGCGGCGATACTGGAATAGAGTTTCCCCATGTCTTCAAGATTTTTGATCGCGTTCAACGAACCGCCGGTACGATCTGCCACAATCTTAAGACGAGAACGGGCAGCATTGTACATAGCAACCTGTCTAAGCGTTGGTTCCGCGAGTTTCGCCGGATCGCCGGTCGGAAGGGCAAGCGGATAGATGGTGACGCCCTGAGCATCTGAACGGTCTAGCACTCGCGACAATATATCGCTTGTTTCGGGTTTGATCGCAGTCGAGATCTGCGTATCACTGAGACGTTCTAGAAACTGCCTGTCTTTATCCCGCACTGCAGTATCGACGCCGTCAGTCAGTACAATGATCGCCTTTCGTCGGCTTTTCTCTTTCGAAAGCTTATCGAGAGAGAAGTCTAAGGCCTTAAAGAGTTGCGTTTTTCCACGTCCATTAGCTACGTTCAACGAATTACCTATCGATTGTCTGTTCGTCGTGAAGTCGTTCAGCAGGTTTACCTTGTCATAAAATTCAATCACGGCGACCCGATCTTCCGGTAGCAAAGCGTCAATAAATCTAAAAGCCGAGAGTCTTATAACCTGTCGAAAACCAAGCGTCGACCCGCTCATGTCCAATATCATTACAACGCTGAAGGGGGCAGTTGACGGTTCAAAGCTTGCGATCTCCTGCTTAATGCCATCTTCGTAGATCGTGAAATCTCCTCGATTTAAATTTGTGATGGGCCGCCCCCGCTGATCGACGACGCCGACATTTAGTCTCACGATCGACGAATCAACTCGTATCGGGTCATCATCCTGAGCGAATGACGCCATAACTGTCAGCAAAATTATCGATAGAAGAAATGTGCCTTTCCTGAAGAACATAATAAAATAGTAACAATCAGACGCAATTAAACGAAGGGCAGTTGTATGCACCGGCGATTTATTGGGTCTTAACAGATCGCAGATAATGGTTTATAATGAGGGCGAACTTAACTGGCATGCTTGTTATCAGCTTTGTTAAAGCTTTGAGAAAGTCACGATAATGTTGTTCTTTCGTCCAAATTTCTGTGCCAACTGTGGCGAAAAAATAGAGCGTATCGATTGGACGTTATGGTCCAGCCGTAGGTTTTGCGATCTTTGCTCGACAGATTTCATGTTTCACGAATATGCACCTCGGATAATTGTCGGAATCGCCTTGGTAGCGATCGTGTCCTCGGCAGGTGCTTTTTTCTCGGGGTCGAGCCTTGACGGCACAAACGGGTCGAAGGGCTTGGCTTCGCAGAAATCTACTTCAACAGTAGCAAATTCGGCCGGCGTGAAAATAGTCGAGCCGGAAAATGTAAATAGAGTGGTGCCCGAGATAGAGCGGTCGGTAACGGCTCCAAAGACCCTCGCCGCCATTCCGCCAACAAGGCCTCCAATGGTCGAGAAAACAGGTTCGACCGAAACCGCTTATTTTTGCGGAGCGGAGACGAAAAAGGGGACTGCGTGTTCGAGGCGAGTAAAAGGAAACAATCGATGCTATCAGCACCTTGGAATGCCATCGATGTTGACCGCTAATAAGCTGAAAATCGGTTAATAGTGTAAACTTGTTTTTCGATCAAAACTGACTGCTGCATTTTAATGAAACCATTAGCTCCAAATACAATGATCCAGAACCGCTATTTAGTGGTTCAATTAATAGGGAAAGGCGGAATGGGCGAGGTCTATCTAGCGGTAGATCAACGTTTGGGAAGTGCGATCGCACTGAAAAGAACGTTTTTCGCTAATGACGAAATGCTCGGCAATGCGTTCGAGCGTGAGGCGAAAATACTTGCCCGTCTCCGTCATCCGGTGCTGCCGAAGGTTAGTGACCATTTTTCGGATAACGGCGATCAATATCTCGTAATGGAGCACATTTCCGGTGACGACCTGTCGAAGCGCCTTGAAGCTGCAAACAAACCTTATCCGGTAAGTTGGGTTATGTTTTGGGCAGACCAGTTGCTTGACGCACTGTCATACCTCCATTCGCATGAACCGCCGATCATCCACCGCGATATTAAGCCGCAGAATCTTAAACTGACCGACGAGAATCACATCGTTCTTCTCGATTTCGGGTTATCTAAAGATTCAAGCGGAAATACGGTTGCTTCCGCACCTGGAGCATCAGGTAGCGTTGTCGGGTACACGCCGCATTTTGCGTCAATGGAACAGATACGCGGAACGGGTACTAATGCCAAAAGCGATCTTTATTCTTTGTCCGCAACCCTTTATCAGTTGATGACGAACCAGGTTCCGCTGGACGCTCTAACGCGGGCGGATGCAATGCTCAATGATAAGGGCGATCCGATCGTTCCGCTTTCCGAACTGAATCCTGAGATATCGCCCGCCGTTTCTAATGTGATCCTCAAAGGCCTTGAGGTTAGCATGGATAAACGGTTCGCAAACGCGTCGGATATGCAGAAAGCCCTTAGGACGGCTCATTCGCAGATGCAGAATCAGATGTCTGCGGAAACGCAGGTTTTTAATGTCAGCGACCTTCATTCGACCGTCCCGCCGATAAAGGACCCGACCGCACCGATCGCGCCGTCCGAGATGGCAACGCGTACGCCAACGTTTCGGCCCGAGCCGATCAATCAGGTAGATGAGCAGCCGAATATGGATGCGACGTTGCAGATGAACGCCGACGATGTGCCCAACATTCCCAAGCAGGCCGATATTAAAACTCAGGTCTTGCTCGCCGGCGAAATCTTTGAGAACGAACCGATCGCCGAAGTATCCGCTGACGTCATCCCTGCTCCGGCGCCATCGCCGCTTGAGGCGACTCAGGTAATACAAGTTGACGATGCTGCTGCGCCCGAGTTTTTCACTGCCCCGGTAGTTGAGATCAAAGAGGAGCCAGTCGCGTTTACGAATGCGGTTGCCGCTCAACCGGCACCGTCTGCGACACCAATAAAAGAGCCAAAGAAGAAGTCAGGTTCTAAGGCATTCGCGATACTTGGCGGCCTCGCGGCATTATTTATCTTGGCTATCGGTGCCCTGGCGGGTGGATGGTATTACTACACCAATTACTACACTGCCGCTGCGGTAACTTCGACGCCTTCACCTTCTCCAACGGCGACTGCAACGCCGTCTCCGGAGCCAACGGTCGAGACCAATTCGAACGCAAATGTCGCGGTTAACTCAAACACTGCAGAGAATTCAAACACGAATTCTAATTTAAGCAATCAAAACAGTCAGACGGTCCAGCCGACACCAAGCGAGGCTCCCGTAAGTCCGAGGGCGACGCCAGTTCCAACGGTTAAGGATACTTCGACGAAACCTGTAAAACCAGTTGTACCTAAGCCGA
>JAYSZT010000225.1:0-3597 GCA_043737915.1 Acidobacteriota bacterium
GGAATGAACACGCCGAGAATGATATCCGCCCATTGAGGCACCGCGTTTTGGGGATATATGTTAAGGAAGAGGTAAACAAGCAACACGATCCGAGGGAAAAACAGTGAAAATATTAAAAAGTAAATATCCATATCTTTCTGCTATCGATTACTACGAGTCTACGCCTTTTCCTCGCGAATCATAAATTAATTGGGCAGATTAAAATGCATTTTTTTGAACGGACTATTATCCTTTGATTTGGCCTTAAACAATTGAGACTTCAAAAGAGGGTTTAATGATCGAAATTGGGAGTGATATCTGCGGTAATGTTGACTCGGTAACGGAACGTGAATGGCTGGAGACGAACGGTATCGGTGGTTATGCTTCGTCGAGTTTATGCGGGGCAAACACTAGGCGCTATCACGGTTTGCTCGTCGCTGCTACGCGTCCGCCTCTCGGGCGTCTCGTCATGCTTTCAAAATTCGAGGAGGTGTTGGCAGTTGACGGCAAAGAATTCAACCTATCAACTAATCAGTATTCAGATGCTGTGCATCCGCGCGGATATAAACACCTCACCAACTTTAGGCTCGATCCATTCCCGATCTGGACTTTTGAAGTAAACGGCGTCGAAGTTGAAAGATCTCTATTCATGGTTCACGGAGAGAATTCGACCTTTGTTCGTTGGAAGGTAAAAGAAGGTGTCGCCTCAAAAGTAGACTTGGAAATAAGGCCTCTGCTTGCATTCCGCGATCACCATCATTTGCGACAAGATAATTCAAATTTTCGCGAAGAGTTTACGTCGGAAGATGGCTTCGTGTCGATGACTCCAGACCCAGAAATGCCGTCTCTCTTTTTCTCGCATAATGCGGTTACAGTCGAGAAGACAGGGTTTTGGTACCGAGATTTCGAGTATGCGATCGAAACCGAACGTGGATTCGACCATCGCGAAGATCTCTTCCAACCGTTCTCTTTGAAATTCGATCTAGAAAACGACGCTTTAGTGATTGCGTCCACCGAAAAGGTTTCGGTCTCGAACTCAGCGAAACTGGAAGGCGTCGAACTCGAACGGCGAGCTAATCTCATCGAAACCGCAGCCGTCGCGGATGATTTTTCTGCTCAACTCGTGCTCGCGGCGGATCAGTTCATAGTTTCCCGCGGCGATGGTAAAACAGTTTTGGCCGGATACCATTGGTTTTCCGACTGGGGTCGCGACACCATGATCGCTCTGCCGGGACTGACGCTCGCAACGAATCAGACCGAGATCGCGAAGAGCATCCTACTCGAGTTCGCAAGACACATCTCAGAAGGTATGATCCCAAACCGTTTCCCCGACGCAGGCGAAACCCCGGACTATAACACGGTCGATGCGACGCTCTGGTTTTTCGAGGCTGTCCGGGCTTTCGTAGAGAAGACCGGAGACATTGAGTTCGTCCGCGATGAACTCTATGAAAAGCTGACTGGCATCATTGACTCACACATTCACGGAACGCGATTCAAGATCCATGTTGATACCGACGGTCTTCTATTTGCGGGCGAGGAAGGCGAAAACTTGACGTGGATGGACGCGAAGATCGGTGGTTGGGTTGTCACGCCGCGAACCGGCAAGGCTGTTGAGATCCAAGCATTATGGTACAACGCACTTTGTATAATTTCTGATCTTGCGGATCGATTTGGCGATGAGGAAAGAAAGGAACAGTGCGTCTCGATGGCCGCGATGGCCAAGGACAGTTTTAACGGGCAATTTTGGAATCCCGAAGCAAATTGCCTTTTCGACGTCGTCAGCGATGATGAAAAAGATGCGTCGATTCGCCCGAACCAGATATTCGCGGTCAGCCTGACGCACTCGATGGTCGATTCTCAGAAGGCTCGGCAGATTGTTGATAAGGTCGAAGCGGAACTACTAACACCGGTTGGACTTCGTTCGCTCTCACCGAATGACCAACGCTATCGTCCGATCTACATCGGATCTCCGTTCGAACGCGATTCTTCATACCATCAGGGAACTGTTTGGGGCTGGCTGATCGGTCATTTTGTTGATGCATACCTAAGAGTTCATTCCAAAGACGCAAAGGCCGACGAATTTGTCGACGCAATAATTGAAGGTTTTAAGAAGCACCTGTCTGAAGCGATGGTCGGTCAGATCTCCGAGATCTTTGATGGCAAAAGTCCCAATCTCCCTCGCGGATGCGCCGCCCAAGCCTGGAGCGTAGCGGAGGTTCTGCGGATCATCGATACTCGTACAACGAAATGAGTGCGAACCATCGTCATCAGATAGAGCAGAAGGAACGCGGTGGGACTACGTTGTAGAAAAATTACGGCAAGGCCTCAACAATGCAACGGATTGCAAATTTCTGAGCACACCAACGTCACGTAGAAAAAAAGGCTAACAATAGTGTTTGCCTTGTTTATTTGTAAATTACTGTACTGATTAAAAATAAATGGAGCCGATGATAAGATTCGAACTTACGACCTGATGATTACAAATGAACTGGTCTAAGGAAAAGTTCGCTTCGTAATGACGGGGTTATAATCCTTTAAGACCCAATAAAACAAGGGCTAAAGAGCAAATCTCTGTTTGCATATTACGTCACAATGTGACACTCTTTAGCACAGAAAGTTAGTCCAACAAGTCCAACATTTAGTCCAACAAATTTCTACGGAGAGGGAATTTATGAAAATCAGTCAATCGATATTCAATCGCGGGAAAAAAGGCGGGGACACGGGCCGGATTGAAAACACCTGGACACTTCGGCTCACGCATCTCGACGAACAGGAAAACAGGACGAGCAAAACGTGGCAATACGCGACTAAGCAGGACGCGAAGGATGATGTTGGCAATCGAACGCCCGAGCTGATCTCATTTGTTGAAACAAAGGGACGCGATCTCGGCGATGTTAAAACTTTCAAACAATGGGCTGAGTACGCAAAGGCCGACTTCTATCGACCGGCGGTTATAACCGAAGGAAGGAAGGTTGCAGGCATAAAGGCTCATAGACCAACGCATATTTTGATAAATCAGTTGGTTGAGTGTTTCGGTGATAAGCCGCTTGCCAAGTTCTCAAAATACGATCTTGACCGTTATAAGATTTGGCGTTTGGAGCAAGGCGATCGACGCGGCGAAAAGGGTAAGCTCGAAGCGAAAGAACGAGATGCGGTTAAACTCTCGACGGTTAATCGCGGCCTTGCGATCCTGAAGCACTTGCTGATAGAGGCTCACGATGCTGGACTGATTGCCAAGAATGTAACTAAAGGTTCAAAGGCGATCGACGCGGACGCGGAGACGGCCAGGACGCGAACGCTTACAGATGCCGAAGAACAGCGTTTGCTTGCGTCTTGTGTCGGAACTCGGACGGTTGAATACAAACGCAGGGGAAAGAATGTTAAGGCAACCGTAGAGGCCGACAATCCGTATTTGAAGGCGGTTATCTTACTTGGTCTTGATTCAGGATTAAGACGCGGCGAAATCTTAACGCTCGACTGGAAAGACATCGATCTTGACGCAGGGATTATCAAGATTCTCGGAACGCATACAAAGACACAACGGACGCGATCCGTACCAATGACGACCCGCACAAAAGCCGAACTGTTATCACTCGCAAACTTCGATACAAGCGGCAA
>JAYSZT010000226.1:0-8275 GCA_043737915.1 Acidobacteriota bacterium
TCGGTTATTTGTCCCGTGCGAGATACCGACTGTACGCTGATCGTAAGAATCGTTCGCTAGGTCTACTTGCACGATTTCCGCAAAAGCCGCCGGTTGAAGACAGGTCGATGCACGTCGCAAGGCGATATATGGACGTTCTCAGGCCGCTCGGAATAATCGACAATTCGCCTACGTTGGAACTAGAGCCCGACGGAGACGATCTCGATGAGATACGCCGCATATTTGCTGAATACGATATAGCTGGCGATCGGCTGGTTGGTATATTCCTTGGTGCCGGACATCCGAGCCGGCGCTGGGCCCTGGCCAGGTACGCGGAACTAGCGACGCGGTTAGAGAGCCAGAGTGATCTGAAGGTCTTGGTGTTTCTCGGTCCCGAGGAACTTGATCTATTGCCCAATATTTCTCGGGACTTTCCCGCCTCAGCGATAGTGCTCGACAAACTTCGGCTCCTGCCTCTCTTTGCAGCTTTAACTTTTCTCGACGTATTTGTCGGCAACGATACAGGTCCGACTCACCTTGCTGCTGCGACAAAAGCGTCGCTTGTTGTGATCTCACACACCACTGCTCCCGATGAATTTACGCCTTTGACTGCCCGGCTCAACGTGATCAAAAATGGTCGGATCGACGAGATCAGTGTTGATGATGTCTATCGGGCGGTAATGGAAAGTCTTGAGAAATGACATTTCTTGAGCTAAGTGTTAAGTTTTTATATTCCTCATTTTTTGGTGGCTCAAGCTACAAACTATTTATTTTATGGTTGAAGAATTTGCGTTCGATAATACAGAAGAACGCCGAAAGACACGTCAGAACGGTACCGGTTGGGTCGAGATAATTGCAGGATCGATGTTCTCCGGGAAATCGGAAGAGTTGATCCGCCGCTTGAACCGGGCACGGATCGCCCGCCAGAAAGTGCAGGTGTTTAAGCCGAAGATCGATGAGCGGTATTCGAAGGAAGAGATCGCCTCGCACTCAGGGCAGACGCACGACTCAACGCCGGTTACCACCGCGAAAGAGTTGATGAAACTAGTTCGTGAGGAGACCGAGGTCATCGGCATTGACGAAGGACAGTTCTTTGATATGGCGATAATCGACGCGGTCAACGAACTTGCCGAGCAGGGGAAACGTGTCATCGTCGCCGGCCTGGATCAGGATTACACGGGGAAACCTTTTGAGCCGATGCCTCAACTTTTAGCAGTGGCGGAGTTTATCACGAAAACCCACGCGATCTGTGTGAAGTGCGGAGGTACGGCGAATTATTCGCAGAGAACGGTCGAGTCTGATGAGCGTGTCGAGGTCGGAGCCAGCGATAAGTACGAAGCCCGCTGCCGCAAATGCTTCGTCCCTCACGCTGATGCTCCAACGATGCACGATTAATTGCCGATCAGCCGAGCGATTACTTAACAAACTTGGTGGAATACATGATCGCCGAGAAAGTGTCGTTATTTTTCGCAAAATTCGACGCTTTCGTAGTGGTCATAACATTTAACTGCTGCTTTTGTCCGAGGTAGGATCGGTAGGCGATCCATTGATGACGGCGGATACCGTCTTTTTCTTCCGGAGCAGCCTCGGTAAACTCAACACCTTCAACGCCGTCGATCTCGACCATTCGAACGCTCTCGTATTTGCCGTTTTTCAGCTGTTGCAGAGCCTGGTCGTGGTAGGCTTTCATGCTGACGTCCATCGGGAAACTGTCGGGCATGACCGAGATATTTACTAAAAGAAACGAGTTGTCGGCCCCCTGATAGTTGAAAGACTCCTTTTTGACGTCCATTTTCCTCCAGCCTTTCGGTAGTGTCCACGAAATGCCCTGATCGTCCCATTTGGTCTCCTCTCCGCCTTCGATCGCAGCTTGCTGTGCAGGGCTTAGTTTTGCTTTTTCCGTGCTTGAAGACGAACTGTTAGAAGAGTTCGACGGGGAACTTTTCACCGAATTTGAATCACCACCGCCGGTCACGGACTTTAATCTATCTCCGAGCCCGCAAAAGGTCATAGCGAACGTGATAATTCCCAACGTTACCAAAGATTTCATAAGCACTTCCCTCCAGATCTTATTTGAAAAACTGAGACATTGTTACCTCTTTTGCAAAGAAATGCAAAAGATCACGTAATTACAAATCACTGGACCGCAGTGATCTTAGTAGGCCAATTTAATGGAGTTCATGCCGCGGAGTATTACCTTTTGGCGGCGGATGACGCGTTTACGATTTTTGGTCGGGTTGAAGATATTTAGCGGACTTGGGATCATGGCAGACAGGAACGCGGCTTCGTCCTTCGTGAGATCGGATGCGGACTTCTTAAAATATGTGCGTGAAGCGGCCTCGGCGCCATAGATTCCATCACCCCATTCAATTACATTCAGATATATTTCAAGGATTCTCTTCTTGGAAAGATCGCGTTCAAGAAAATAAGTATAAACCGCTTCGCGGCCCTTTCGAAGAAAGTTCCTGTCTTCAGATAGAAACAGGTTTTTAGAAAGTTGCTGCGTAACGGTCGATGCTCCGCGTTTGAAATTCGGCATCGGCGGTATCCAGTCGTTCGGGTCATATTCGCCCTCTTCCTTAGCGTCTTTTTCACCCTCCTTCACAGCCTCGTCCCACGCCGCTTGGATCGCATCCCAGTCAAACCCGTTATGCTGGAAGAATCGCGAGTCTTCGCCCGCGAGCACGGCTCGTTGTAGATTCGGCGAGATCTGTTCCATCGGCATCCAGATCATGAACTTTTTCCCTTCTTTACCATCTGCCTTGGCTTCGCTGAGTCGGTATTCGATCATTGAACTAGTCGTCGGGTTCTCATTCTTGAGCTTCGAAATCGCTGGAAACGTTACAAGTTCATAACCGATCCAGAGAGCGATCGCTCCGACGAAAATGAGAAATAGAATTTTAATCCAATACCACATGGTCGAAGTCCGAAGTTAGAAGTTGGAATTCACTAGGTGAGCAATCATATAAACGCCTCTGACACTCCTTATTGTCCATTTTTAGTATTTCTTTGTCTATTTTGTGCGGCTGTTCTTGAAACTTGCATAGAGCATCGCTATTCTTATCACACGATCCTAGAACTTTTTAATCCCGGTCTTCAATTATGAGTCAATACGAAAATGTCGTTGCGGTGATATTGGGTGGCGGTGCCGGTTCTCGTCTATTTCCATTGACGCAAGAGCGGTCAAAACCAGCTGTGCCGCTCGGGGGGACATATCGTTTGATCGATGTGCCGGTTTCAAACTGCATCAATTCTGAGGTAACTCAGATATTCGTACTGACGCAATACAACTCGGCGTCGCTAAACCGACATATTTCAAGGACGTATAGATTTTCGAGTTTCTCGACCGGTTTTGTCGAAGTTCTCGCTGCGGAACAAACAAAAGACAATCCTGAATGGTTTCAGGGGACGGCGGACGCAGTGCGTCAGATGCTTCCTCATTTGCGAGATTGGCGGGTGAATACTCTCTTGATTTTGTCCGGCGATCATCTTTACCGCATGGATTATCGCAAATTCCTCGACCGCCATTTCGCTACGGGAGCAGATATGACGATCTCGGTCGTCCCGTGCAAGCCGAGCGAAGCCGAGGAATTCGGCCTGCTGAAAACGGACGATACGGGCAAGATCGTTGAGTTTAAGGAGAAGCCCAAGGGCGACGAGTTGGAGTCGATGCGGGTCGATACCACCGCTTTCGGCTTGAACGATACGGAAGCGGCGAACCGTCCTTACCTGGCGTCGATGGGCATTTATGTTTTTAACTACGACCGCTTGGTCGAACTCCTCAAGACTGATGACTCGTGGGTCGATTTCGGACGCGAGATAATTCCGGCTGCAATTGAAAAATATAATGTTCAGGCCCACCTATTCGATGACTATTGGGAAGACATCGGAACCATTCGCTCGTTTTACCAAGCGAACCTTGATCTCGCCGCTCCATTGCCAAAATTCAATTTTTTTAATACGGCCGCTCCGATCTACACTCGCAGCCGCTACCTTCCGCCGTCAAAGATGCACAACTGCGATATTGATAATTCAATGGTCAGCGAAGGCTGCATCTTGAATGGCGTGCGGGCTCGAAATTCAATAATCGGCCTCCGCAGTCGTATCGACAAGGGTGTGACGATCGAAGATTCGATAATAATGGGAACGGATTTTTTCGAGTCGATCGAAGAGATCAAAAAGAATGTCGAACGGGGAGTTCCGCATATCGGAATTGACGAGAACACTTACATCAAGAAGGCCATCGTCGACAAGAACGTGAGAATTGGAAAGAATGTCAGACTGGTAAACCGGGATGGAGCCGAAAACTATGACTCGCCTGACAACTCATTCTACATCCGCGAAGGAATTATAATTATTCCAAAGAATGCGGTGATAAAAGACGGTACTGAGATCTAGTAAGCCTGGGCGAATTTTTTCGCCCGGCTGAGATATCCTTCGCGTGTTTTCACGACGAGTCCGGGTTGATCTACCCGAACTTTAATATTCGTTTTCTTTCCCGCGATCCGATCCTGCTTCGGATAATATCCAATACTGTAAAACTCCCGCAATTCACTGGCTATTTTGGTATAGGCATCCGCTAGATTCACCAGGGAACTCGCGACGTACGTCCGACCGCCGGTTCGTATCGATAGCTGGTTTAGATATTCCTCGGCATGTTGGTATTCTTCTGGCGAAGTGCCACGACTGTTCGGCGTTCCGATAGATGTAAGGATCTTTGGGAATGGACTGCCGCCCTGGCCTGGAATGCCGATCGGCGGTGGTTCGGTGGTCGGTTTGTTCTTCATCGCCTGCACATCGGCGAAGGTGTCATACTTGATGGTGTAGATCAATGCATCAAGTTCCATGGCGTCTTGTAGATTCTGAAAATCAGTCGCTCGGCGGCTCGTTGTATCGACGCCGTCGGTAAATAGAATGACCGCCTTTCGACCATCGATCTTTCGTAGACGGTCGTTCATCACGACGTCGACAGCCTCATACAAGCTTGTGCCGGTCTCGATCTTGGTGCTTTTTATCGCCTGATAGATCACCTTGCGGTCATTCGTCGCTTCACAGAGAAGTCTAACCTCACCGTCGAACGAAGTTACCATAACCTTGTCCTGAGGCCTGAGTTGGTCAATAAAGGCGATCGCCGCCGCCTGAATTTCTCCGATCTTGAACTTTGTTGAGTAGCTCATATCGAGCATTAGTGCGACCGTGAAGGGTTGGTGCTCGTTGGAGAAAAGCGCGACTTCTTGCTCGATTCCATCCTCGATGACCTTAAAGTTTTCCTTTTTCAATCCGGCTACGAAACGGCTTTTTTTATCCATTACTCGGATCGGGAGCGAAACGAGTTGAGTGTTGACGCTTATGATCTCCCCGTCGTCCACGCCGGTTTCGTCAGTTGGGGTCGCGGGAACTTCAGGAGTCGGTGACGGCGTCGCAACAGGCCGTTGATTCGCTTTAACACCCGTTACGGGTGTTTTTTGACCCGACTGGCCTATCCCAACGATCGACAGGAAAAACAAACACAATACTATGGGCAAATGTTTCATTACGTCTAGAAAGAATAACGTACCGAGTTCGATGCGGCTAGCATGGCAAAAGGATGCAAAATCGAAAAGGCCGACCGCGGTCGACCTTTTTCACCAACAATAGAAACGCCCAACTAACGCCCGGCAACATTGCTGTTCTGGCCGACAATATAGCTATTTTTTGCCCGGACGACAACGCCCTGACGCATTACGCGAACTTTTATCTGCTTGCGTTCGCCCATTGTTCCGACATTCACGGGATAGTAGCCAAGCGAATATTGGCGGCGAAGTTCCTCGGCAATCCCGGAGAAAGCCGCACTAACGTTAGTGATCGATTGTGCTTCGAACTTGCGTCCACCGCTCTTCTGAGCGATCGCTTCGAGATACTTGCGGCCGGTTTCGTACTCGGACGGACTCGACCCGGCTGTTCCCACTCGACCACCTCGGCCGCTACCAATGTTCACGTTGCCGCCGGAAAGTATCGCGCCAAGAATGTCGGCCATCGATACTCGGCCGTTTCTTCGCGGTTGCGGCGAGGGGTAGCTATTTCCACCTCCTCCGTTCATATCACGCGACGTGTCATAGCGGATCGTGTAAAACAGCGAATCTACTTCTTCAGACATTGCGACGGTGCTTTGATATGATGCACGTCGGGAAGTCGTGTCGACACCGTCACTGAATAAAACCACGGCTTTGCGACCCTGTATTCTGCTCATTTCCTGATTTATAACGTAGTCGACAGCCTCGTAAAGACTGGTTCCATCGCCAAACTGTAGGCTGCGGATCGCATTTTTCAATTGATTCCGATTATTTGTGATCGGACTAAGAACGTTTACGTTCTCGTCGAAGGATATGATCATTACGCGATCATTCGCGCGTAACTGGTCGATGAAAGCGATCGCCGCATTTTGGATCTCATCGATCCGAAATTGGGTCGACGGGCTTACGTCAATTAGCATTACGACCGTGAATGGCGTCTCTACAGATTGGAAATAATCCACCTTCTGCTCGATTCCGTTTTCAAAGATCTGAAAATCCTGCTGTTGTAGGCCCGAAACATATCGGCCGTCGCGGTCGAGAACTGAAACGGGCATTGTTACGAGATTAGTCTCAACCTTGATTATCTCGTTTTCGTCATCTGCCACCGGGGTTGGCGTCGGAAGCGGCAAGTTCTGACGCGAGTTTCCGGTTAAGACGGGCGGCCGGTTCGAGGCTGAGGTCGGTGTTCTCTGTTCGTTTTGAATTACGGGTGGACGAGGCGTCGGCGTAGCTACGACGCGTGGTCGAGTGGACTTGGACGACTGGCCAAGGGCCGCAAAAACCATCGTTCCGACTATAAATATTAGTGCACCAAACTTTTTCATCAATGCCATACCTCCGATCTCGAAAGGCTTTGGGGAAAGCGGTGATTATGATTAAAAATTAACCCTTTTCGTTGCTAGGTATTTTCATTGAGAAAGTCTATTGCAAGGTCATGAAAACGACGCCTAACGGAGTTTATATTTACAAAGGGCAAAGCGTGGTTGTGAGTGCGATTCGTGAGTAAAATGAAAACTCGTTCTTTAATAGGATCGATCCACAGACTCGTACCCGTAAATCCTAGATGTCCAAAGCTCTCGGGTGACATTTTCGTCCCAGCGGTCGAATCAGGCGTGGAGGCGAGTTGGAAGGCGAATGATCGGTGCTCGTTCATTCCGACTGTGAAATTAGTCCGAAAAAGAGCGCAGGTCTCAGATTTTAACAGAGATGTGTAGTTCGGCAAAAACTGTTGTGCAATCTTGAAAACTTCCTCAGCGGTCGAAAACAATCCGGCATGCCCCGCAACTCCGCCCATGAAATAGGCGTTATTGTCGTGAACCTCACCCCAAATCGTCTCAGTGCGAAAATGCTTGTCAGTACCACTCTTATACTCACGTGGTGTCAAATAACCCAAATCGACGCACGTTTGCTTCTCGAATGCATTTCCTTTCTCATTCGCGGCAATTTCGCGTCTTAAGGTAACTTTACCACCCATAAATGTGCGTGTGAGGCCTAACCGCATGAAGCCTTCAGTATCTGCAACGCTATCCAAACTCGTGCCGAATATTCGCTCGATCAGAAATCCTAAAATAAGGAAGTTAAGATCGCTGTAAACAACTTTTGAATTTAGAGGATGGGTTAGAGTTCTAATGCCGATATCATTTAAAATAAAATTGTCGATTCTTTCCGTTGTCGTTCCCATGAAATGATGAGAATCGATCGAAGGAGCATTCTGCGCTAAATAAAACGGAACCCATGCCTGAAATCCGGATGTGTGAGTTAGAAGATCTCTGAGCAAAATACTTCTCTTTTCTTTGGTTTCAAACTCACTGAAATAGGTAGATAGTTTATCTGAGGGATCAATCTCATCATTTTCAACCAGCTTCGCACACGACAAACACGTTACCAAAACCTTCGTTAAACTCGCAAGGTCGTAGATCGTGTCTTTCCGAGCGGCGATCAGCTCCGGCTCGACGACTGCGTGGCCGAGAGCTTCATGGATAACGATCTCTCCTCTTTCGGCGACGAGATATACCGCTGACGGAAAATCACCTGCGTCGATACGTTCCTGTAGAAATATTGAGATCGAATTATTCACGGGCAATTGAAACAAAATCAGGCAGGTAAAGATGATCGCTGTTGAAGGCGAGTTTTATGGGCGTCGATCCTTTCCAAAACGCCGACTGCCAAAGCAAGTGCTCGGCGGCCGTCTTCGCCGCTCACAGCCGGAGCCGTATCATTCTCAATCGAATCAAGGAACGCTC
>JAYSZT010000227.1:0-17666 GCA_043737915.1 Acidobacteriota bacterium
TCTGGCCGTTCAATGCTTGCGATTGAGCATCTACCCTGAGCCCGCTCGCCGTGAGCAGGACCGTTAAAATTAAAAGCGAAAAACTGAATTTCATGAACAACACCGTCTTTTGCATAAAAAAGGATCTCCTGAGACTAAACGTGATGGTTAAAGTCAAATATACGTCAATAGCTTGGGTTTGGTTTCAGACATGAATCTTGTTTCTCATGAATATTTCACCAACCATTATTACGAGTTTGTCGGTACTTACAACAAAGTTTTAATACATCCGTAACATCATTGTCAAGGGAAGGTAGAAAAACTTAGAAACTTTATTCATCGTCAACTGGCCGAGCCAAACTTACGGCCCAAAACTAAGCCGATCGCCCCGATCAACGTCGGAGCATCACCGAGCGATGACGGAACTAATTCAGTCGCCGGCAGCCCCGCTAAAACACTCCTTTCCGAGATGCGGTAGAGCTCGTCGGAAAACAGATCCCAGGCTTGGGTGATCTTACCGCTAACGACCACGACCTGCGGACTCAAACCGACGATAAGGTTAGAAATACCGTTTCCAAGATAGTATGCCGTCTCTTTCAGTGCTGCAGTGGCGTGCTTCTCTCCGTTCATCGCGAGCTCGATCACGTTCTGGATCTCGATACCGTTCTCCTTCATGTCGTCCTGTTTCAGAAGGTTGCGGTAACGCTGGATCATTGCCTTTTCGGACGCGTATGCTTCCCAACATTCACGGCTGCCGCACGAACACTCGATCGGAGCATTATTACCGGCGATCATATGACCGAATTCGCCGCCCGCACCTTTCTCGCCGCGGTACACCTGACCGTCGAAAATGATGCCGGTACCGATTCCCTCACCGACCAGAACCATCACAAACGTATCAGTTTTACGCACCTTTTCGTCACCAAACCACATTTCGGCGAGCGATGTCGCGTTGGCGTCGTTCTCTACAATAACGGTTAAGTTGGTCTCGGCCATTAGCCGATCACAAATGTCCCAATCGCGCCAATTAAAATACGGAACATGGAATATTTTACCCAATCCCTGATCGACCAAACCAGGAACGCTCATCCCGATCTCGAGATCACAATCCTTGTATTTTTCAGCGTAGCGCTTGGCACGGCTGACGATCTGATCGGTCATGAAATCAATATCCGGCGAGGTTGAAAACGTTTCGCTCTCGAGCAGTTTGCCCGCCAGATCGGCGACCGCAACTGTTGTGGTACGTGGAGTTACGTCGATGCCGATAGCGACCGCCTTGCCGATCTTGAGATTAAACATCGTCGGACGCCGTCCGCCCGACGACAAACCTTCGCCGATCTCGACGATCATGTCTGATGAGACCAGGTCGTCAATAATTACTGAAACAGTCGAACGATGTAATGCAGTTTCCCGGGCAATGTCAGCCCTTGATATCGGAGATCGGTCGCGAACGTAGTTGAGCACGATCTGGCGATTGATATCCCGGATGGTGCCCGGTCGGGCGATTTGATCTCTGGCCTTTTGAAGGTTGATCCTCTTCATTTATCGATATTAACTGCGATCCCGATGTTACCTATGGATGAACTATTGACGAAGATACACTAACCCGAGACTTAGTTGCAAGTCTAGACAAAGCTATTTCGATACAGTTTGATATTTGCTATTAGTGCAAAAGGCCGGCCCAAATTACGTTCGGTGGAACCCGCGTTCGATATCTTTCATCGAAAGGCGCAGAATGACCGGGCGCCCGTGGGGGCAGGTCGTCGGAGAGGTTGTGATCAGTAAACGGTCGATAAGCCAGTTCATTTTTTCCGGAGTGAGTTTCATATTGATCTTCACAGCCGCCTTGCACGCCAAACTTGCAGCGATGTCGTCCCGAAGAGTTGATTTCGGCGACCCTCGCCGCTCGGCATCGATCGTATCAAGCATTTCGGCGAAAAGATTTCTCGCCTCAGATGCCGGCAGATCGGTTGGAATACTTTTGATCGCGACCGTCCGGCCCGAAAGCCGCATCAGGCCAAATCCGAGCGATTCAAGATCGGCTTCGATAAGCTCAAATGCTTGCGATTGAGCCGGCGAAAGGTCCATCGTCTCGGGCAGAAGTAAATTTTGCGACTCGATCCGACGATCGGTCTCACTCTGTCGAAATTTATCAAAAAGTATCCGTTCGTGAGCAACGTGCTGATCGATCAGCAGGAGGCCTTCGTCATCAACGGCAATGATAAAACTGTCGTGTAACTGGCCGAGCGGCCGGATCTTTGCCGAAAATACCTGTTCAACCTTGATCTCTTTTACCAGTTTCGCCGCAGAATTTACCGGCGGCAGCACGGCATAATCGAGTGGTCTTGGTTCCGGAACCTCAGTGTGTCGTTCGGACGCGATCTCATCGAAATTGACAGCCGCTCCCGTTCGGTCGTTAGAAGGAGCGTCAGAAAAGTTCATTTCCGAAGGATTCTCAGGGAAGATCGGGGTTTCGTCGTGAAAGGTGACCTCGTTCTTACTCGAGTTCGGCAGTGTCGGCTCGAAACTGTCTGACGAAACAATGCCGAAATCCATCCCGGACTGTTCAGGCTGTACGACCGGCGAAGAACTGATGACCTCTGGAACTGCGAAGGACGTACGAAATTCATTTTCAAATCCATCTCGTTCGGCATCGCCGACGACTCCGGCTCGAGCGAGTGCCTCACGCACAACCTCAGCGATCACATCCCTGACGGCCTCGCCACGGCGGAACCTTACCTCGGTTTTGGCTGGATGAACATTGACGTCGATCTCGTCGAGCGGAATATCCAGAAATAGAAACGCCACCGGATAAACTCCGTGCGGGAGGACGCTACGAAATCCCTCGAGCAGTCCGCCGGCGATCGTTTTATCCCGAACGAATCTCTTGTTTACGAAAAAGTATTGCGAATCTCGGGTTGTCCTCCGCTCCCGCGGAGCGGAAATAAATCCCGACACATTCGCGACGAATTCGCGCCCGCCGCTGACCGGCAACAGGCTATCAAGCAGCCCAGCGCCGAATATCTGAAACGCTCGTTCGCGTAAGTCTTTCGCCGGCGACACGCGTAAGACTTCCCTACCGTTATTCGTCAGCGTGAATGCGATGTCGGGCCGGGCGAGGGCGTAATGCGTGACGATACTCGTTAGATGGTAATTCTCCGTCGCCTCGGAACGCATAAATTTGCGTCTTGCCGGCGTGTTAAAGAAAAGATCGCGAACGGTGATAGTCGTGCCTGTATCACGGGCGGCGTCTTTTACATCGATCAACTTTCCGCCTTCAATGACCACCTTGGTTGCCGCGATAACGTCTTCAGTTTTAGTGATGAGCTCGACTTTGGCAACAGACGCGATCGAGGCGAGGGCTTCGCCGCGGAATCCGAGCGTGCCGATCGCCGCGAGATCTTCTAGCGTCCTGATCTTTGACGTGGCGTGGCGTTCGAATGCGAGGATGGCGTCATCCCGCGTCATACCTTCGCCGTCGTCAATAATCCGAATGAGTCGGCGACCGCCAAGTTCGATATCGATCTGCAGACGTCTACTGCCAGCGTCGATCGCATTTTCGACCATCTCTTTCACCACCGAGGCCGGTCGTTCGACGACCTCACCTGCGGCGATCTGGTTCGCCAGATTATCTGGTAAAACCTTTATTTTATTTTGGCGGGCGACGGACATTGTTTAGATGCGAACGATGCGATGCGATCTATCGTCAAGATAGACAACGTCATAGATCCAATCTATGAAATTGAACCCATAGCGATTCAAAAAGTGAATGATATTGAGCGAGCGTTCTTGCAAGTGCTTGTGCGGCAATAGGTTAGTGAATAGAGTTTCGATCTGGTGTCGTATTACCTCGTCTTTTCGTACCTGAACGTTGTGAAATTTATTCCTTAAAGCACCGATGTGGTACAAGACTTTAGGCCGTCGCTTGGCCAGATTCTCAACCAGGGTAGGATCGATCGCTGAAAGTTCAACATCGAGTCGATGCAACTGCTCATTGATCCGTTCCTCGACCTCAGCAAAGGTGCCGGCAGTTTCCACATTCAGGTACTGCTCAACGATCTGCGGAAGAAGTTTCTCGAAACCGGCAAAAAGGTCGGTAAGTTTCAAATTGTATCGATCCAAGGTCTTGGCGTGTTTTGATTCAACGAAAGTGAAACTCTGACGGTGTAGTATGTTCGTCGCCGGCCTTTCCAAGATACGGTAGACCTCGCTGCTTTGAGCAAAATATGCGATCTCTGCTGCCCCTCCAAAGTAACAGACCGTCGGCAGAATGTAATCCTGAACAACTGAACGCAAAACCACGCTCGGACTGAATCTGCCCGGTTCATCGGCAGCTATCTTGGCCAACTCCTCAAGCGAGAATTCCTTCGATCCGTCCTTGGTTCTAAATGTTCCCTTATCAGTTTTCTTTAGAGCGTTTCGCTTGTCGTCAGCTCCCTGCCAAAACAGCGGAAAGTAGTCTTCGCCGACCAAAACCTGAGCGACGTAGCCGTCTTCGACGATCTCACTGCTTTTTGCGATCAGTGCGTCGACTATCTCGGCTGACTTTTTGATCGCCTCAACATAGATCGGAGCTGCGAGCTTTTTGAGGCCCCGGTTGAGCGGGCATAGAATGATGAGTCCATATTTGCCAACTAAATTCGTCAAAAGCTTTCCAAACGCGTCGCCGAAATACTCGCCAGAGACCCACGTTTTCTCGATTAGTTCGCGAACCTCATCCGTAAACTCGGTGGGCGGCAGAGAGTCGATGAGTTCAGCAATGACCGGACGAATCGAATCGTCGAGCTTTATATAACCGACCGGCAGATTTTCGTAGCAGTTCTTAGGAGCAGTGACGGATTCGATCAGTTCACCACTGCGCCCGATCACGTAGGCCTTTGAAACTTCCTCAAAATCGTGATCCTCGGTCGCAACCCAGAATACTGGCACGGCCTTAAATCCCTGGGATGTCAGACATTCAGCTTCACGAACGGCCGACAACGCCTTGTAGATCGTGTAAAGCGGACCCGAAAATAATCCGGCCTGTTGCCCCGTCACTACAGCGACCGTGTCTGACGCTCGTAGAAGTTCGATATTCGCCAGCGTCTTTTCAGTTGCTCCGAACTTAATGTTTATCTCTTTCAGTGCATCGCTTAAAACATCGCGGTCCGCCTTGTAATTGGCCAGTACGTCAGGAATGCGTTTGGCGAGATCGACCTGCGACTCGATCACGGTCGGATAGTAACGTTTGAGCGAGAGCGGTTCGGTCTGATACGTATTGAAAAGACTTGACTGACCGGGAATTTCAGAAAATGGTACACTTTCCGCGTTTAGGATAATTTCCCCGAGTTTGCTTTGACAGGCGATTTGTTGCTGCATGCTTGTTATGTATCAGATTATAGAATTCCCATCGCAAACTTCCAAGTTAGAAACAAAAATGGGCGATGCAAACTGCACCGCCCGATCATTTTTTTTTCGTCTTGGTTATGAACTATTGCGGATTCACAGCAGACTGTGGTTTCGCCGGGGCCTCAGTCACCGCCGCCTCTCCGCGACGCTCGATCTTATAGACTCCGGACGAATGAGTTCCCGCGAATATTCGGTTTGAATCCATTGGATCAAAAGCGAGTGTCCAAACCCTTCGGCTCGGCAAATTCCAGTCTTTGCCATCGACCCGCTTCCATTTATTACCGGCGTCGGTCGAAACAAAGATTCCGCCATCAGTTTCAAGCGAACTCGAGACGATCACCTCGTCCGTGTTATTCGGATTGATCAGGATGCTCGTGAAGTTACCTAGCGGCAGATTACCGCCGCGTTGGCGCCAGGTAGCACCGCCGTCGTGAGTTACGTAAAGCGTCTGGGTCGTGCCGACATAAATATAGTCGGGGCGCTCCGGATCGGACTTGATCGAGCTGATCGGAACACCATCGGGTGCACCACCCGCTTTTGCCCATGTTTGGCCATTGTCACGGGAAACCATCACACCCGACGTCGCAGTCCCGACCCAGATAGTTTCGGGTCTCAGAGCAGAACTGTGAATAGCGAAAATACTCTCGCTAATACCGGCACCCAAATTGAGCTTTTCCCAGCCCTTCGTCAGATCGTAGCTTCGGTACACACCTTTGTCGGTTCCCGCGAGAATTCCATTCTTACCATCTTCCGTAAAAGCCATAACCTTAATCTTCTCACTGAGAGAAGGGATAAGTTTTGCCGCCGTCGCAGTAGCGGCCGTAACGACCGCAGGTTTCGCGGTGGCGGATTTCGCAGAGGCGGGTTTTCGAACAGGAGTTTTGGCTGGAACCTTCTTACCAGCCGCCGCCTTTGCGACCGCGAGTGGTGCCCACGTCACGCCACGATCAAGCGACCGATAGATGCCGATGTTCGTACCCAGATAGATGGTATCCGCATTAACGCGGTCCTGCAGTATGGCGAACGGTGAAACCCGATTCACGTCCAGACTCTTCGACGGCAACCACGTTACCCCGCGGTCCGTACTTATAAAAAAGAAACCACCGCCCGTCGCTATATTACGCGTCGCGGCATATAAACGATTCGACTGCTGACTGTCAGGCACGACCGAGTATGTAAATCGACTTGTAAACTTGTCATTGGTCGCTGCAAAACTACGGCCGCCGTCATTCGACACCATAACGCCATAGTTATTCGTGCCGATAAAGACGCGATTCGGGGCATCCGAATGAACAGCTATGGAATTTATCTCCAAATTACGCATCGTGGTTAACGACCACGATTTACCGCCGTTCGAGGTCATCCAAAATCCCTCGGTGGTTGCAGCGAAGATAGTTCCGGGCATCGTCGGATGCTGCAGAATGTCTCGGGTGCGGCGTGATTGCGAGGGTATGCCCTGGATCTTGGACCACTTCTCCCCAGCGTTTGTGGATTCGTAGATGCCGCTGCAGGCGGACGAAATAATGTTATTCGGGTTGCGCGAGTCGATCGTGATCGCGAAAACATCCGAGTCGTCGATCATACCGTCTTTTATCAAACGCCAGTTCTTACCGCTATCCGTGGTCTTGTACGCCCGCCACCATGTTCCCGCGTATATCGTACTCGTGTTTCGCGGATCGATCGCCAACGAATCTATGTTGATAGGCATCGATGCCGAGGAAACCTTTTCCCAGTCCTCGCCCGAATTCTTTGAGATCCAAACACCATGGGTCGTTCCGGCCAACAAAGTGTTCGGATCGAATGTGGATTGGGTCAGCGAATGGATCGATTCCTTTCGTAGCTCCTTCGCCTCCTTCCAAGTCACTCCGCCGTCGACCGACCGGAAGAAACCGCCCGGAGCTTTATGCCTGTGACCGGACGCATAGATGATCTTTGAATCACGCGAATCAACAAATAGATTGTCGAGAACAAGTTCCGTCTCGTTTAAATTAACCAGCATCCGCCAGCTCTTACCCGCATCGCCTGACGTATATATCTGACCGTCGAGGGTACTGATGTAAAGTCGGTCCTTATCCCTTGGGTCGATCGCCACCGTTCGGACGTCCCCGCCGTTTGGGCCCACGACAGACCAGTTCTCGAACTTAGGAGAATCGATCGCAATGAGTGCGTCATCCGGACCCGAGGCGAGAACGACGGACTGAAAGATAGCTCCAACGATAGCTAATGTAAGAAAAGCGGCTAATTTCTTGGACGTTGACATAAAGCTTGTACCTAAAATTATCTTGAAGAAAAGGACTGGAATGATTTCGGTCGACTTGACGATCCTAAACGATAAGATGCCTCTGAACCGGATGAGTTTGCATCAAATTGTCACGGATGGCGTTTTCAAAGTCTTGAACTACCCGTGATACATAACATTCTACAAAATAAAAGTCGACATTCAAACCATAAATAAGAAAAGCGGCCGGGGCTGTGATGCAAACCCCGACCGCTTTCGATTGAATGTTCAAGTCTCTCTCGAGACGAGAAGCTGTTAACGACTATGGCATCGGATTTTCCGCACCGGCAGGAACGAGGTAGAACTTGGTGTTCATTCCACCGTCCGTTACCGAGTCGACAAACGTTACACGGCTAGCATCATACTTACGGAAGTTGATCGCCTTCATCAATTGAGCTCTACGCTTCTTGATCTCAGCAGGCGTTCCGTAGTTGATGATGAAACCTTGAGCTGTCGGATCGTTGTTGAGTTCGATGTAGAAGTTATCTACGCGAGCCTTAACATCGTCGTCCTTGAGCGGTCCGAACTCATCCTTAAGGATCGGTTCGATTAGACCAGCAACACCTGCACTAGCAGAATCTGAACTTGGGCAGTTGCAACCAGCTTCCAAACCGCCGAGGTCAACCGTCGCAGTTACGTTGGAACCTGCGAGCCCGGTTGTGTCAACCGTGATCGAAGCCGTTCCCTGTCCTGCTGTGATCGTACCAGCGGACACCGTCCAGTTGTAGGTAACATTGTCACCCTTGCTGAGGTTTGCTGTGAAGGTCATCGGGTCTCCGGCTTTCGTCACACCGGAAGGTCCAGTGACACTGACCGTGCCGCAATCGCATTTAACCTTACATCCTGCACACTCTTCGACCGTGATGGTCTTTGTTTCCGTCTTGCCGCAAACGCCGCAACCGTCATCAACGCCAGTTGTGATGGTGTATGTACCGGGTTTGACGCCGCTCATATCCCAATCAACGTTCGCTCCACTTCCAACGATACGTCCGCCTGAAACTGTGTAGTTGTAGACGAGAGGATCATTTTCAGGGTCAACAGCTGTAGTCGAAACCTTGATCATCTGGCTATCGCTGCAAGCATTTTCCGAAACTGTTCCCGGAGGGCAACCTAACGTGATAACACTGTCGCTAAGATTAACCGCTGTAACGTTGGCAGCGAGGTTAACGATCTCTTCCTGACGCTTATCACGACGACCAATAAAGAACTGACCGATAAACCCATGGGGATCAGACGATGGCTGAAAACCTGCAGGTCGTCCGGTTATGGTCGTGTTGATGGTCTGCGGTAAGCATCCCGTCTGACCTACTCGACACGGATTCAAGACACTTGAGGTGCTTGTGTTATCCGTGCTGAAGCTATCAACATCCTGTTGGTTAAAGTTGATTCTGTATGCAGCACTGAATCCAAACCATCTACGCGGGAACACCCTTGCACCGATGAGACCATCGATAGGATCATTCTCAAACGCATTAGGTGTGCGACCGCCGACATACTGCAGCGAACGGAATTCAGCAATTGGCTGGAAAAACTTGTTTACAGGGAAATCGACTCCGATCGATGAGCGAAGTTCATCACCACGGTCAAGCAAGGTGAAGGTTCCGCCCGGGAACTGCCCCTTAACTGCACTCGTGTAAACATACTCAACGTTAGCCGAAAGATTTACCCACTTTGCCAATCGGGCATCAGCGAATAACGCGGCACCAACATCGCCCTTGTTACCGCCTGGACCTGCACCACGCTGCATCTGGTTAAAGCCAGATACTCCGTCTGCTTTATCGGCATAAAAGCGGTAGTAAGCAACAAATCCAAATCCGATCGGGCTATTAATGTTCGTCAAGCGAACTTTTGCACCGATGTCGAATGAGTTGAATGCCGACGTACCGTAGCTGCGGTTAATAAATGGAGCATCAGCAACGTAGGTCGGTGCTAATGTAAAGACGGTCGGAGCCGTTGCAGTCGTTGCTCCACCAGTGCCGTTTGTTAAGGTTACAGTCTGTAGAACTACGCCTGGCAAGATGCTGCCGTATACTGATCCGATTCCAGGGAAAAGGTCCGCACCGCCGCCGGTACTCGACGCTACGCCAAGCTGAGCATTCGTTCCCGCCGCGAATCCGAAGACCGGCCCTGAGAAGAACGGAGCACTGAATCCGTAAGTGCCGGCGTTACCGCCAACGAACGGATACTGAACAAAAGGAGCTCCTGCTGGTCGGAAAACCGCGAAGTTCGGATACTGGCTAGCTCCAGGACCACGAGGGGCAAGAACTATCGCCGGGCCCGACTGGTAACCCGTACCGGTTGTGAACTGCGAATTCGGCAGGTAGTTGGACGAAAGGTTGCGTCGCGAGTTAACTTTAACGCCGCGGTAAGCTTCCGTTCCAAAGAAAAGTTCGATATTGTCGGTCAGACCAACCTGAAAACTAAGCGGGACGGTCGTAAAATCGACATTACCCGGATCGCGGTCATAGTTGCTGATACCGGCACTGAGCGTGTACTCACCCTTTCTCAGGGTTTGTCCGTCATATACCGTAAAGAGACCTGTCGGACCTCCAGTCGCACCACCACCGCCAACCGTTGGTGCTGTGTTTCTGGGATCTTTTGCAGATCTAAGATTTTGTGCCGTCGCTGTAAATACTAGCGTTAGCATTAAGAGCGTCAAAATAAACGCCTTGTTTGCGAGTTTCATCACATTCCTCCGCCGAAAAATAAAAATTGAATTTCAATTGGTAGCCGTAGAAAAATCTACTACTTAAATCCTTTTCAATAAGCTACACGATTATTGCATACGTTCCGAGACTTGCCAACCGGAAAGCCCCAGTTACGTTGCACAGTTACGAAAATTACGCCAAATATGTACGTTAATACTCTCACAAAACCCGAAATTGGGTGTTAAACACGCAAATACAAATTTTGCCACGTCCCTACGATAAACTAGTTGAGACCTAAAAGCAAGTGTTTTTAACGTATTACAGCTTTCGCCTAGGCATAGATGCCGCGCATCCGCGTGTCATAGGCGACGCGATCTATCGCCATCATGTAGGCTGCCGTACGAGTATCGACATCATGCTTAGCGGCATAATGGCATAATTCGTTAAAGCTTGCGACCATCTTGTCCGACAAACGTGCGTTCACCTCGGCCTCTGACCAGAAATAGCCCATACGGTCCTGAACCCATTCGAAATAGGAAACAGTAACGCCGCCGGCATTAGCTAGAATGTCCGGAATGACGAAGATTCCCTTTTCGTGGAGTATCTTATCTGCCTTCGGCGTGGTCGGGCCGTTTGCTCCCTCGGCGAGGATCTTACATTTGATCCGATCCGCATTTTCCGAAGTGATCTGATTCTCTGTCGCACAAGGAGCGAGCACGTCACATTCGATCTCCAGCAGCTCCTTATTCCCAACGTGTTCGACATCAGGATAGCCCTCGAGCGATTTATATTGATCTAAATATTCCAGCACGTGAGGTATATTGAGACCGGCGGAATTATAAATTCCACTAGCGATGTCCGAGATAGCGACGACTTTATAGCCTTGCTCCCACATCAATTGGGCACCTATGCCGCCAACATTTCCAGAGCCTTGCACGACAACCGTCGTTTGCTCGGGCGTCAAATTAAACCGCTTGATGGCCTCGTTGACGCAAAACAGAACGCCTCGACCAGTCGCCTCACGCCTTCCCAACGAACCGCCAAGGGCGACGGGCTTCCCGGTGACGACCGCGTTAACAGTGTGGCGGGCGTGCATTGAATACGTATCCATGATCCACGCCATCGTCTGTTCATTAGTATTCATGTCGGGAGCCGGAACATCTTTGTCGGGACCGATGAAATCCATCAGCTCGGATGTATATCGCCTCGTCATTCGCTCGAGTTCACCGAGCGACATCTGTTGCGGATCGCAGATGATGCCGCCCTTCGCTCCACCGAATGGAACGTTGACGACGGCGCATTTCCAGGTCATCCATGCCGACAACGCTTTTACTTCATCAAGTGAAACGTCGGGAGCGTATCGAATACCGCCTTTCGCCGGCCCGCGGGCAAAGTTGTGTTGGACGCGAAAGCCTTCGAACACCTGGATGTGTCCGCTGTCCATCCGGACAGGAACATAAACCTTCAATTCCCGGCTCGGCACACGCATCACTGCATACAGGTCCGAATCGAGACCTAAAAGTTGTGCCGCCCGATCAAAGCGTTCACTCATAGCTTCAAACGGGTTTTTTTCATCGCTTCCTTTGAAGCGCCGCATTTCATCGGCCATCGGATTTGCCATTTTAATCAATTCTCCAAAATTTCTAATTAGTGCTGACTGTCTGTATGATCTCGTTCATCGAACCTGAACGAAATCCCTGCATATCTAGAGTCACATACTTAAATCCGACTCTTTTTAATTCTTCGGTTATCTGTCCCATTAATTCCGCATCGAAAGTTCTAGGCATTTCGTCCGGTGTTATTTCCAGCCGTGCCAGATCACCGTGCACTCGAACGCGGAATTCTCTAAATCCTAGCTTGCGCAAATATTCTTCGCCTTTTTCTACCATCGAAAGTCGCTTTATGGTTACCGGAACGCCGTAAGCGATCCGCGACGACAGACACGGACTCGCCGGCTTGTCCCATCCTTCGACATTATGGGAACGGCTGAAAGTGCGGATTTCCGCTTTATCTATACCTAGCTCGGCGAGTGGGCTGCAAACGTTACTTTCAGAGGCGGCGACACGGCCGGGGCGATGTTCAAGCATATCATCGGCGTTTGTGCCATCCAGGACGTACGCGATCGATCTTTCGCGGGCAAGTTGCTCAAGCTTCGAATAGAGTTCAGATTTGCAGAAATAGCATCTATTGGTGGGATTAGCCTGATAATTGGCATTGTCGAGCTCTTGGGTGGAGATCGTTTCGAAATTAAATTCAAACTCCTCCGCGATCGCGATCGCAGCATCGCGTTGAAATTGCGAAACGCTCGCGGACAGGCCGAGAACGCAAAGTGCGTTGGCTCCTAGTTCCTGCTTGGCGATGAGAGCCAGATAGGTACTGTCGACACCGCCCGAATACGCGACCAACACCGATCCCATCTCTCGCATCATAGACCGTAGGCTCGATTCTTTGTCCTGAAACGGTTCGGTTTCCGGCGCGTCGCCAATGTGGAGGGTTAGTGCGTTCATTCTCGGATGGAATTCGCGAATTCAGCGAACCAGAATGTTATCTCACTATAATTAGTGAACGCAAATCTTTGATTCCGAAAACGATATCGTAAGGCAAACATATTTTATGGAATTTTGTTTCTTCAAATGCTAAAATTTCGTCAATCAATAATGAAGCCAGAACGAAATTTATTCGGGAAAATATCTATTTTGAGAGCGTTCGCCTCGTCGTTGTTGTTCGCGGTTGCCCTATTCACGGCGACGGCATCGACAGTCGTTGCACAGGACGATGATGATGCTCCGCAGGACGCGATCGCATTATTTAATGAGGCACAGGAAGTCCATGAAAAAGGCGATCTGCCGCGCGCCATTCTTTTGTACGATAAAGCAATAGCGATCGTTGCTGAGTTCCCCGAGGCCGAATATCAAAAGGGCGATGCTTTGCTTGCGTTGGGCAAGACGGACGAGGCTGAAAAGTCGTTCCGGCTGGCGATCTCGCACCGACCTGACTGGTCACTTGCACTTGCCCGGTTAGGTGAGATACTGGTTCGCAAACACAATGCCGCCGTCTCGTCGTCCGATCCAAACGCGGCGAAAGATTTTTCAGCCGAAGCGACCCAAACGCTTCGCCAGGCCATCGAGATAGATCTCAAGAATTTCCCCGCCTATGCCGCCCTTGTCGATCTGCAACTTCACTCCTCGGCTTCGATCGAATCGCTCAAAGAAACTTTGGAAAAGATCCGATCGCTCACGGACGGCAAGATGAAAGTACCGGCGTCGATCTGGACGGCACGTGCCGCAATCGAAGATCGCATCGGTCTGCGTGACGCCGCTCGCTCCAGCCTCAAGAATGTACTTTCGGTAGATACGAAGAATATCTTCGCGATCAAGCTTGCCGCCGGCCTCGCTCTGGCGGATGACGATACTGAGCAGGCATCGGCCTTCGCCGACTCTTTGGCGAAACTCGAACCCGATAACGCCGAAACAAAACTTCTGCTCGCACGGGTGTTGGCCGCCGAGGGCAAAGGTGACGAGGCGATAAAACAGCTCGACTTGATCAAGGAAAAACTGGTCGAGGCGGACGCTTTGAGAGAGAGGATCGCTGCGACGATCTCCACAAATACGGTCGAACTAGAAAATTTACTTTCCAAGGATCAGACGAACGCAACTTATCTCGGACGCCTTTGTAATCTCAACCGACTGACGGCTCCGGAAAA
The DNA here is from genome assembly GCA_043737915.1 of Acidobacteriota bacterium. GTDB lineage: Bacteria > Acidobacteriota > Blastocatellia > Pyrinomonadales > Pyrinomonadaceae > OLB17. Next base: position 13,997 of record JAYSZT010000227.1, read on the forward strand.
GGCTCTCGAATACTGCCGCCGTGCCGCCGACGCTGAGCCAAATAACATCAACCACGCGATCGGCTTTGCAGCCGCACTCGTGCAGGCGAAACGCTTAGAACAGGCGACTGCTATCCTACGCAAAATTCTCGTGATCGCACCTGATAATTATACCGTCCATGTAAATTTAGCTACGGCACTTTTCGGAGCGAAGCGCTATACTGAGGCTAAGGTCGAGTACCAGTGGATCGCATCAAAACAGCCGGATCGCCCGATCGTTTATTACTTACTCGGCATCACCCACGATCAACTTGGCGAGCATCTCGACGCGATGGCAAATTATCAGCAGTTTTTGCGTTCTGCCGATGCCACTAAAAATCAATTGGAGATAGAAAAGGTTAATCTTCGCATTCCGACTCTTGATAAAGTGATAAAGTCCGAGAGAGGTAAAAAGCAGTGATCAGTAAAAATGGAAATGAACAACGACGGGAATCGTCGCGTCAGACGGCGAATCACTTCCGCTTGGCATTTTTCCTACTGCTTCTTACTTGTTTCCTTTCTCTAACGGCTTTGGCACAGGACGATCCGCCTGAGTCAGTTCCGCCGCCATCGAGAGTTATTTCAAAAGAAGAACGGTCAAAGCTTGAGGCGACGAAAGATATTAAGGACAGAACACGCCTCGCTTTGGAACTAATGGAATCAAGGGTCAAACTCGCGGAGGCGGCCCTCGGTCGCGAAGATTTTGATTCGGTTCATCGCGAACTTGGCGGCTTTCAGTTTTTGATGGACGATGCTCTCGATTATCTTAACCGCCGAAACAACGATAGCGGACTGATACGGAGCAATTTCAAGCGTTACGAGATAACTATCCGTGCCTTCACACCGAGGCTTGAGCTTATTCGCCGCGAAGTCCCGACTCGCTATGAGCCGTATATCTTAAACCTTCTTAAATATCTCCGCGATGCGAGAACGAAAGCGATAGAGCCGCAATTCGGAGGTCCCGCGACTACCTGATCCCACAATGAAAGACCTTAAAAAGCTAATTATCCTCGCGATCGCGGTTCTGTTTCTTGGCTCCGTACCGACCATTGCTCAGAATCGGGATTTCCTGACCGACGAGGAGATCGAGATCGTCCGTGACGCACAGGAAATAGATCGCCGGATCGACGTTCTTATCCGTGCCGCCGATCGGCGGTTTGCGCTTCTTAATATAGATGTCGCGTTCGAAAAGGCCGGAAAGAAGGAGTCGGACGCGTGGGGACCGGCACCTAAGGGCGAACGGATCGAATTATTGTTCGACATCAAACGGCTGTTACAAAAAGCTATTGACGACATCGACAACATTTCCGAACGACCCGACTCAGCTGTTTTACCCGACCCCGACGACAAAAAAAGTAAGAAACCCAAAACACTCGCCGAACTTTTCCCGATCGCCGTCCGTTCGCTGTCCAAAGCGGCGACGCGATTCAAACCCGGCTTACAAAAAGAACTCGACGCCACCCAGGATCAAAAAGAGAGAGGGGTGATCCTAGCCTCGATCGAATTCTGCGACCAGATCCTCGAAGCCGTAAACAAACTCGCGGCCGAGATTCAGAAGAAATCTAAGAATTAGCGTTGATCAAGGTTCGACAATGTAAGAGAGCCACTTAAATCCTTTTCCTGACTTCGTGAATTGCAAGTGTTCGGCATTTTCTGTGCTGACGTAGTAATTGCCGTCCTCGCCGCGGTTGAAGATCGGATCGCTTTCCTGTAAAAATTCCTTCGGTTTCTTTCCGACTACATCTGCAAAGCGTTTTACGAATTGAAGTTTCGTCATCTTCCCTTCATCTCCCTCATCAAAACCGTAGCTAAAAGGAAAACGGACCGTGGCTATCACCTGCGCTTTCTTTCCGTCGTGAATCGCTTTTCGGAATCCTAGGTAGAACGTTCGGAAAGCCTTAGGAGCAGAGTTTAGCCGATCTACCTTCGGCTCAGGTGCGTATTGAGCCGCGACTGAGAAAAATGCTGTTAAGATGAGAATCAAAAGGATAAATGATTTCTTCATATAGTTGCTTTTTGCGATGCGAGATGGGCCTCGTGATCTTGAACCTTTATTAAGACGTTCGCTCTGATTTGTTTTGCATAATTACCCTGCGACTTGTCGTGACGTCGAACGTTAATTTACACTTAAACGCATATGTCAGATTCAAGCCTGAAGAAAACTCCGCTGAATGCATTGCATCGATCGCTTGGCGGAAAAATGGTCGATTTTGGTGGCTGGGATATGCCCGTTCAGTATAAGACCGGCGTCATCGAGGAGCATATGGGTTGCCGCACGAGAAGTGCTTTGTTCGATGTGTCCCACATGGGTGAGATCTGGGTCGAAGGGCCGGACGCGATCGCGTTTATCAATCGCCTGACCACTAACGACGTAACCAAACTCGTCGACGGCCAGGCACATTACTCGGCTTTGACCAACCAAGATGGTGGCGTCGTTGATGACCTGCTCGTGTATCGCTTTAGTCACGACCGCCTGTTCCTCGTAGTTAATGCCGGCACTACCGATAAGGATTGGAGTTGGATAAAGTCGCATCATTCTGAGCACGACGACCTCTCGATGCGAAATGCGTCGGTCGAGTATTGTCAGATCGCCATTCAAGGGCCGGATGCGATCGTTATTCTGCAGAAGCTAACCGAAACGGATCTTTCGGCGATCAAGTATTACCATTTTATGACCGGCGAGGTGGACGGCGTTGATTCGATCATTTCGCGAACCGGTTATACGGGCGAGGACGGTTTCGAAGTTTACGCCGCACCGGAATACGCCGAACATCTTTGGAACAAACTGCTCGAGACAGGTGATTACGGCAGTGACGGCGGCATACTTCCCTGCGGGCTCGCGGCTCGAAACACGCTAAGATTAGAAGCCGCGATGTCGCTCTACGGTCACGAACTCGGCGACGACATCTCACCGCTTGAGGCCGGACTTGGCTGGATCACAAAACTCGGCAAGGGTGCGTTCACCGGTTCGGATGCGGTCGCTGCCTTAAAAGAATCGGGACTGAAACGCAAGATCGCGGGTTTTGAAATGACCGAACCTGGCATCGCACGCGACGGTTTCGACATTTACGTTGGAGCCGATAAGGTCGGAACTGTAACGTCAGGCAGCCCTGCTCCGTTCCTTAAGAAAAACATCGGCCTCGCGTTTTTACCGCCGGAGTTTGCAAATATCGGTCAAGAAATTAAAATTGATGTCAGAGGCAAGCACTTAGCCGCCAAAGTTGTGCCAACACCGTTTTATAAACGGGAGAAGTAGGCTATTTCCGAACAAAGGCAAGGTTAAATATCGCGAACCCTTCAAAAAATTTATAAACATTATGTCAAACATTCCAGAAAACTTACGTTACAGCAAAGACCACGAGTGGGTAGAAGTCAATGGCGAGATCGCTACGATCGGCATCACTGATTATGCCCAGCATTCGCTTGGCGATGTTGTTTATATAGATATGCCCAGGGTCGGTGATCATTTTGGCTCGCACGAAGCATTCGGTTCGGTCGAGTCTGTTAAGGCCGTGTCCGAGATCTTTACACCGCTCGCCGGCGAAGTCACTGAGGTCAACGACGGCGTCAACGATACGCCTGAAGCCGTAAATAATGAGCCGTACACCGCTGGCTGGATGGTCAAACTAAAAATGGACAATCCCGGCGAAGC
>JAYSZT010000228.1:0-8237 GCA_043737915.1 Acidobacteriota bacterium
GGCTCGGACGCGGAGCGATGGGGCAGGTTTATTTGGCGAGGGATAAAAAATTCGATACGCGAATGGTGGCGGTCAAAACTGTTCGGCAGGACATTCTAAGCAGCGAAGACCTACAGGAAGGTGAGGCGATAGCCCGCTTTGGCCGCGAGGCACAGGCTGCGGCGTCGATCCAACATCCGAATACAGTCAGCGTGACGGACTTCGGCGAGACTGAGGACGGCATTTTTTATTTGGTGATGGAGTATGTCGAAGGCGAGACGCTTCACAAATTGCTCCGCCGCGAGGGAACTTTGCCGGTGGGAAGAGCGGTTCGCCTCCTGCGGCAGATCGCCGACGGCGTCGATGCCGCCCACGATCTCAATATTCTCCATCGAGATCTCAAGCCCGCCAACATCTTCATCATGCAGAAAGGCAAGGGCGGAGACGGCTTTGTGAAGGTCGGCGATTTCGGGCTTGCGAAAATAGTTAATCAAACGGTGACAGACGCAACTTCGAATGCGACGCCTTCATCGCGTGGGATCATTGGAACCCCCGAATTCATGTCGCCCGAGCAGATGCAACCCGAGGTCGGTGTCGACAAACGAGCAGATCTTTATGCACTGGGAACGATCGCGTATTTGATGCTGGGTGGCAAAACGCCGTTTACGGGCGATCTGATGCAGCTTGTTATGCAGAAGATAATGCATAAACCGGCTCCGTTGTCGTCGCTAAGATCAGATATTCCTGCCGATGTCGACAAGATCATTATGCGAGCGCTCGAGATCGAGCCTAAGGATCGACCAAATTCCGTTGCCGAGTGGATCGCCGAGTTGGAACAGGCCGCAGCCGATATCGACGAGCATAAACGCCCCGGCGGATCGCGGCTGGTGGTTATGGCTCCGATCAACGCTGAGGTCTACGTCAACGACGAACGCAAGGCGAGTGTCGGAAGTTCGGGCCGCGTTGTCCTGACCGACATTCCTGCGGGTCAACATATTCTCCGCGTTTCCAAACCTGGTGAAAAGGACGACGAACGCGTTATCGAGATGCGTGATGGTGCCGGCGAACAGGTCATTCAAGCACAGCTCAGAACCTTGACCGGAACGTCTAGCCAGCCCTCGTCGTCGCAGGGAATGAGTAGCACCGGTGGCTCACCGCAATCGAGCCTGATGCCCGGAATTGTGGCCTGTTCGAACTGCAACTCGCGGTTCGCACAGGGCGTTAAGTTTTGTGGCCGTTGCGGTAGCGGTTCTTTTGTGATGGTCAGTCCAGGAGAATCAGCCGGGACATATCCATGCCCGCGATGCTCGACCATTTTGCCGGCAAATTCCCGTTTTTGCGGTCGTTGTGGATTAAACAATCCGTCCGCTACGGCGCCTCAAACCAGTCGGGCGGTAGGCTTTACGTCCGGATCTCAGTCGCCAATGCCGCCGCAAGCTGAACGGCTTTGCCGCCGTTGCGGCGGGGCTTATCCAGCTCACATAAAATTCTGCGGACGTTGCGGTTTAACGTTATAAAACCATCCAAACTAAAGTCGATCTCATTTCGTATTCGAATTAGTCGCGTTTATTTCTGTAAATGCGTATAATGACACAATTCCAGAACGAGGTTCTGAACTACGAGAGAGGGAAGCGAAGATGAAAATTTGTCCGAGATGTCAGAAGACCTACACAGACGAAAACCTTAATTTTTGTCTCGATGACGGCACAGTTCTGGCTCAGGTCGGCGGAAACGAAATGCCCGCGACCGTCCTGCTGAATCAACCGAGAATAACTGAGCCGACTCCTCAGGTCACCGGTCAGCAAATGCAACAGGGCGGCCAGTGGAATACGGCACAACCGCAATACTCGATGCAGCCGAAAAAGTCATCCAAGACCTGGATATGGATCGTGCTGATCCTCGGGGGGCTAGTTTTACTTTGCGGTGGTGGATTCGTTGGTTTTCTTGCTTACGTTAGCTTGCAGGATGATACGTCGAATACGTCGACAAGCAATAATGGCCGTGCCACGCCAACACCTAAGGCGGGAGACAAGAGTCCAACGCCGAGCAATTCAAGCACACCGGCTCCAACCTCGGAACGAACCGATATTGAAAAGATCGATCTCGAACCTTGGGCAAAATCCTTCTCGGCTTATGGAACAAAGGAATTTACCGGCGGTGAACTGATCCTTTCGTCAAAACAAAAGGGTTTCTACTATGTGTTAGCGGGATCCGAGGATGATAAGACGGACGACGCGGATACCGTTGTGACCTTGAGAAATGTTGACAATGCGAATTCTGCACTCGGTTACGGTCTGGTGTTCCACAGTAATCCAACGCCGCTCCAGCAAGGCTATGCGTTTCTGATAAACACTAAGACCAAGAAATATAAGGTAGTCAATCACGTTCCGGGCGACGAAAAAACAGTTGTGGCATGGACCGGGTCGGATGCTATTCGGGATGGATCTCAGGAGAATACACTTGAGGTTCGAGATCTCACGGATAAGATCGACCTTTATATTAACGGCAAAATGGTGAATTCGATCAAAAATGTTTATGGGTTTGCCGGCGGTGTGTGCGGGCTTTATTCGGGTGACGCGGTAAAGATCGCTTTTAAGGATCTCCAGATCCGCAGGTAGTAACTATTCAACGGCAACATCTCTATGAAGCAGTGCCCAAAGTGTAATCAGACCTACTCGGATGCCAACCTCAACTTCTGTCTGAATGACGGCGAGTTGCTTACGCCGATGTATGATACGTCGCAGCGGTCATATGCGGATGATTCGCCGCCGACCGTGATGATGAACGACGCTCGCATCACTAATCCGGTGAACTGGCAACAACCAGCACAACCGCCCGCTGTTTGGCAAAATCCGCAGGTAATGCAGTACCCAATGAGCATGTCGCCTAACCAGACGCTTGCGGTCGTCTCGCTGTGTTTAGGTATTGGAAGCGTTACAATTGGGTGGTGCTGTTCACTCGGATTAGTACTGTCACCGGCCGCGTTGATCACAGGTTTTATTGCACTTTCGCAAATAAAGAAAGATCCGCAGAGAAATGGGGGACGTGGTCTCGCTATCGGCGGGATCGCCACGGGAGTCGTTTACCTCGCGGTGTGGTTACTATTAATGCTCGTATATGGAGCCGCTTTACTTTTTGGCGGGCTCAGTTAATGATCCGTACGATTGCGGACGCGGAAAGATCTAGCTAATGCGCGTAAGTCTAAATGTCGTTGCGGGACCCCAGACCGGACGATCCTTCACATTTGATCAGCACGATACCTTCATGATCGGGCGGAGCGAGGATTCCCAATTCTGCCTGCCTCATGATCGTTTTTTCTCGCGAAATCATTGCCTTATCGAGATCGCTCCACCTCAGGCATTTTTGCGGGATCTTGGATCGACGAACGGGACTTTCGTCAACGGTTTACGAGTAGATACGGCGTATCTGAAAAGCGGCGATCGAATCCAGGGCGGCGAAACGGTACTGGAAGTAATAGTTTCAGCAGATCCGTCTGAGATCGGAGCTGCCACTGCCGTTTTTGGGCAAACGCATCCGTCGCTCGTCTCCGTTTCCTGCCTCAATTGCAGCGTGCCCGCGAGCGTTGAGGCTTCGGATCCGAACGCTGAACTGACTTACGTCTGTGACGAGTGTCGAGAAAAACTTCGCAAGAATCCACAACCGATACCAAATTATCAGATGATCCGCGTGATAGGTCAGGGCGGGATGGGGAGCGTTATGCTCGCCCGCTCCGAGAAAGACGGACGTGCCGTGGCGATAAAAACGCTGCTGCCGGAGGTGGCGGTCAGCGAACAGTCTCTGAAGCGATTCCTCCGGGAGATCGAGGTGGCTTCGTCGCTTCGCCACCCGAATATTGTGAGTTATATCGAACATGGCACTCATAATGGGATCGTTTATCTCGTGACCGAATTCGTCGCCGGTATGGACGCCTCACGCCTTGCAAAACATCGCGGAGGTAAGTTGCACTGGAAAGAGGCCGTGCAGATCATTGAGCAGACTCTCTCCGCCCTCGATTTCGCGCATAATTTGGGGTTTGTTCATCGCGATATCAAGGAACAGAATATTTTAGTCGACGGCACGTTCCCGCAGTCAGTTTCCAAATTGACCGACTTTGGACTGTCGAAAAGTTATAAACAAACCGGCATGAGCGGCGTTACAATGGTCGGTGACGTGGCTGGAACGATCGCATATATGCCGCCTGAGCAGGTGCGGGACTTCAAAGAAGTTCGGCCGCCTTCTGATATCTACGCTGTCGGCATGACGGCATACAGCCTTTTAACCGCAGCTCATGCTCTGGACATTGGGCCAAAAGCGGGAATCTCTGAAACGGTCAAAGCTATTTTTGAAAAGCCCATAATTCCACTTTCACACCGGATACCTGACATCCCGATAAAAGTCGCTGCCGTCATCGAAACGGCTCTCGCAAAGCAGGTCGAACTTCGTTGGCGCAACGCCGATGCAATGCGACAGGCTTTGCTTATGGCCGCTTCTGAATACTGATCTATACAGTTTGAGTAACTTTTTTTAATGAACGCGGAGCGTCCGGGTCGAGTCCTTTGGCCTCGGAGAGCAGTGCAGCAAACATCTGTGCCGGCAAAATGAACGGAATCGGTGTTAGGAATTCGTCCGTTCCGGTCCCTAATCGAAGACTATTTGTCGATAACCCCGCTATGTCATCATCATTTGTGATCGTTAATCGGTCGGCGTGAAGTTCCTGGAGATTGGTGAGCAGATCGATACTACTTTTTTTAGTTACTCCGGACGGAGCGAACATAATGACCGGAAAGCGTCGCTCGACGATCGCGAGCGGACCGTGGAAAAAGTCGGCCGAAGAAAATCTCTCCGCTACGACATAGCACGTTTCCATGAGTTTGAGAGCCAGTTCGTAGGAGTTGCCGTAATTCATTCCGCGACCAACTACGACGCAGTTTTCCATGAACGTGTACCGGTCAACGATTTCCCGAACGTCAGGAAGTAGGTTTAGAGCTTTTGATGCAAGGTCCGGAATTGTTTCGAAAGCCAGATCATTCTCAGCGAGGGCGGCAGCGAGCATGTAAAAATGCAACATCTGTCCGGTATAGGTTTTCGTTGCCGCCACGGAACGTTCGCGTCCGGCATGGATCAAGAGCGTTTCGTCGGCGATCTTCGCCATGGTCGAATCCGCTTCGTTCGTTATTCCTAACGTGAACGCTCCAGACGCCTTTGCTGATTCGAGCACCGCGTTTATGTCTGTACCTTCGCCTGACTGCGACACTCCGACGACGAGTGCCCGACTAAGATTCACCTTAGCATTGTAAAGAGTCACGACCGATGGGGCTGAAAGGGAAACGGGAATGCCGGTTTTTACCTCAAGCAGGTAACGACCAAAGAGCGAGGCATTGTCTGAACTGCCGCGAGCGACGATCACGATCAGATCGATATCGCGGTTCCGCAGAAATTTACTCAAACGGCCGACTTTTTCGCGTTCGGCATTGATCGTTCGTTCCAACACCGCGGGCTGTTCGGCGATTTCTTGAAGCATTAATGACATATTCGAAATGATAACATTCACTTATCAAGGTGAAAAGTAACGTTTAGAAAGTTTATGGAAGAATAAACGTGATCGGGACTTTTAGTTAGGATCGGGTATCGGTTTGAGCTCATTCGAGGTTTTTGAATCTGCTTCGTCGTCAGATCCACGTAAAACGGCATTTATCGCACCGCCGACCATCAAAACCAATGCAGTTAGGTACAACCAGAGCATTAGGATAATAACCGCTCCGAGGGAACCGTAAGTTTTATCGTAATTGTTAAAGAAGTGAAGATAAAGGCGAAATCCGCCGGTCAGAACCAGCCATAGAGTAATTGCGACGATCGACCCGTACGTGACCCAGATCCATTTAACTTCGCGAAAATCCGGCAGGACGTTGTAAATGATCTCGCAGGCAAACAGCATTACCATCAGGATCGATATCCATTGGATTCCGACCAGGACCAACGGCGACGTGATCGGTATTCCGATCCAAACCGAGCCAAGTTGAATAAGCTGCCAGCCGTAAAACACGATCGATAGACCTATCGTGGCGAGAACCGTCAACACCGCAGTGAGACCGATAGAGTGAGCTTTCATCAAAAACCAGTTTCGACGCTCACGAAGCCCATAGATCGAATTGAGAGCACCCCGAATTGCATCAACACCGGACGATGCCGACCATAACGTTGCGACGAGGCCGAGCGTTAGCTTTCCGCTCGAACTGCTCGCCGCGACTTCCTCGACCGTATTCCGCACGAGTACGAATACGGACGCAGGCATTATTTGGCGTAAATACTCGAAAAGTTCGCCTTTTAAGGCTTCGGTAGATTCGAGAATGAGACCCAAGAAACTTACTAAAAAGAAGATCAGCGGAAAAAGTGCGAACGAAAAATAGAATGCGGCCTGCGCCGCCCGATTAAATAGGTCTGAATCATCGGCCTTTTTATAAAGCCGAATGAAAAAACTTTTCCAATCAAATTCTATTATCGGTAACATTGCCGTTTATCCGCGATTACGTTCGAGTAAGGTCATTGTAAGTACTGAAAGCAAGACCTTGACCTCCTCGTCATCGCCAATCTGGGCAATCGGTTCCAGGGCGAATGCACCTTCGAAAAATGCAGCTTGTTTCTTTAGTCGAGCGACCTGTGTGCCATCCATTTTCGAGACAATATACGATGGATTAAAGAAATAACCAGTGAACATGCCAATAACGGGCAGTTCACCGATAAGGGCATCGACCACCTTGACCCAGCCATTTTCCTCCCGGATCGCCATCGTTTGGCTTTCGTTCTCGTCGAAGATCAAGTAATGAGCCTTGAAGATCGATCGCATCCCCTTACGCCGAATTGAGCCAAGGCCGCGGCCTTGTGCATCGGTAAAGTTGTACTTTGCCGAAAAATCAATTATTCGGTCAGCCTTGATCTGATAAAGATGCTGCGTCTGTTGTTCGTCAGCGAAAACATTTATGTCTTCCTTGAGCTTTAACAGTTTCTGTTTTACGTAGCCGATCAATTGTCCGTTTGCGTCACGAATGTAGATCTGGCTTGCAAGTGCAAGAAGTTTGAAAGTCAGTGTTAATGGATAGTTCATTGTTTCTCCTTAAATATCCGGCGCACGCGCTTCGAAATGCCGCACGTGATTTCATATGAAATTGTCGAAAGTATTCGAGCGAGGTCCTCTGCCTTGATCGAAATAGTTTGATCCGAACCGATGATCGTCACCGGAGTTCCAACTTTACACCCCTTGATATCAGTAATATCGAGCGTGATCCAATCCATCGAAACACGCCCAACAACCTGCACAACCTGACCATTTACAATAACCGACGCTCGATTCGAAAGGTTACGAGCGAAACCATCATGATAGCCGATCGGAACCGAGGCAATAAGAGAATCACGCTCGGTAAAAAATGTCCTACCGTATCCGATACTCTCGCCTGCGGGTACACTCTTGATCAAGGCTATCTCCGACGTGATCGACATCACCGGCAGAAGTTCCGGCTTTTCAATTCCACCGGGTAATACATCACCGCCCAGACCGTAGAGCAAACCACCGAGGCGGACTAAGTTACGACGCGAATCCGGATGAGCGATAGCTCCCGGCGAATTCGCAAGATCGATGTACGTCGGGTCGTAACCACTCTTACGAAAAGCTTCAACTGAAATATCAAATCGTTCAATTTGTTGCTCAGTAAAATCGCTGTTCAGGTCATCGGCAACTGCAAAATGAGTCATCAGGCCATCGACATTCAGGCTTGACCATTCGGTCAAACGCGAGACGAATTCACTGACATTGTCGTAGCGGACACCGACCCGCCCCATCCCGGTATCGATTTTGACGTGAATATCGACGCTCTTTCCTCGTCGAAGGGCCTCGGCATTGAGTAACTCAGCTTTTTCTAGCTCGAAAATGACCGGCGTTAATCGGTGCTCGATGATCAGAGATTCTTGACCCGACCAAAAACTACCGAGGCAAAGGATAGGTTCGCAAATTCCTGCCTGTCGCAACTCGAGACCTTCTTCAGGAAGAGCAACCGCGAACCAATCAACGCCTTCCCGCGATAAACGTCTCGCACACTCAACTGCCCCGTGTCCGTAACCATCTGCCTTGACGACCGCCATTACCTTAACGTCGTGACCAATAAAAGACCTGACCGACCTTAGATTAAACGACAGGGCGTCCAGATCGATAGTCGCTTTAGTAGGTCGCCCAAACATTACATCAGTCATATCATCTTAAGGCATAG
>JAYSZT010000229.1:0-3548 GCA_043737915.1 Acidobacteriota bacterium
GCGGATTCCGTTATCCGAGCATGACCGATCTAGGAACATTAGGCCTAACCGGCGACGGATTTGAGGTTGATTACTTGTCGTCGTCAAGCCTCGGCGGGACGATCGGCACAACCGCCGGTTCTGATGCGGTCTCGACCGGACTTACGGTCGAAAAGCAGAGATCCGAGCTCAGCAAGAACTTTGATTTCAGCGTCCGTTACGAAAATCGACGATTTGATACGGAATTTACCGTTTTCAGACTAGATATTGATAACGCGATCACGAAACAGGCGTTGATCTTGCCGGCAGGAGCGGTCGGGCGTTTTCTCGGTAGCGATCAGATCACAAATCAGACGCCGAACGGAGCTGTTTTCGTCGCGGCATCGAGTGCTCCGGTGCTGGTGCGGGCAAATTTTACTGACGCGAGGCTTTACGGCTTCGAATACGAAGTGGAAGGACGGATAACCAGCCAGCTATCGGCAAGAGGCAACTTCACCTACGTCAAGGCTGCCGATAAGGTGTCGGGATTGCCGCCAAATATCGAAGGTGGAACGCCGCCCGCGACGACGTTTTTGAGCCTTCGGTATTCACGATCGAGATTTTGGGTCGAGGCCTATTCAACGCTTGCCGGAAGACAAAGCCGCTTCTCGAGCCTGGATATTTCGGATCGGCGAACGGGTGCTCCTCGTTCGAGAGCACAGATCGAAAACTATTTTCGCCGCGGAGCCTGCGTCCAAGGCCTAACATTCAATGCATCTGGAACGTGTAACGCCAGTGTCAACACATACACCCTGCGGTCGACAGGTGAAAATATCGGGCAGGTTTTGAATCGAGTTTTGGGAACCGGTTTTCCGACGAGGCCGCTTTACTCGTCGTTGCCGGGATATGGCATAGCGAATTTTCGCGGCGGCGTCACACTTGGCGAGAAGGTTTCACTGTTCTGGGCGTTCGAAAATATCCTCGATCAACAATACCGAAACCCGAGTTGGGGCATTGATGGTCCCGGGCGGAGCGTGACGGCACAGGTCCGATATCGGTTCTGATTTTGAGCGTTTCTGGATAGAAAGACGAAAAAGGCGGCTTGGATGTATCCAAGCCGCCTTTTTAATAATATGGTCGGGGCGAGAGGATTCGAACCTCCGGCCTCCCGGCCCCGAACCGGGCGCTCTACCAGACTGAGCCACGCCCCGCCGACCAATAGAAGAGTTTAGGTTACTCCGCTGGCTTAGTCAAATCAGTTTCGGTTTCGGTCTCCGGTTGGACCTTCAAATGTTTTTTCTCGCGCCAAGACTTAAAAAACTCGAAGATAATAGGCAGTATCGAGAGGAAAACGATGACAATCACCACTTTGTCGATGTGGTCTTCGAGGAGAAAATTCTCTATTCCGAAAACACTCCGCATAAACGTTTGAACTACTCCGCCCAGAAAATAACCGGCGAGCAACATGCTCACAACCCAAGCAAAACCGCCGACCAAGTTATAGGTGACAAATTGGCGGTACGGCATATCGGCCGCCCCGGCAACTATTGGTGCGAAGGTGCGAACGATGGGAACAAACCGGGCGATAATGATCGTCTTGCCGCCATGCTTTTCGTAAAAACTACGTGCTTTTAAGAGGTGCTTAGGGTTAAAGAATCGAGATTTTGAACGACTGAATATAGCGGGGCCGATTCTCTTGCCCGAAAAATACCCAACGGCGTCCCCCACTACCGCGGCCACAAAAAGTGTAACCATCAGGATCGCCAAATTAAGCTTCCCAGCGGCGGCAAACAACCCGGCAACGACAAGAAGGGAATCCCCAGGAAGGAAAAAACCGATGGCAAGTCCCGTTTCGGCAAACACAATAAAAAACAGACCGAGATAGACCCAAAGTCCCAACTTCAGGAGCATCCAGTCGATCATAAGTTTCGGATTCAAGAAATCCTTTACGTAATGAAAAAGTTCGGTGATCGATTCCATAAATTAATGTGAAAAATAGGAAATAGAAAGGCTAATAAGTGAAAATGGTGACAATCCTTGTTTTGGAGTCCGGGGGCCTTTTCCCTTTTTACTTCCAGCCGTGTTCTCCTATAAGCGGAACGAAGGTGCACGGGCCAAAGTCTTCTGTTTCGTATCCGTTGGCCGTGCGGGTGACACGGATCAGTGACTGTTTCATCTGTTCTTCGCCGATCGGGATAACGAGTTTGCCGCCTACCTTGAGTTGTTTTACAAGTGGCTCGGGTATCGCCGGTCCGCCGGCCGCAACTAATATCGCGTCGAATGGGTGATATGCGTCCCAGCCCGCCGTGCCGTCGGCCGCCTTAAGCGTAACATTGCGGAATCCAAGCATTTGCAGACGGCGGTTCGCTTCGTCGGCGAGGTTTGGCAGGCGTTCGATGGCGAAAACCTTTCTCGCGAGGCTGGCAAGGATCGCGGTTTGGTAACCGGTGCCGGCACCGATCTCGAGGATCTTTTCTGTTCCGCCCAATTCAAGCAATTCGGTCATCCGGGCAACGATAAATGGCTGTGAGATGGTCTGACCGCCAGCGATCGGCAGTGCATTGTCTTTGTAAGCCTGCGACCGTAGGGCGTCCGGTACGAACTCATGGCGGGGAAGTGCAGCCATAACCTCAAGTACGCGTTCGTCTGCGATATTGTAGTGATCGCGAAGGCGTTCGACCATCGGCCGACGAAGAAATTCGAAGCCGTCCGATGAGTTTCTGATTGGCGACGATCCGTTCATCTTTAAGTGTTCCAGCCAATAAGCGTTTCGATTGCCGGGTGATTTGTCAGATCGCTACGCATCGGAGTGACCGAGACGAAACCTTCATCGATCGCCTCAAAATCAGTACCGCCGTCGGCCCGAAAGCCTTCACGCAATTCGCCGATCCAGTAATAAGGCTTGCCGCGAGGGTCGATATTCTCGCTCACGATCGGTCGGGCAGTTTTAAAGCCCTGTTTGGTCACGCGAATGCCTTTCGACAATCCTTTCGGGACGTTTACGTTGAGCAGTGTCGCGTCGGGAATGCCGTCGGCGAGGGCTTTTTTCGTGATTTCGCGGGCGATTTTGGCTGACTCCGTAAAGTCGTGATCGCGGTACGCTACGAGGCTGAATGCGAGGCCCGGCACGCCCAGGATAGTCGCCTCCAAGGCTCCCGCGACGGTTCCGGAATACGATGCGTCATCGCCGAGATTCGCTCCGTGGTTGATCCCGGAGCAGCAAATGTGCGGTCGTTCGTCAGCGACCAGAATCTGATTCAAGGCGAGCAGAACACAGTCGGTCGGGGTGCCGTCGACGGTCCAGTGCCGGTCGTCGATCTTGCGGATGCGGAGCGGCCGGGCGAGCGTCAGACTATGCGACGCGCCGCTCATTTCGGATTCCGGAGCGACGACGTAAACGTCGCCGATCTCGCGGAGTGCTGCCTCCAGCGCAGCGATACCGTCGGCATGAATGCCGTCGTCGTTCGTGATCAAAATTCGGGGTTTGTCTGAAATCATGAAAAGTGAAAACGTGAAAAAGGTAAAAATTGAAAAAGGCAAAAGGTTAAGGCATTAAAAAGGAAAAAGGTGAAAAAGTGAAGGATTTCCTA
>JAYSZT010000230.1:0-8199 GCA_043737915.1 Acidobacteriota bacterium
GCCTTGAAAACCGGATTAAGATAGATCGCATCAAACCCTAAACCCTTGATGTAGTCGAGTTTTTGTTCGACGCCCTTAAGGTCGCCGCCGAAAAACTGCGATCCATAATTGTTCGGACACGGCGAAGCCTGTCGCGGGTCGCAGATGCGTGTGTTCCAGGTCGAATACGAGATATTCGACGACGGTGAACCGCCATAGAGCGACGGACAACCGGTCGTCGAGCCATTACGGCACCAATCATTGGACACATCGCCATTTCTGAAACGGTCTGGAAAAACATGGTAGACGGCCGAGTTCTGGATCCACGCCGGAGTCGTGAAATTGGAACTGTACACGGTCAACTGAAATGCCGGGAACGGTTCGCCCGCAGCAGCAGCCCCAGTGCCGCCTTGATTGAGATTGTCGTGGTCATCTACATATGAATCCGTGTAAAAGGCCGTCGAAGTCCCATCTACAATTCGAAACTTGTAGTAAATGATCTTCGGGACGGCAGGCGTTTGGTAACCAAGACCCCAATAATCGTAGGTCGCGTCACTCGAAGTAATAGCCAGCGGAATATCTGTCGGCCCGTTGGTGGTTGATGTCGGCGGATCATAGGCGTAGACCCGCATAAAGACAGCCGTTACATCGTTCTTGAATGTACGAAATTTAATGTTGACCGTCGACCCAGTCATTACAGCACCGAACGGTGAGCGGTAGTTCGTGTCGAACGTATCGTGTAGGAGTCCGCCCCATTCGACATTGTTATCATTCGACGACGATGGCCCAAGAGTCGTCGACTGCGAAAAAGCAGACGGGACCACAGCCGCAAAAATCAAAAACGCGAAAGCAAAACGGATGAAAATCTTATGCATGAGACCTCACGGAATAACTTTGTTTGGCAACACTACAAACATTACAATGGCGGTCCGTCATTTGTCAACGAAATCCATACAAGTCACAGCGATTTCAGAACCACTCTCGTTAAATGAGCCGGGCAAATTATTCAGAGGAACTATTACATTTCTTATTTGAGAAAAGTAATTCCACTTAGAAAAGCCTTAATTTCATCTGCTTAGTCGGAAGAAAGAAGGGCCGTGCGAAATGATCGCACGGCCCTCTATCAAGCAAACTCGACTACCGCACCTTCAGCATTGGATCTCCAAAAAGTGCCCACGAAAGACGCACATCACCGCCGCCGGGGATTGTGGTCTTTGCATCTCGAATCAAATCCCCCAATCTGGGGATGCTGCCGTCGCCGATTTTCTGGAAGAAACGTAAACCCATGATCAGCTGGATGTCGGGAGTCGTTTCACCTGTTGATGCCCAGGTCGCCACGGCTCCGCCATTTTGTTTATGGAGCATAACCTCTGCGAGCCCCGTAAAGTTCGGCTGGAAGAAATATCCATTCAAACAGGTCAGCATTGTGAAAATAGTTTCATTATTAGAGTTGATGACCTGAGGAATACCAGCCGTCCCGTTGAAATTATTACTTCCAAAAAAGGCACTATTAACCCAGTTTGCAGTTGATCCATGACCGGCGTAGTTCACCAGATATTTACCTGCGTTAACTCCGTTGACCAGGTTGCCCTGAGCTGCCGGATCCAGGACGAAATCATTCGGAGGCGGCATTCCTCGTGCAATGAAAGTCGCAGGCATAGTCGAAGGCATTTGATCGCGTAACGTGCGGCTCATAGCCCCAAAATCGTATCCGTTAGGCACATCATACGCAAACGTAGCTCCGCGGTTGATGTTATTCAAAGCTTCATTTTCAAACCGAATGGTCTTCGCGAGAGCGTTCGAAACTTGTGCCGGCGTTCTCGCAGGAATTCGACCTATTGCGATCTCAGATAGACCATCAGAATTAAAGTCCGCCAAGGCCTCATCGCTTCCCGTTTCAAGGTAAATGGTATTTACAAACTTCGCGGGAACCATGTTGAAGTATCCGAAATTCTCATAATTACGTGCATCGTATGATGCATCGCCGACCAACAGAATGTAATCAGGAGCCTGTTGCCAGCTGATCTCAGCGTACTGTAGAAAATCGGTGATGGATCTTGAGCTAGTAGTTCCGTAATTGAATTCATCGTAGATGTCCGCAACATCAACAACTTCAACCGTAATACCTTGCGACCGTCTGTAATTAGCCCATGCTTCGGACTCCGCCATCATGTCGGCGTGACTAATAATCACTAACTGTGCAGCGTGATTTGGTGTCGCAAGGGAAGAAGCGAAGTTAGGGATGATAGCTGCATCTCGCCGAATTCCGGATTCTTCGACGCCGTAATAAACTTTAGAGCGGTACGCCGGAACGGTCAGATCCCAACTAGCCCCATTTTGTGCAACCGAGAGATTAGTTACTTCGATCGGTTCGGTCTCGCTGGAAATGTCGAACAATCTGATGTTAGGTGATCCAAAGCCGGTCACATTTGCCTTTCGAATACCCTCGGTATAAAAGGCTAGGCGGTTTTGATCAGCTACATATTTTCGACCAAACTGCAGTCTCAACGAATCAAATAAAACAAAACCACTTGTCGTGGTGGCAAGCGTAAGCGTGTTCGCTCCCTCAGTCAGGATGTTCGTTGGGACAGATAGGTCGCTGTTAAAATTATTTTTCCCGATTCCAGAGAACGTCCCAAGCGGAGTGCCGTTCACCGATACGTTGATCGTGTGGGTAGCTCCGACGTAACCTTGAACCGCAACATTTAGAAGTGCTGTGGTTGAAGTTGGGTCTATGCCCGTAACGTTAAAAGTAGTGTTCAATGGCGTCGTCGAAATGAGATCGCCCCAATAATTTTCCGCCTCGCCATTGATAATTTTGGAGAGGTAGTATTTCCGTTGCTTCTGAACAAAATTCTGCTGATACCCAGGAGCGGCAACCTGCGAACCTGATGATCGCGACACTCGCGTCGCCATACGCTTTCCGTCAACACTTCCGTTCGTCAGATAGTAGTATCGAATGTCACTCTCGATAGTATCGATAGACCGGGCATAAAACTCTATATATGCGCCTGTAGCCTCGACGATAATCAGCTGCTCTATACCATTAACAGAAAGCTGCCATTTGGTCGGATCACCGGAGACATTAAACCCGGCCGTTTGAAGCTCTGACCTTAGCACTCGGTAGATACCGTCTTTCCTGATGCCGATCTTGACTCCGGTCTGTGCGGCTACCAATCGTTGATTAACAAGATCTTTGGGTGATTTTGTCAGGTTCGTCAATTCGAAAGGAAGATCCGGAGAAGATGACGCAATAATTCCATCTGCTTGGGTCGCAGACGCAAATTCTTCCGACGAACGTCCTGCTACTTCTTTCAAACTGTTTACAAATTGGACCGCGAGTTTACCCGACAGCGTTCTGACGCCTTCAGAATTAATCGTTTCGATCTCATAAACCGTGCCAACCGAACCTTCGATGTCGAAGAAACTTTGTTCCCCAGGTGTTTTAACGAGCGGTCGAATATTCGCAAGTTCCCTACCTGACTTCGAAGTTCTATATATATCGAAGGCCATGACCCTGCTACGGTCATCCACATTCCACGAGATCCAGGTTCCCTGCCCGTCCGAATAGGCTTTTTGGTCTCCAAACTCCACACCGGACGGTGTCGCTGAGAAAGTTGGTTTAGCCAAACTTCGCGCCTTTGTTTGCTGTCCCAAAACAGGCAAACTCGCTGAACTTACAAGGCTGATCGCCATCACCGCAGTCAATATTCGTTTCATATAAATACTCTACCGGTCGACCGATGTTATACAGTGACCGTAATTCCCCACTTATATATTGATGAGAGGTATCTTCAATTTACTACCTTTTCAACATTTTTCAAAGAAAAATTTCTCCGCCATCACATTCCGATAATTACAGAAATTATTCCCAGCGGCGAAAACTTTTTTATCTAGTCTGATTCTTTGATCAGCTGCCTCAAAACATAGGGCAGAATACCGCCGTTTTTGTAGTACTCGATTTCGATCGGAGTATCGATACGGAGCGTTAAGGTCACATCGCGTTTCGTCCCATCTGCCGATGTCACCGAAAGAGTTACATCTTGCCTCGGTCTAATGGCCGCGTTTTCCAATCCGGTCAGATCGAAAGTTTCAGTCCCGTCAAATCCGAGTGACTTCGCTGAATCGCCGTTCTTAAAAGTTAACGGTAACACGCCCATTCCGACTAGATTGGAGCGATGGATACGCTCGAACGACTCGGTAACAACCGCCTTGACGCCCATTAAAGCAGTTCCTTTCGCTGCCCAATCACGAGAGCTACCCGTTCCATACTCGGCCCCAGCGAATATAACGAGCGGCGTATTTTCCTGAGCGTACTGCATGGCGGCATCGTAAATCGAGAGATCTTCGCCGTCCGGTTGATGCTTCGTGAATCCACCTTCAACGGGAGCGATCATCGTGTTCTTAATTCGGACATTCGCAAACGTTCCGCGTAGCATCACACGATCATTTCCACGACGGGAACCGTACGAATTAAAGTCCTCCGCCGCGACGCCATTTTCCTGCAGATACAACCCTGCCGGGGAATTTGCCTTTATCGCACCCGCCGGCGATATGTGGTCTGTCGTCACAGAATCACCGAATATCGCCAGTGCTCTTGCACCATAGAAGTTCGAAAAGCTTCCGGTTTCCATAGAAAAGTTCGCAAAGAACGGCGGCTCCTGAATGTACGTAGAGTCGACATCCCACTCGTAGATCTGTCCGACGCTGGTCTCGATCTTGTTCCAGAGCGGATTGTCCTCCGCGAATTTCGTGTACAGATTCTTATAGGTTTCCGGGTCGAAGGCGGTTGAAAGGTATTCTTTCACCTCGTCAAGTGACGCCCAAATATCGCGCAGGAATACATCGTTGCCGTCGCGATCCTGCCCGATCGGGTCGAGGATCACATCTTTAAGAACAGTTCCCGCAAGAGCATAAGCAACTACAAGAGGAGGCGACATGAGGAAGTTAGCCTTAATGTTCTGATGAACGCGTGCCTCGAAGTTTCGATTACCCGAAAGCACCGAAGCCGCGATGATGTCGTTTTCCACGACTTCTTCTTCAATCGAAGGATCGAGCGGGCCAGAATTCCCAATGCAAGTCGTACAACCGTAACCAACGAGATCGAACCCAACCTCGTTCAGGTATTTTTGCAATCCGGCTTTCTCGAGATATTCGGTTACAACGCGCGAACCTGGAGCTAGCGAGGTTTTCACGTACGCCGGCACCTTCATTCCCTTTTCAACCGCTTTCTTCGCGACAATTCCGGCTGCGATCATAACGGACGGGTTCGAAGTATTTGTGCAGGATGTGATCGCCGCGATCAAAACATCGCCGTTGCCGATATTCGTCGTCACAACCGGCGCGTCGTAATCGGTAATGTCGACGCGATCGGGTGTCGGACGATTATTGACCATTTCGATCTCAGTTTCGGTGCTCGTATTTTCCGGCGTGACCGTAGTGTGAACCGCATCAGGGAGCGATTTCGAACTTTGTTCGCCGCCGCCTTCAATGACGTTAGTTGGGTGAGAGCCCATTTTTACGTTGAAGCGTTTCGACAGGCTCTCCGACGTCTTCCCGTAACCGCCGTCAGCCACGGCTTTTGTGTACAGCTCTATAAATCGGTCGTCGAGGCTCGAAAGCTCAATGCGATCTTGCGGGCGTTTCGGGCCCGCAACAGCTGGTGTAATTGTATCGAGATTCAGTCCAATGACCGTCGTGTAGTCGATCTCTCCGTCCTGCGGGATCCCGAACATCTCCTGCACTTTGTAGTAATTGCGGATCGTGTCGATCTGTTCCTGATCGCGGCCGGTGTTGGCAAAATACTCAAGCGTTTTCTCGTCCACACCGAAAAAGCCCATCGTCGCGCCGTACTCCGGTGCCATGTTGGCGATCGTTGCTCGGTCTGTTGCGTTGAGAGCGGCCGCTCCTTCACCAAAGAACTCGACAAACTTACCGACAACATTCGCCTTACGAAGCATTTCCGTGATGCGTAAAACAAGATCGGTCGCCGTCGCTCCCTGCGGCAGGGCACCGCTGAGGTTGACGCCGATAACGTCCGGCGTCAGGAAATAGACTGGCTGTCCGAGCATTCCGGCTTCGGCTTCGATGCCGCCGACGCCCCAGCCGACGATGCCGAGTCCGTTGATCATCGTCGTATGCGAATCTGTTCCGACGAGCGAATCGGGAAAGTAAACGCCGTCGCGCTCGAAAACGCCTTTCGCTAAATATTCGAGATTGACCTGATGAACAATGCCAATTCCCGGCGGCACCACGCTGAATCCGTTGAACGCCTGAGTTCCCCACTTCAAAAAGCGATAGCGCTGATCGTTGCGTTTGAACTCCATCTCCATATTCTGCTGATACGCCGCTTCGCTGCCCGCGAAATCGACTTGCACGCTGTGATCGATCACGAGATCGACCGGCACCAGCGGTTCAATAACACCAACATTCTTACCCATCCGCTGAACCGCCGAACGCATCGCCGCGAGATCGACCAGCAACGGCACACCCGTAAAGTCCTGCAAAATAACTCGTGCAACCACAAACGGGATCTCCTCACTGCGTTCCTCATTCGCCTGCCAGGCGGCCAGAGCCCGCACATTCGCCTCGCTGACCTTCTTACCGCCGTCGAAATTACGCAAAACCGATTCGAGCACGATGCGAATCGAGACCGGCAGCCGCGAAATAGTCCCGAGCCCCGCCTTCTCAAGGTGCGGAAGCGAATAAAAACCATATTCCGCCCCGTCACCGCCGCGAAATGTCTGCCGTGTTTCAAATAAGTTGTGTGTCATAGTGATGTATCCGATACAAATACCAAACTATCATTATAAGGGCCTCACGCCTCTTTTTCAAAGATAGAGGCGGCCGTATCAGTACCAACGCTTGCCTCGGCTGTTTGGAGAAGTCAGCGAACCTATTCTGATTGACCACGATCGCAACAGGTTAGGACAAAACATCCCCGTTGACGATAAATTGTTTGTTACTAGAAAAGTGAAATGGAAAAGCAAAAGGCCGGACCCATTCTCACCGGTTCCGGCCTTTTTACTTAGTACCAAATACTGCTTACTGCAGCGAATCGGATTAATTACGGCAGTTTCAATCCGGGCAGTGGATTTCCGTAGAAGGTATCGCCCAGCCATGTTGCCGAATTGAACTTCTCAGCCGCGCCCATTACCTTGACCGGGATAAGGCCGATCATGGGATAAAGTTGAGTAGAATATGGCGTTAAATCAATGCCGCCATTTTTTGCGAATGAGAATTTTGCCTCACGGATTTGTGTACCCTTATAGAAGATCTTTGCCGTGTACTCACCCGGTTTATCAACTGTAAATATCGCATTTGAATACTTGTCCCTCATGTAACCCTGGCTCAAAATGTAGAATTTAGACCAAGTAAAATTCCAAAGTTTGTATTCGCAAATATTCTTATAAAGGTAGCAGTCACCGCCGCGTGTCTGTATGGTGCTAATCGACCCGCCTTCGTCGCTCGATGCTATTTCTTGGTTATTAAAAAATAGTCTTGCTTCCATATCCCTATTCTCAAATTCGCCTTTGAGCCACATCATTACCGAAGGGTGAACCTCGTTCGTATTCCAACCGTCTGCCGTCACTCCCGCATACCCGGACGCCATTGTCCACTCATTATCTACATAAAAGATGCCGTTCGTACCGACTTTTGGATCGTACGCAATCTTCTTAACTTTATACTTACCCTCGATCACGGTTTCGTTAGTTTTCGTATTTACGATCTTAAAACCGTATGTTCCGATCGCCTGAGTTGCCTTGGAATAAGGAGATTCATTTTGATATGGACTCTTTAACAGCGAGATGCCGCGCGAATCTGAAACCTCGAGTTGCTCAGTAAACCACGGCGTACCATCGGGATTGAACCATTCGGCGTTGAATCGCTGCCGCACGCTGTTGTCGTAAAAGACACGGAATTCCACTCTCGGAAACCAGCTAGGATTGTCATTTTTAGCGGGCAACTTCCAGTATCGCGCCTCAGTTTTTGCCGATATCTCAAATGTTTCTTTCAGAAACATCGGCTTACCCGGCGCTGTCGGTTCGACATAGTCGCCGCCGTTCTGCGTTGTGGACTGATTATTACGTCCCGTATCCGTCGGTGTATTTTCCGCAGCCTTCGGCTGATCGGGTGCCGGTTTATCGACCTTTATTTTCGGTATCTTGATCGGAAACTGAGCTGTCACAGATATTGTGAGAATAAACACAACTAATAGCG
>JAYSZT010000231.1:0-8198 GCA_043737915.1 Acidobacteriota bacterium
TGCCCACCACTCTTGCGGAGTCGTAGTTCAGTTGGTTAGAACGCCAGCCTGTCACGTTGGAGGTCGCGGGTTCGAGTCCCGTCGGCTCCGCCATTATCAATAAAACCAAGGGTTTTAGAGTCATCGTCAAGGTGACTTTTTTTATTTTCGTCCACTGTACCTCAAAACTTACCTTCTAGTTCCTCTGTCAATCGTCCCGCAATCAGTCCTGTGGTCTGCTTCATGAACTCTGGTGAGAAGTGTTTATACCTCTCCAGTTCCTCGCTTCTATGTCCGGTAATCTTGCGGATGATCGCGTCTGCTACGCCTTCCATAAAAAGCATGGTAGTCGCGAAGTGTCTCAGATCCTGAATCCTCAGGTCCTTAATCCCGGCAAGGTCGCGGACTTAGAACGCTGGTTCTTGCTGTCTTTTTTGGGTAGGTAAATGGAAGGGACTCCGCGTCCAATTGTATCTTTACCCACGGTGCGGGAGGGAATTGCAGTTTTCCGAGGTTCAGGGTTGTTTGTAGATTTGAAATCTTATGATACTGTATCGCTAATTCTAATATTTATCTGGCGTTTGTGTCTAGCAATCGTGCAAAGGTCACAAAAGGAAACTTTAATTTCCAACTTGATGCCCCTTTTTTTCGACGCTTCTCGTTTTAGAGAGTAGAGGGATCACAAGTTGAGAAAATACCCTCAAAATCTGCGGAGTAAAAGGAGAATAACCCCGTGAAAACAAGAAAATTTATGCCCACGGCCGACTTGACGACCAAACGAAAAATGCCAACGCGAGGTTCGATCCTTGCTCTATCGATCTTCGGCCTGATGCTAGGGCTGCTGGTTGCTGGCGGGTTACCGAGCAGGCAGCATGCTGCAGGTGAGGCGATTCGAGCAACACTGCCACTACCGGCCCCATCCCCACCGGACCCAAAGCAGGTTCTAGACCTTGAAGCGGCCGATGATCTGATCAGCGAATTTACCGACGCACTCAATATTATTCTTAAGGAGGATGAGCGCAAGGTAGAGTCGATCACAGAAAAATGGGAAGGCAAGGAACTGAAAGGGAAAACCCGAGGACAGGCGATCGTCTTTTTGATGCCTGACGTCAAACGAGTCGTCTTAGATGAGGCGACCCGGAACCGGATAATGACCAAATGGATGACCGGCCCTGAGGAGGGCGATGATGATGAGGAAACCGCGGAAGTTACGGCTCGACCAGCGGTGCTACAGCCAAAAAGCACTACGACCGGAGGACAGCTGGTTGTACCAAAAGACGCCGACGCAAAGCCCGACTTTGGATTGATCGAAACGACATTGTTTAGCAACATGACGGGACAAGTTAAGGCCTGGACGCCTGCGGACAAGGTCAACTATAAGGGGCAGAGCTGGTCGATAATCAAAGATGTCGAGGATCCGAACGCGGAATTTAAGGCGGTCAACATACACAAAGGGCTAATGGCAGCAATTGATGCTGGCGTGACGATCCCTGCAGATCTAAAGATCTATCTGATCATTGACCGGGACAAGGCGCCGAATTGTCCGGATTGCGAAGACGTTAAGACGATCGCATTAAAGCGGGGGCTAAAATTTGCTCCGGTGGCGAACGTGATAATTAAGGGGATCGCACCGATGAGATCAAACCCTTTTTCGGACAGGAAACTTCAGGGTTTGGAGAAACCGGCGATCACCATAATTCACGAGATCGGCCACATCCTTCACGAGCGGCGAGACCCTGAGTTTTTCTGGTCGATGCCAAAGGTTTGGTTTCCGAACGGGATCAGTATGAAGGATAAATATCAGGCAGATAAGGATGCCGTCACCGCAGGAAAGCTTGGCCTATATGCAGGTGGAAATCAGAAAGAATTTGTGGCTGAGGTTTTTGCCGCATCTGTACTCGGAATGAAATTTAATGCTGAAACATGGGAACTGTATAACCGACTGCGTGGCCCAATCGTGCGCGGCGTGACACAGTAAAGTTAACGGACCATATCTAATAATAAAGGAGAAAAAAAACTGTGAAAAGTAATATCGAAAGGCGAAAATCTGACAAATACCAGACGGGCGCAAGCAAAGCGTTTGTCGCGTTACTAATACTGGGATCGCTGATAGTCCCGACGTTCGCCGGTCCGTTCGCTCGTGCGGCGGTGGCTTCTACGCAAATAACGGCGGAATCCATTCCGCAGCCGCAACCGCTGCCACAGCCAACGCCCGCCAAAGAGAAACCACTCGATGAGGAAGCGGCGACCGCTCTCGCTGCTGGCTTGAAAGAAGCCCTCGAAGCCGAGGTCGAGGACGAAGAGGCGAGAACGGCGATCGGCGCGAAATGGGAAGCCAGGACGATGGCCGGAAATACGCGGACGCAGATCCTGGCGATGCTATTTGCCGATGTGAAATCTGTAGTTACGGAAAAAGAGAAGCAGGATGCCGTGTGGGAAGGCTGGAAAGCAGTCGGAGTCGAAGCCGAGGCCGAAGAGACGACAACCTCGGAAGAACCTAAAGAAGAACCTAAAGAAGAAACTGGAACAACCCCTAAAACTCCGACGGAGCCCCAACAACCGACAACACAGCCTGGCGCGAACGGAACTCTCAAACAGTACATCCGCAACCTGAGCTATGATCCGCGAAAATTGCTTGCGGCGTCTGCAGAGGGCGGCGTGCTGCTCTATGACAAGCCGGACCCCAAGAAACCGATCGAAAACATGCGTAAACCCGGTTCGGGCAACATCACCCGATGTACCAAGACGGCGCATAACATGAAGAAAAACTTCGAAGAGATCGCGATCATGCAGCCGACGCAGGGTGTTATCTATCCGGGTGCATTGGTCATCGCCGACAAAGAATTATTAGAAGGAAAACCTCGGCCGATGAACGGTCTCGCCCGTGCTCCGATCGATCTACGGCTCGATCTGCCGGGACTCGAGGAAGAGGGAAGCTTTAAGATTGCGAACCCGACGGACGGGAAGGTCCAAACGGCAATAAATAAGTCGCTCAGCTTCTGGAACAATTCGCCGGCCTTTAAGGAAGGTTATGTTAATCCGTCTCGCTCGAGCTTTAATGCGACTACCGCGTATAGCACTGAACAATTGGCCATCGGCCTCGGATTCAATGCGGAATGGGCGCAGGGTGCGGCCTCGGCTCAGCTAAAAGCTGCGACGAACAGCGAGAAAAACGTTGTAGTCGCCGTTTATAAACAGGTTTTTTACACTGTCACCTACGACGCTCCGGGCGTGCCCGAACAGGTCTTCGACGCCAGTGTTACCGCTCAAGATGCAAAGGAGATCTTCAATTCGGACGCTCCGCCGGCATATGTCAGCAGCGTCAGCTATGGCCGTCTGATCATGTTGCGTATGGAAACGGACAAGAACGAATCGAACATCAAGGCCGAGGCCGCGTTCAAATACGCGACCGGAGCGATCAAGGTCGGCGGCAATCTGGAAATGGAATACAAAAAGCTGATCGCCAATTCGCAGTTTACTGTTGTGACGATGGGCGGCAACGCTGAGGCCGCTTCACAAAGCGTTTCTGCTAAAGGGCCCGAAGATCTGTTCCCGATCATCAAAGGCAAGAACGCCGTCTATTCGAAGAGCAATCCGGGCGTGCCTATCGCCTATTCCGTCAAATTCCTTAAGGACGACCGTGTTGCTCTAATGGGAGCGACCACCGATTACGTCGAGGAGAAGTGCGAGACATTGAACAATTTGTGGCTCGAGCTTCGCCAGAACGGTGTTTACGTGGCCAATTTTGACGTCACATGGGACGAACCGGGCAACGGTCCGAACGCTCCTGCGGTCCGCCAGCGGAAGGTCGAAGACCACGGCCTCGGTTCGAAGATGGTGGTCAATTTCCCGGGCGATGCGACCAACATCCACGTCGTCTTAAAAACCTCGCCCGGCCGCTTGATCATGTATCGGTTCCTGACTCCGGACGACCTTAACAAGGCCTTTCAAACCGGCGGACACTTGGTCGGGCCTGATTGGAGCCAGGAGTGCAAGGACCAAACTGGAAAGATAGAATGGAAGCAGAACTGTAAGTGATGTTGGTTTGATAAGTGACGAACGACATTTGTCGTTCACTCATAGTGAGAAAGGCCGAGGGAACTCTATAGTTCCTCCGGCCTTTCTTTTTCGTTGGCGATTGTCAATTCTCACCCAGCCCGCCGCATTCTTTTGAATCCAATTCCGACCGGTAGGCGAAACAATTCACGAAGCAATTTTTTGCGAGCGATAGACGAGCGTGCCGGCAACGGTTCTCGTAGAAAGAGATGGTTCGTAACACTTTGCCGCCTAATGTCTAATTAAGTCTTATAACTTTGGGAGAACTGATATGAACAAAACATTTTTACTTACAACTGCACTCGCAGGAACGGTCGCTGTGATGGGAGCTTGCGGTGGTGCTGCGACAAACGGCACGAACACGGCAGCCAACAATGCTAATTCGGCGATGAAGCCGGCGAACACGGCGAACGCTAACACGACTGCTCCGGCAAACACGGCTGCAGCACCGGCCGGCGAGAATCCGATGGTTGGCGGAGCAGCTATGCTCAAGACCAAAGACATCATCGACAACGCTGTGAACTCGAAAGATCACACAACGCTCGTCGCAGCAGTCAAGGCTGCAGAACTAGTCGAGACGCTCAAGGGAGCAGGCCCGTTCACCGTTTTCGCACCGACGAATGCTGCGTTCGACAAGATTCCGAAGGCAACACTTGATGGACTGTTGAAGCCGGAAAGCAAGAAAGCCCTCACCGGAATTCTTACCTACCACGTTGTTGCAGGCAAAATGGATGCAGCATCGATCCTCAAAGCGATCGAAGAAGGCAAGGGCAAGGCGACGCTGAAAACAGTTGCCGGCGGCACGTTGACCGCTACGCTGGAAGGCAAAGATGTTATCGTGACTGACGAAAAGGGTGGCAAATCGAAGGTAACAATCGCTGACGTTATGCAGTCGAACGGCGTGATCCACGTTGTAGACTCAGTTCTGATGCCTAAGTAGTTAAATTCGCTCGTCGTTTTAAGACGGCGAGAACAAGAAAGCCGCGAGTACTCTCCTGTCCTCGCGGCTTTTTTCGTTTTTTAGTTTACTGAATCAAGGCTTGGGATGGTATCGCCCGTCAACCTTTTCTCAATTCGGTTAATACTTGTTTCGCGACTGCTTTGAGCGTGTCGAAAACGCCGGTGCCGTTGGTTGCTACGGCTTCGAAAACAGGTTCGCCGTTGCGGGCTAATTCTCCAGACAGTTCATCGATCGGCGTTACGTTCGGCAGGTCGCGTTTGTTTAGCTGGAGGACGTAGGGAAGGTCGGCAAGGTTATAGCCTTGAGTCGAGAGATTCTCTTCGAGATTGTAAAGCGATTCGATATTGGCATCCATTCGCTCGTCCTGCGAATCGGCGACGAAAACGACTCCGTCCACACCCTTCAAAATGAGCTTTCGCGACGCGTCATAATAGACCTGACCCGGAACCGTGTATAGGTGAAAACGCGTCTTAAAGCCGCGAACCGTTCCAAGTTCGAGCGGCATAAAATCGAAGAACAGTGTGCGGTCGGTTTCCGTCGCCAGGCTGATGAGTTTGCCTTTAGCCTGCGGAGCGGTCGAATCATAGATGTATTGCAGATTCGTAGTTTTGCCGCAAAGCCCCGGACCGTAATAAACGATCTTGCAATTGATCTCGCGGGATGCGTAATTGATAAAAGTCATAGGTCAGTAGTCGATAGTTAAAATTTAGTGGTCAGAATTGATCTCGAGCAAATTCGATAAAATCTGATCAGCTAAACAAACTATCTATGTCTTCGTCCGTGATCTCGGAAAAGAACGAATTTTGATTTAACCGGAAGTCGGCCGAGTCCTTTGTTGCCTCGTCAAGCAGGGCGGCGACTTCGTGACTGGCTCGTTTCGAACGTATCTTAACCAATCCCTGGGTTGAGCGTTCGTCAAATACTACCACAAGCAGGCTGCGACCGATGACGCTTATGAATATACTTTCGCGTTCGCCTTCGTGGACCACGGCCGGAAAGGCATCTTCGCCGATCAGTTTGGCCATGCTGCTGGTGGCGGCGACGTTACCTGCCGCAAGGCTCGAGAAACTCGTCGTGTCCATATCACCGATCTCTCCGTGAAAGGCGATCGGCTGTCCGTCTCGATCGACGAGAAAGACCACGCGAGCAGCACACTCGACACACAGCCGTGCCAGAATGATCTTGATTCTCGAAAACTGATGTTCTTGTAAAATGAAGGGCGTTTCTGCCATTTAATTATCCGGTCCTGAAAAAGCCGACCGGTATGTTTATCGCTGGTGAATTGTATTTGGCAATGTAGACGATGTGACACACACCACACCGCACCTTTAAACTTAGCACAACACAACGGGAAGCGACAAGAGTTTTTTGGGAATCGGCGTATTTCTTACGCGAGAGATTTAGCCGAAACTGGGACTTGCGGCGCAAAAGCGACGGTTCCGTAATAAGTCTCCATAACTTTGATTGATGCAGGCAATCAAAAAATGATAACATCTAGCGAATTGAGAGCGCTCTTCGACCTGTGCAATGTATTGATTAACCGGACCTGCAAAACCTGCTCGTTTGCGGGTAGGTTCTACGTAGGTAAATGAATAATCACGTTTTTTCAAAGAATCCGAAAGGCTTGAACTTTGTCGCGATCGGCGGTGGCAACGGTCTTTCAACTTTGCTCTCCGGCTTAAAGCGATTCGTGGGCGCCGGTGACAAAGAGCAGATCTGGATAAAAGATCTGTCAGCGATCGTGGCGGTAACCGACGATGGCGGGAGTTCGGGAAGGCTTCGTGATGAGCTGCAAATGCTGCCGCCGGGCGATATTCGAAACTGCATGGTCGCTCTCTCGGAGGATTCACAGACGCTTTCGAAGCTTTTCAAGCACCGTTTCCGAGGTGACGGCGATCTCGGCGGGCACGTTTTCGGTAATATTTTCCTTGCAGCTTTGTCGGAGATCACCGGTGATTTTGCCGAAGCGGTCAAGCTCTCATCGGAGATCCTGGCGAGCAAAGGCCGTATTTATCCCGCGACGGTATCGGACGTGCGGCTGGCTGCTGAGTTGATCGACGGGAAGATCGTCCGCGGCGAGACGAAGATTGGGACGGTCGGCGCAATGATAGAGAGACTTTTCCTCGAACCGGCCGATTGTAAACCTTTGCCGGAGGTTTTGACCGCGATACGAACGGCCGATGTGATCACGGTCGGGCCCGGATCGCTTTTCACAAGTTTGCTGCCGCCTATTCTGGTCGATGGTGTTGCTGATGCTATCGCCGAATCGAAGGCGACGAAGATATTCATCTGTAATTTGATGACGGAACCGGGCGAGACCGATGGCTTTACGGCCCGGCAGCATCTCGATAAATTTAAGCAGTATGCGCCGCAGATCGAGCTTGACCACGTGATCGTCAACGACCAGCCGATCAGCGAGAGGCAGTCGGGAAAATATCTGAGCGAGGGAGCCCAACAGATAGGTATCCACGGTTCGATCAGCCATGAGACGATCGAGGGTTCGAATATCGTTTATGGTAATCTGTTGGACGACGGCGAGAAGGTCCGCCACGATCCGGAGCGCCTCGCACAGGCCGCATTGCGATGTGCACTACAGCCGAAGGCCTCCGCGGCCGGAACTCGCAACAATTGAAACTGAACAGGCAGGATCCAACCATTAGTGAAAACTGATCTCAATATATTAATTCTAGCTGCGGGTCTGGGAACGCGGATGAAGTCGAACCTCGCAAAGGTTCTGCATAAGCTCGATGGGCGTCCGCTCATTAATCACGTCTGTCGAACGGCTAGTTCGATCGGTCCGGCGAAGATCTGCGTCGTCATCGGACATCAGGGCGATGAGGTGCGCTCCGCGGTTTTGACCGACATCGACCCGGGAGTTGCCGAATTTGCAGTGCAGAAACAGCAACTCGGAACCGGTGACGCAGTCAACGCGGCGAACGAACTTTTGGCAAATTCTGATTCGACACTGCTCGTGCTCTCTGGTGATGTGCCGATGATCCGAAGCGAAACTTTGGCGGAGATCGTAAGGCTTCACCACGAGTTTCGGGGTAAAGGTGCGGCTTGTACGGTTCTGACCGTCAGGTTAAAAGATCCGAGCGGTTACGGTCGGGTCGTTCGCGACGAGAACGGTTCATTCGACCGAATTGTCGAACAGAAGGACGCGAGCGACGAGCAAAAAGAGATCGACGAGATCAACTCCGGA
>JAYSZT010000232.1:0-8189 GCA_043737915.1 Acidobacteriota bacterium
ATCAACTTTAAGCTGTCCGGGGCGTCAGTTGCCTGGAATTGGAAGAATGGCAAGATCGACATCGCCGCGCCGAGCAAGTAAATGATCGCCGCCCGTTTGAAGATGCGTCCGTAAGGTTTTTGATTCGCCGGAGCGGTTACGCCTTCCTCACCGGTCGGTTTTCTGCCCGCGTGTTTGCCGAGCGATATCGAAACGGAAACGCCGACAATGAAAAGGAAGAACGGAAATATCCAGTCGGTCGGCGTCAACCCGTGCCACTCAGCGTGTTCGAGCGGCCAATAAACCGGCGATCCGCCGGGATTGTTGACCAGCACCATTCCTGCGATCGTGATACCGCGGAAAACATCAAGCGAAACGAGGCGTTGTTGTTCTGCCATAAGATAGATTAACCACAGAGGACACAGAGTGAAGAAGAAGATGATGAATTAGCGCCGATCGACGTGTTTCCCTTCGGCGATCATCACCGCATATCTGCCGGTAACATTGTTACCAACCGGCACGCTTTCGCAGATTCACGATGTGAGAAAGGTGATGCTGCGAGTGCCAGGCGTAGAGTGCGAGAGCTCCTTCAAGCGGCCAGTTGCCGGTTTCGGGATGGATAAACTCGCGTTTGAAATCGTCGTCAGTCATAGATTCGAGCAATACGACCCAGCGGGTGTGGATAGCTTCGATCATCTTCAGCGAGACATCGATCGGCAATTTGCTGTCGGCTAGATCGGCCCATCGATCTTCGAAATAAGGCTTGATCGTTGGCGGTTTGTCCTCGGTGAGGGCGAGTTTGAATCGGGAAAGCGAGTTCGAATGGCTGTCAGCGATGTGGTGCACCGTCTGCCGAACCGTCCATCCGCCGGGCCGATACTCCGTGTCGAGTTGGCCCTCGTCAAGGCCGGCGAGCGCGGCAACAACGGAGGCCGGTAACTCCGCGATGATCGCGATTCGATGGGCCCGAGCCGCAGATGACACTTCGTAATTGCGATCGAAATCGCCGATCGGATATCTTAAGTCATTTTCCATGTAACCCCCGATGAATTCGAAATGTAGAATTTGAGATCCGAAATTTAAAATTTGATGTTTCAAATATCAGATATTAGCCGCCGATGTAGTTCTCAAATCTCGTGAACTCACGCAAAAACGCTAGCTTGACCGTTCCGGTCGGGCCGTTTCTTTGTTTTGAGATTATTAACTCCGCGAGACCTTTATTCTCTTCGGTTTCGCCGTAGTAATCCTCGCGAAAAATGAACGCCACGACGTCCGCATCCTGCTCGATACTTCCAGATTCGCGAAGGTCAGACATCAGCGGCCGCGGCGGATTTCTGGCTTCGGGTGCCCGCGAAAGCTGCGACAGAGCGACGACCGGCACGTCGAGTTCTTTCGCCAGAGCTTTTAGTTCACGCGAGATCTGCGAAACTTCCTGCTGACGCGATTCGGTGCGTTTACCACCCGACATTAGCTGCAGATAATCGACCACGATCAGGTCCAGGCCTTTTTGCTCGGCAGCGAGACGGCGACATTTGGCACGCATTTCGAGCACCGAAATTCCCGGAGTGTCGTCGATAAACAAACGTGCGTCCGACAGAGTCCCGATCGCTCCGGCGAGGCGTTCCCACTCGTTCGTCATCAGATGCCCGGTGCGAAAACGGTGAGCGTTGACGCGGGCCTCGGAGGACAGCATACGAGTGACGAGCTGCTCTTTTGACATTTCAAGCGAGAAAACAGCCACGATGGCATTGCTCTGCAGGGCGGCATTCTGAGCGAGCGTCAGGCATAGTGCAGTTTTGCCCATCGACGGTCGGGCGGCGACTATGATCAGATCAGTTCTCTGAAAACCGGAGGTCATCTCATCGAGCTCGTAAAATCCGGTCGAAAGGCCGGTGATACCCGAACCGGTGCCGGCAGCATGTTCCCGAACCCGGACAAGAATGCGTTCGGCGACCGGAGCGATCCGGGAAAAGCTCTGCCGCGTTCGTGCCTCGGCGATCGCGAAGATCTGCTGCTCGGCGTGATCGAGCACGGTCTCGGCATCTTCTTCCTCAGAGAGAGCTTCGCCGGTAATTGCGTTGCAGGTGCGGATGAGATTTCGGACAACAGATTTGTCGCGAACCACTTTTATATATTCCGCGACGTTGGAAAAATGCGGTAAGCCAAATGTCAGATTCGTGATCGTCGACGTTCCGCCGATAGATTCAAGAGAACCTTCTTTTTTGAGTTCCTCACCGATCAAGATCGGGTCGATCTGTCTTTGTTTTTCGAACAGGGCGATCATCGCCGCAAAGACGCGGCGGTTAAGCGGTGAGTAGAAATCGTCGGGCTTTAAGTGTTCTACTGCCTGAGCGATCACTGCGTTATCGAGTAGGATCGCACCTAGAATGACGCGCTCGCTCTCTTCGTTATTCGGCAGTGGTTTTTCTAAAAATTGCTCTCGTCGTGTTTCGGGGAATGCACTCGCCATAAGAAATTAATATACCGAAACTGCTTCTCTTCAAGCACGTTTCTGGCATTGTACCGACCGCAAAGTTGGAATTGCAGTGTCTAATATTACTCTCATCAGCGATAACTGACAAAGAATCCAAAGCGATTTTTAACTCGCTTTGGATGCCGGATTTTCGACCACATCAAAATCCATCGCGTCCATGTCTTCGTCAAATTCGTCGGGCTTTCCGAATAGCTTTAACCAGATGAAACCGATGGTTCCGGCGGTGAGCGAAGCGAGGAGGATCGCCATTTTTGAACCGTTAATTTCGAGTGGATTGTTCGCAAAGGCAAGATTCGTTATGAATATCGACATCGTAAACCCGATGCCGCCAAGCAATCCGGCTCCAAAAATGTGCTTCCAGTTGAGATCGAGCGGGAGACGGCAAATTCCGAGCGTCACAACGATAAAACAAATTAGCGTTATTCCGATCGGCTTTCCGGCGACAAGCCCGGCCATGATGCCGATCTCATTCGTATTTGTTAACGTCTGCAGTGCACTGGAACCGATCACGATTCCCGTATTCGCGAGAGCAAATATCGGCAGGATAAAGAAGGCTACCGGCTTTTGTAAAAAGTGCTCGAGGCGGTGCGATGGTGAACTCTCGTCGTCTTCGCTCGGCGAGAACGGAAGGGTAAACGCGAGCAACACTCCCGCGATCGTCGCGTGGACGCCAGACTTTAGCATGAAGAACCACATCAGAACTCCACCGATCAAATACGGTGTCAGAGACAAAACCTTAAAATATCGGTTGATAACGATCAAAAATGCCCAGACTAAAAGTGAAAGCCCGAGATATATAGCCGAAAGCTTCGCGGTGTAAAAAACTGCGATCACTATGATCGCCCCGAGGTCGTCCATGACCGCGAGGGCCGTGAGAAAAACTTTCAGAGAGGCAGGAACCCTGCTACCTAAAAGTGCCAGCACGCCGAGGGCAAAAGCAATATCGGTAGCCATCGGTATCCCGATCCCGGCCTGGGTCGACGTGCCGCCATTAAAGAAAAGGTGGATCAGAGCCGGACAAGCGATTCCACCGGCGGCGGCGAACATCGGCAGCAACGCACTCTTAAAGCTCGACAACTCGCCGTTATAGACCTCACGTTCGAGTTCGAGCCCGATCAGCAAAAAGAATATCGCCATCAACGCATCGTTGACCCAATGCTCGATGCTCATTCCGCCTATGTATAAACCCCAAAAGCACAAATACTCCGCACCAAAAGGAGAATTCGCCAATATCAACGAAATCAGCGTACAGGCAATGAGAAAGATGGAGCTCGACTTCCCTGAATCGAAGAACTGCTTGAATGTTCGAGATAGTTTTCGTTGAACCCGACCCATATTCGTAAAAGGAAAAGGTTATCACGCGCTCGACGGTTTTTAGAATTTTGCCGTGCGGAATCGCTCCAAAAAGTGAAAAACCTAGTGCAATGCTTTCGCAAGACACTAGGTTTAAGTTGATCGAACTGCTACTCGACTATGCTTCGTCTTCGGTAGCTGGAGCTTCAATTTCCGCAACGACTTCCGCCGCCGCAGGTGCCGCTGAGAGTGCAGGCGCTGCCGCCTTCTCCTCTTTCGGTGCAACTTCCCCGCCTTCTGCCGTAACCGTGACCGGTACGGACAGCGTTACTTCACGATGAAGTTTAACGTTGACCGTGTAGTCGCCGGTTTCTTTGATAGCTTCTTTAAGGACGATCTTACGACGGTCGATCTCGTAGCCCTTAGCCTTGAGTGCGTCCGCGATGTCCATCGAAGTGACCGAACCGAAAAGTGTCCCGTGGTCGCCGGCTTTTCGTTCGAATTTGAGCGCGATGCTCGCCATCTGATCGTGCTGTGCGGTTGCAGTCGCTTTTTCGATCGCCGCCTTCTTTAACAGAGCCGCACGTTCCTGCTCGATCTGTTTCACGTTTCCTTTGGTCGCAAGAGTTGCGAACTTCTGCGGCAGCAGATAGTTGCGGGCGTATCCGGCCTTGACCTTGACGATCTCGCCGCGTCCGCCGACATGCTCGATGTCCTCGCGTAATAATACTGTTGTGTTTGCCATAATTTTAGTTCCAGGTTTCAAGTTTCAGGTTCCAAGTCATCAGGAACAGGCCCAATTTAGTACCTGAAACCCGAATTTTGAAACTACTATTCCTTAGTCTGCGACGAAAGGCAGCATTGCCATCGCTCTTGCACGTTTAATAGCCGTCGCTAGACGGCGTTGATCTTTCGCAGAGATGCCGGAGATACGCCTCGGCATGATCTTTCCGCGCTCAGGCACAAACTGCCTTAAATAATCGACATCCTTCCAGTCGAGGTAATCCGGCACCATTTGCTTCGGACGGCGACGCTGATAGCGACGCGGGCGATCGCCGATGACGTCTTCACCAACACCCAGACCATCTCGGTCGTTCATTACTTCAATTTCTCTATCTGCCATAACTTTCTCCTAATCCCAAAAGCTTACGCCTCGACAGGTGCCTCCGTTGCTTCATCCGATTCTGTCTCGGCCGAGCGGAATTTGGTCGCACGTTTCTCATTACGCACTTCGCGTTTCGCCTTGATCGCCTCAGCCTTTTTGCGATCCTCGTCGACGCGAACCGTCATGTAGCGAATTACCAGATCGTTAACGCGCATACGGCGTTCGAGTTCGAGGATCTCCTGTCCGGTGCCGTTGATCTCAAACAGGACATAATGCCCGGTGTTTTTCTTCTGGATCGGATACGCGAGATTGCGGATACCGATATCATCCATACGGACAACTTCGCCGCCTTCTTTCTCGATCAGCTTACCGACTGCTTCGTTCAGCTTTTCGATTTTCTCGGCATCCGTTTCCGGATTGACGATATACATTACTTCGTAAGTTCTTTTTGCCATTTAATTACTATCTCCTTTCGGTTGCCAACCTCATCTTCGAGAGATGAAGTAAGGATTCTCTTTTCAGATCTGACCTTTCAGATCTTGTATTCAAACTAATTGAATCTCGCCATTGCCGCGTCCACGCCTTCGTTAACGATGACACGAACCGCATCGACCGATTCTTTCAAAATATTTTCAAGTGTTTCGGCTTCACTTTTCGTGAAGTTCTCCAAAACGAATTTTGCGGCGTATCTGATCGGATGCTCGGGTTGAATACCGATCCGCAACCGCGTGAACTCCTGCGTCTTCAAACAATCGATTATCGATCTCAGTCCGTTTTGTCCGCCGTGACTTCCCTTCGGTCTGATCCGGATGCTGCCGAAAGGCAACGCCAGGTCGTCGGATATCACGATCAGGTTTTTAACCGACCGATTCGGCTTTGCCAGTAAGCAACTCACCGCTTCACCGCTGACGTTCATATACGTTTGCGGCTTGACCAACTCGGCGACACGGCCCTCAAGCTCTGCCCGTCCGATCAGCGACCGGCACTCATCGCGTTTAACCTGCGTCTGCAGTTGCGACGCCAGCATATCAATAAGCATGAAGCCCAAATTATGCCGTGTTTTGGCGTATTCGGGACCCGGATTACCGAGTCCGACGATCAGCCAAGAGTTTTGAGTTCCAACTTCAGTTTGCATCGTTCTAAAGCGAGCCAACTAAGGTTGGAACTCATAACCAGATTATTCGCCGCCTTCCTCAGGCTTCTCGCCAACAACCTCAGGAGCAGCAACTTCTTCAAGCTGCGGCTCGAGGCTTTCTTCGCTAACCGTTACGATCGTTGCGACAACGGTCTCAGGCTCGTCCTGGATCTCGATTCCCGCCCCGACCTTGAGGTCGGATACGTGGATCGAAGCTCCGGCGACCAGATCAGTAACGTCAACGTCGATCGAATCGGGCGTATTTGCCGGTTCGCAGATAACCTTGATCTCTCTCATGACCTGCGTCATAACTGCACCTTCTTCTTCCAGTCCGACAGCGTGGCCGGTGAGGTGAATGGGAACAGTCATTTCGATCTTTTCGCCCTTCGCAAAGCGACGAAGATCGGCGTGGATGAGCCGGTTGTGAACGGCGTGGATCTGACGATCCTGAAAAATAACGTCGTTGACGCCTTCACCCTCGATGTCGAGCGAGAAAACAGTATTAACGCCGGTGTCCGTACGAAGGATCGCCGCGAGTTCGCTTAATGCTGCCGACGCGGCAACACTCTCAGAGCCGCCGCCATAAACGACGACCGGCACTTTACCTGCAACACGCAAACGACGCGAAACGTTTTTACCAAGTTCCGTACGCTTTTCAGCCTTTACAATAATTTTTTCAGCCATAACTTTTCTCTCAAGATGCAGAATTACCTGCGATCATCAAATAAACAATGATGAGACGCTCGTCTCATCGTGGATCGACTTTATCGCCGAGGCCAGTAGCTTGGCAACGCTCAAAACTTCGAATTTCCCGCCTTCGACCAGCGGCATCCCATTATCACGAATCGGGATCGAATTCGTTACGATCACCTTTTTCAAATATGAACCGCTGATATTCTCGACCGCTTTACCCGAAAGCACGCCGTGTGTAAAACATGCCGATATCTCATTAGCTCCGGCCTTGTGCAATGCCTCCGCAACTTTGCAGATGGTACCACCGGTGTCGCACATATCATCGATTATCAAACAATTTTTGCCGCGAACGTCACCGACGATGTTCATCACGTCGGCTTCGTTGGCACGTTCCCGACGTTTATCGCAAAGTGCCAGGCCGGCATCGAGCCGTTTCGCATAAGCTCTCGCACGTTCAGCACCGCCTGTATCAGGTGCCACTACAATCAGGTTCTCGATCGGATTTGCCTTAAAGTACTCGACTACGATCGGAGCGGCATAAAGGTGATCGACCGGAATATCAAAAAACCCCTGGATCTGCGATGCATGCAAATCGACCGTCAAAATTCGCTGTGCTCCTGCGGTCGTCAGCAGATTGGCAACGAGCTTCGCGGCGATCGGAACACGCGGACGATCTTTTTTATCAGAGCGGGCATATCCAAAATATGGAATCACTGCCGTTACTCGCTCCGCCGACGCCCTGACAAAAGTGTCGATCATTATCAACAACTCCATCAGGTGACGATCGCTTGGCGGGCAGGTCGGCTGGACAATAAACACATCCGAGCCTCGAACATTCTCGCCGATCTGAAAGTTGAATTCGTCGTCCGAGAAACGCTCCGTGATCGACTTACCAAGCTCACAACCAAGTTCACGACAGATCTCCTCTGCCAGATCGCGGTGGGCATTGCCCGAAAAGACCTTGATTTTTCCCGTGACGCTCATAAAAACAAAAACGGACAACCCGCAATAAGGTTGTCCGTTCCGATATTCAAAATTGGCTGGGGCGGGAGGACTCGAACCTACGAATGCCGGATCCAAAGACCGGTGCCTTACCACTTGGCTACGCCCCAATGCGAATTTAAGAAACTGATCGGAAACAACCTGACACTGTTATATATGCAGTGCTTCGCGGTATTCTGCTCGCGAAATAGTTGCTACGGCAAACTTTCGCCATGTCGATTCGTGATCGAGGGCTTTTAAAGCAGTCTGTCGTGTCTCTTGCTTGTCAAATATTGCGAAGATGCTGGCTCCGCTGCCACTCATCGCGGCATTCACTGCACCAAGTTCGAAAAGGCGATGTTTAACCCGTTCGACCTCAGAATGAGCATCAAAGACGCTCATTTCAAAATCATTTTTCAAAACCGTTTGTCTCAGAACTCGCGATCTGGCTTCATCACGGCAAACATGAAGAATATGTTCCAATCCTTCTTTTGTCAAGATTGGGGCGT
>JAYSZT010000233.1:0-8182 GCA_043737915.1 Acidobacteriota bacterium
CAAAATCACCGACAACGATCAAATACGCATTGTCAGGTCGATAATACATATCGTAGAAAGATTTCGCGTCCGCCGGAGTTGCCGCGTTTAGTTGATCTAGATCCCCGATTACTCCACGTTTATATGGATGTGCAGTGTACGAAAGGCTGCCGATATATTCAAAAAGCTGTCCATAAGGCTGTGCGAGAACACTCTGGCGATATTCTTCTTTTACGACATCACGTTCCGAAGCGAAATTCTTATCGTCAACATTCAAATTGACCATTCGTTCTGCCTCGGCCCAAAGAAGCGTCTCGAGATAGTTCGAGGGAACAACTTCATAATAGTTAGTAAAATCGTCCCAGGTCGATGCGTTATTAAATCCGCCAACGTCTTCGGTAAGGCGATCCATCTTCTCGTTCGGCATATTCTTGGTCGATTTGAACATCATATGCTCGAACATATGAGCAAATCCGGATTTGCCCTGCGGATCATTCTTTCCGCCGACGTTGTACCAAACGTGGATCGCGACCGTCGGACTCGTATTGTC
The DNA here is from genome assembly GCA_043737915.1 of Acidobacteriota bacterium. Classification (GTDB taxonomy): domain Bacteria; phylum Acidobacteriota; class Blastocatellia; order Pyrinomonadales; family Pyrinomonadaceae; genus OLB17. Next base: position 530 of record JAYSZT010000233.1, read on the forward strand.
TTGGAGCGAGACGACTTTGAGACCGTTGGGCAAGGTACGCTCCTTGATGTTGAGCGGCACGACCACCACCTGAGCGAGGGCAACGGAGACGCAGATCGTCAATATGCCGAAACAAGCGATTGTGACTTTTTTCATAGATTTACTGTTACGGAGTCAATTGGTGAGAGGTTGTAAACACCGCCGCCGTGGCTTACTGATAATCATAAAAACCCCGACCGCTCTTGCGACCGAGCCAACCGGCGTCGACGTATTGTTTCAAAAGGGGCGAAGGTCGGTATTTTGGGTCGCCGATGCCTTCGTGCAAGACGTTCATTATCGCTAGGCAGACGTCGAGGCCGATGAAATCCGCAAGCGTCAGCGGTCCCATTGGATGATTCATGCCGAGTTTCATGATCTCGTCGATCGATTCGCGGGAAGCAACGCCCTCGTGCAGGGCAAATATTGCTTCGTTGATCATCGGCATGAGTACGCGATTAGACACAAAGCCCGCCGAGTCATTACACTCGACCGGCACCTTACCAAGCTTCTCTGACAAGTCCTTGACCTTCGCGTAAGTCTCGTCACTTGTTGCAATTCCGCGGATAACCTCAACCAATTTCATTAGCGGAACCGGATTGAAAAAGTGCATGCCGATCACCTTATCAGGCCGCTTCGTCGTGGCAGCGATCTTAGTGATCGAGATAGACGACGTGTTCGACGAAAGAATCGCTTCGGGTGACGTGATCTCGTCAAGCTTCTGGAATATCTGTTTCTTAATTTCAAAGTTCTCAGACGCGGCCTCAACGACGAGGCTACAATCGCTAACGTCTTCGAGCGACGTGGTTGTTTTTATGCGTCCGAGGACCTCTTGCTTTTGCTGCTCGGTCATAGTCTCTTTCTTGACAAAGCGGTCGAGGCTTTTGCCGATGTTCGCGACGCCGCGTTCGACAAATTCCGCACTAACGTCACATAAAATAACGTCAAAACCTGCACCTGCAGCAGTTTGGGCAATACCGTTACCCATTGTTCCGGCGCCAATGACGCCAATCGTTTCACTCATAATTCTCCGATGGTAGATTCTGTCTTAAGACAAGGATAAAGGGCGATAAGCGAATCCAGTCTTATCGCCTGTGATTGAATGACAAGGTACAAGCTAATCGCGTTCGACGGCAAGAGCTATTGAGTTTCCACCTCCGAGGCATAACGCAGCGACTCCGCGTTTAGCACCGCGACGTTTCATTTCGTACAGCAGAGTCGTCAACACACGTGCTCCTGAGTTGCCGATGGCGTGGCCGATGGCGACAGCTCCGCCGTTAACGTTGACCTTTTCAATGTCGAGTCCGAGTTCTTGCATGACGCCGATCGCCTGCACCGAGAAGGCTTCGTTGAGTTCGAAAAGATCAACATCCTTCATTTCCCAACCCGCTTTCTTAAGTACGTTGATCACACCCTGAACAGGAGCCATCATGATCAATTTTGGTTCGATACCCGAGGTTGCGGAAGCTACCACGCGGCCGAGAGGTTCGATGCCGAGCGAATTAGCGTTTTCGGCTGATGTCACGACGAGAGCCGAGGCACCGTCGTTGACGCTCGAAGCATTCCCTGCAGTGACGCTGCCACCGTCCTTTTTGAATGCCGGCCGAAGTTTCGCAAGTGTTTCCTCGGTCGTATCAGGGCGAACGCCTTCGTCGTGCGAAAAGATGACCGGGTCGCCCTTCTTCTGCGGGATCTCGACGGCGACGATCTCGTCAGCAAATCGCCCGGCTTCCTGTGCTTCGGCGGCCTTGCGGTGTGAGTTAAAGGCGAAGCTGTCCTGGGCTTCGCGCGAGATCTGATACTTTTCGGCGACGACCTCGCCTGTATTTCCCATGTGCCAATTCTCAAATGGACACCACAGACCGTCGTGGATCATGAGATCGGTCGCGACTTGATTGCCCATGCGGAAACCGTCGCGGGCTGTTTGCAAGGCGTACGGAATGTTCGACATTGATTCCATGCCGCCGGCAACGACATATTCGGCGTCCCCGAGTTGAACCGCCTGAGCTGCGAGTGCGACCGCACGCAATCCCGAACCGCACACCATATTTATCGTCAAAGCCGAAACTTCTGCCGGCAAACCGGCTCCGAGTGCGGCCTGTCGGGCAGGTGCCTGGCCTAAGCCGGCCTGCACAACGCAGCCCATTATGACCTCATCGACCTGTGCGGCGTCGATGCCTGCCCGTTTGACAGCCTCTTTGACCGCAATCGAACCGAGTTGCGTGGCGGTAAAACCTTTTAACGATCCCTGAAACTTCCCCGTCGGCGTCCTCGCCGCGCTTATGATTACTGCTTGTTTAATATTGCTCATGATTTTCGTCCTGCCTGAACCGAATAGTGTACGTATAACAAAACGTTATTTTCTCATTAAGCTCGCCGTCGCGCAATTGGGGAACGCAGGGCTCTTACCTGCACTTTTTACCGCCGTTATTACATGGGTTCTGACACGCTATGATAATCTCGAATAACTATGGCAATGAGTTTCAAAGGTGGTGATTTCCTGATCTATCAACTCGAGAGCAGCTACGGTTTGCTCCGCGTTTTGGCGGTGGAAGACGAGGAAAACGACCCGATATGGCACGTCGCGGCCTACGATGAATTCTTCCTAGAGGTTGAGCAAGCTGAAGCGTTGATCGCAAGCGGAACCTTGCCAAAGCCCGGTCACGAGCACATCGCGCTGACGAATCGAGCATTTGAAAGCACTCAGGTCGCACTCATCGCACATCTTCCGCTGACCGATGCTGATGAGCAAGGCTTCAACGCATGGCAAAGCGGCACGGATTGTGAGATCTCGGACCGCTCGGTCCGGCTTTTGTTAGGTCTGCGGTAGAATCTCCGAAAATTCTAGTCTCCGGTCCGGTGGACAAAAGAACGCTTATATTTTTCGGCGTTTAAGTTCACGTTCGATCAATTCTAGTTCGCGTGAGACCTGTCCTGCGGCCGATGAGTTCTCTTCGGCACGGCGTATGAGGTAAGGAACGGCGTCCGCGACCGGGCCGTACGGCAGGTACTTAGAGACGTTATAACCGTCTTTAGCGAGCACGTAAGATATGTTATCTCCCATTCCGTAAAGCTGGGAGTAGTAAATATTGGGGTGATTTGGGGCGATCCCCGTCGCATACATTAGTTCGGCAAGGTGTTTGGTACTCCGCTCGTTGTGCGTGCCCGCTACGAATGCGACATCTTTGAAATGTTTGATGCAGTATTCGATCGCTGCATCGTAGTCGGCGTCGGTATCCGCCTTCGTCTCGTGGATCGGTGAATCATAGCCATTCTCCGCCGCGTGCTCGCGTTCTTTTTCCATGTATGCACCGCGAACGAGCTTGACGGCGAGGATATAGCCGTCGTTAGCCGCCTGCCGACGTGAGTCTTTGAGGTACTGTAGCCTGTCTTTGCGATAGAGCTGTATCGTGTTGAAGATGATCGGACGCTCACGGTTGAAGCGTTCCATCATCTCCATCGCGAGGCGATCGATGGCGTCCTGGATCCATGAATCTTCGCCGTCGATGAATATCGGTTGCCCGGCGTCGTAGGCGGCCTCGCAAATCTCAGCGACGCGGTTGTGAATGCGCTCGCACTTGGCCTGACTCTTCGCATCTAGCTTTTTCTTTTTACTTAACCGCTCGAGCGTCCCCAATGGCGCCACGCCCGTCACCTTAAAAACCGCGAACGGGATATTCGCATCATCTTTCGCCCGCTGTATTGTCCGGATGATCTCATCCTTGGTATGTTCGAAGTCCTCTTCCGTATATTTCCCTTCAACCGAGTAATCTAGGATCGTACCAACGTGCGAGTCGCCGAGCCGCTTGACCGCTTTGTCACACTCCTCGATCGTTTCCCCGCCGCAGAACTGCTCAAAGATCGTCGCCTTGATCAATCCCTCGACCGGCAAGCCGAGAGCAAGTGCGAACTTCGCACAACCGGTGCCGATGGCGTTCAAGAACGGCGAATTGAGCATTTTGAAGATGCGATACTTCTCCGAGAGTTCGGAATCAGACTTATCTGCGAAGGCAGTCGCGGTGTTCTGGAGGTCAAGCTCGAAGTGACTCATAATACGTGAATTTTATCACAACCTTCAATCAGGATACACAACCCGAGAGGTCACTTTTTGAAAAGAACTTGATTGTAACTCAGCTTAAATTAAAATATCATTCTAGATTCACACAGCTACCGCAAGCCGCGGCAAGCATTAGAATAAATATGAGCAAAGCTTTACCGAAACGCTCGGAAAACTATTCCGAATGGTACAACGAGATCGTCAAACGTGCTGATCTAGCCGAGAATTCAGCCGTTCGCGGTTGTATGGTCATCAAACCCTACGGCTACGCGATCTGGGAGAAAATGCAGCGGGGATTGGATGACATGTTCAAAGCGACGGGGCACGTCAACGCCTACTTCCCTCTTTTCGTCCCGAAATCATTTCTCGAAAAAGAAGAAGAACATGCCGAGGGCTTCGCCAAAGAATGTGCCGTCGTAACGCACTATCGCCTCAAAGCCAACCCCGATGGTAAGGGGTTGATCGTAGATCCAACTGCCAAACTTGAGGAAGAACTCATCATTCGCCCAACCTCCGAGACGGTCATTTGGAACACGTATAAAAACTGGATTCAATCATGGCGTGATCTACCTTTGCTTATAAATCAATGGGCGAACGTTGTCCGGTGGGAAATGCGTACTCGCCTCTTCCTAAGGACAACCGAATTCCTCTGGCAGGAAGGCCACACTGCTCACTCGACTGAGCAAGAAGCTATCGAAGAAACCGAACGCATGCTCGCTGTGTACGCGACATTTGCCGAAGAATGGATGGGCGTTCCTGTACTTCGTGGGCTAAAATCACCCAACGAACGTTTCGCCGGGGCCATCGAGACCTATTGTATAGAAGCCTTAATGCAGGACGGCAAGGCATTACAAGCGGGCACATCACATTTTCTTGGTCAGAACTTTGCCAAATCCTTTGATGTGAAATTTGTTAACAAAGAGAATCAACTCGAGTTCGCTTGGGCAACAAGTTGGGGCGTTTCAACCCGTCTGATGGGTGCCTTGATCATGGCTCATTCGGATGATCTCGGACTTGTTCTACCGCCGAAACTCGCACCGATCCAAGTTGTCATCATTCCGATTTACCGAAACCCGGAAGACCTCGCCACTGTTTCAGCGGCCGTTGCCCCGATCGTTGAGGAACTAAAGACCGCCGGTATCGCGGTGAAATTCGACAATAGCGACCATCAGCGTTCGGGTTGGAAGTTTGCGGAATACGAACTAAAAGGCGTCCCCGTAAGGCTCGCCCTCGGAATGCGAGACCTCGACAACGGCGTAATCGAGGTCGCCCGCCGCGACACGCTTGAAAAAGAAACCCAGCCGATCGAAGGTATCACCGATTACATAAAAAACTTGCTCGACGAGATCCAAGCGAACGTGTACAAAAAGGCATTAACCTTCCGAGAGGAGAACACTTTCAGTGTCGATACTTGGGATGAGTTCAAAGCACAGATAGAAAAAGGCGGATTCGTTAACGCCCATTGGGATGGCACTTCCGAGACCGAGGAGAAGATCAAAGAAGAAACAAAGGCCACCATTCGCTGCATACCTCTCGACGCTGTCGAAGAAGTAGGCAAATGCATTTACTCGGGAGGCGAATCAAAGTTACGCGTTGTTTTTGCGAAATCCTATTGATCGAAGGTTTTATCAGATCTTGTCGGATATTCATCAAGACTGATTATGGATGGCCAGACTGCATTTCTGTTTTCAAGTTTGAAATCTGGTATTTTATTTTCATTTGAAGTCCGATTATAATTTTGAAAAAGTTTTTTCGACCTTTTAGGAGATATTTATGGGAAGCGAATCGATCAACGCAATTGCGGAAAGTTTTGGGTTAACTGTTGAGACAGTCTCGATACCCGAGCATGGCCCGGCAGTCCGGGTCTACAAAGGTGCGAAACAAATATTTGTCGGTACGGAAGAAGCGGTTCGGGAATTCTTTGGTACCTACCCGAAGGAAAGACCTGCATTGTTCGAAGGGAGCATGTACGGTTACAAAGAATAGTTGAACCAGTGTTCGAAGCCGCGTCAGTGTCATTTTCCTTATGCCCTAAATGTCTCTAGACGAATGTAATCTCGACCGTGAGCGCGTGAATGGCCACACTACACGTTCGTGACGGTAAACTACATCGTGATGTTTTAAGGCAACCGCCAAACTGCACCTTCAGAAAACTAAGACTTTTTTTATTATTCATTCGTCTAACAATTTAGATGGTGTGAAGTTTGGTATCCATAGTGTTTTTGGAAGTTATATTCCTCGGAATTATCGGGCAATGGCTTAATGTTTATATATCTGTCTGATGAACAACTTGTCGAACTGGCGGTCTCGGATGATCCTGAGTCGTTCGGTGAGATAGTACGAAGGTGGGAGCGAAAGATATTCGCTTTATGCTTCGGTATGCTCGGACGCGAGGACGAGGCCCGCGATGCCTGCCAAGAGGCATTTATCGCCGCCTATCGCAATCTAAAGAATTTTCGTGGCGAAGCAAAGGTGTCATCGTGGCTCCACCGTATCGCGGTTAATCAGTGCCTGACCACCAAACGCCGGCAAAAATCGCGTGCCGAGGAATATCTGAATGACGAAGACGAAGCGGAGGCCCGGATGTTCGTAGCTTCAGCATCATATTCACCTAAGAATATTGCAGAGAAAGGTGAGCGGCTGAACATCGTTAGACAAGCTGTCGGTGCGTTACCCAGCGATCTGCGTCAAGTTATCGTAATGAAGGAATTTGAGGAGATGACATTTCAGGAGATCTCTGAAACCCTCGAATTACCGCTCAGCACAGTAAAAAGCAGGCTCTATACTGCCCTCAAGCAGTTAAAGATGAAATTGGAAAGAACGCCCGTAGAGGTGGTTTAGATATGGAAAGCAACGGTATTAACAACACATCGTGCAAATTTGAATCGGAGATCGTCTCATACCTTTATGACGAGTTGACTTCGGCGGATCGAGATCGTTTCGAGAACCATTTGCTCGATTGCACTCCTTGCACTGATGAGTTTGCCGGAATGTCGTATTCGCGTTATTCGGTATTTGAGTGGCAACGTGAAGAATTCGCGCCGATGGCCACACCACAGATCGCGATTCCGTATCCGGCGAAGGCGGTTGCGGTTTCGGGATCGTCGGGGTACTTTTCTGGTCTCCGCGAACTGCTAACCTTCAACTGGCAAACAGGTCTTGCAGCTGCCGGCCTTTTTGCGATATTCATAGGCGTTGGTTTCGCTGTTATTAATTCTCAAATTCAAACGGATCAAGAAATCTCTGGCGTCGACAAAACGGTATCTGAAATAAACATTGCCGTGCCGGTAATTCCGTCGCGAGTGCCTGTTACCAACATACCTATCGACGTGGAGAGGAATCTTTCTAGGCCTGTCAAAGCGGTTCAGGCGACTACTGCGGTCGCAGAAAACGGGCGATCGAAAACGAATGTGCTGCAAAAGGTCAACATGCCACGCATTAATGACGACGTGGCTGTACGGAGGCCTGATCCGGTCAGGACGTCGGCTCCACGATTGTCCACAGATTTGGACGATGATGACCGATCGCTGCGGCTTTCAGATCTATTTGAAGAGGACGACACCAAGCGATAGATCCACTAA
>JAYSZT010000234.1:0-8176 GCA_043737915.1 Acidobacteriota bacterium
TTCCACGTGAGGGCAGACCGTGAGGCCGTCTGGAACGAGATGCTGGAAATCAGCCGGAACGAGCGTGCCGGGACCGGCGACTCTAACTTTTGCACCAAGTTTTGTTAGTAAATGAATGTTTGAGCGGGCGACGCGGCTGTGCAGAATGTCACCGACGATCGCGACCTCGAGGCCTTCGATCTGCTTTTTCTGTTCGCGGATCGTCATCGCGTCGAGCAGAGCCTGGGTCGGATGTTCGTTAGTTCCGTCGCCGGCATTGATTATCGCTGCCCGCGAAACCTTTGCGAGCTGGTGCGGAACGCCGGCGGAGCCGTGCCGTACGACGATACAATCTGGTGCCATCGCATCTAGATTCAAAGCCGTGTCGAGCAGAGTTTCGCCCTTCGTTACACTCGATGAAGCGATGCTGATGTTGACGGCGTCTGCAGAAAGACGTTTCGCAGCCAATTCGAACGATGTCCGCGTACGTGTCGAATTCTCGAAGAAAAGATTGATGACCGTCTTGCCGCGAAGAGCCGGAACCTTTTTGACCTCACGGTTCGATATCTCGCTGAAATTCTCGGCGGTATCTAAAATACCGATGATTTCCGCGGCACTCAGGTCGCGGATTCCTAGCAGGTCTCGTCGTCGGAAAGGTTTATCCATTAAAAAAGGTTATAAAAAAAGCAAGGCGTTAACCTTGCTTGGGAACTATTCAGATGGCCGCTCGAAGATGCCGACGGCCTCGACATCGTCGAATTCTTTGAGCATTACCTTGACGATCTCGGTTTGCTTGGTCGGTACGAGTTTGCCGATGAAATCGGCCTGGATCGGAAGTTCGCGGTGTTCGCGGCCGCGATCGATGAGAACGGCGAGCTGTACCTTTTTCGGCCGGCCAAAATCCATTAGTTGATCCATCGCTGCACGGATCGTCCGTCCGGTGTAAAGAACGTCATCGATCAAAATAACGGTTTTCCCTTCGATATCGGCGACGAGTTCGGTGCGGTTCACTATAGGATTGGCTCCAACCGTCGAAAGGTCATCTCGATAAAGTGTGATATCGATAATGCCGTAAAGTGGAGTTTCGCCCTCCAGAGCCTCGATCTTGTCACGCAGGCGTTCGGCGATCGGGACGCCGCGGCGACGGATGCCGACCAAATAGAGATCAGCAGCTCCGCGATTGCTCTCAACGATCTCCGTCGCGAGGCGCCGCATCGCACGCTTCATCTCAGTCGAATCCATTATCCGTGATTTTTCTACTAGGTTTATTTCATCTGCCATTTGCAAGCAAATCGTAACAAAGGTCGGCTCAAACTTCAAAGTTTAAGGTTCAATGTTTTAGGCTTTTGGTTTAGAATAGTGGGTGTAGAGGTTAAGATCCATGACGAAGAATTTGGCACTTGTCGAGAGTCACCCTGTCTTTACCGGACAGGAATATCTCAATTTTGAGCGATTTGCCAGTGACAGACACGAGTTTCTGGACGGCAGTGTCTATGCGATGGCGGGAGAAAGTCTGGCTCATAGCACGATCTGTTTTAATCTAAATACAATCGTGGGATTGGGGCTTCGAGGTAAAAAATGCCGAGGCCTATCTCCGAATATGAAGATCGCGACGAGTGAGTCGGGTCTATTCTCTTATCCAGATCTAACTATCACCTGCAATAAGCCGCTTTTTCACGATGAAAAGGGAGATGTTCTGACAAACCCGACCGTGATCTTTGAGGTTCTTTCACCTTCTACGCAGAGTTATGACCGCGGCGAGAAGTTCCTCCGAAATACAAATTATATAGATAGTCTAGAGGATTACGTTTTGATCTCGCAGGATATGCCGCTCGTCGAACATTATTCAAGGCAAGGCACGGCGTGGGTCAAGCGTGAGATCGAGGGCATCGACGCAACTCTTACGCTTGACTCGGTTGAATGCGTAATTGAGCTTTCCGAACTCTACGATCTGGTGGAATTCTCTAAATAAATGTCAATTTATAACTCGCTGCTTCGGCCAATACTCTTTCAAGTCGATGCGGAATCTGTACACGAGCTGGGAATCAAGGCGCTCGAATACGGTCTTGCTTCGCCATTTTATGGTGAAATCGACGAGAAAGGGCTCGGATCTCTCGAACGATTTGGATTGCATTTTGCCAATCCGATCGGCATTGCAGCGGGTTTTGATAAGAATGGAGTAGTCGTCGATCAACTCGCGTCGCTTGGGTTTGGCTTTGTCGAGGTCGGGACGGTGACGTATGAGCCGCAGGTCGGAAATCCTAAACCGAGATTGTTCAGACTGCCGGACGACAGTGCGCTCATTAATCGCCTTGGTTTTAATAATTCAGGAGCGATCGTGATCGCCGAGCGGTTGCGGAAATTAAAGCGAAAGTGTGTCGTCGGTGTAAATATAGGCAAGAACAAAGATGTTCCTAACGAAGAGGCGACCGAGAACTACTTAAAATGTCTCGAACTCGTTCATGACGTTGCCGACTACATCGCTGTAAATATATCCTCTCCAAACACGCCAAACCTGCGCGAACTGCAAAAGGCGGAAGGTTTGGAAGAACTTCTAAATTCACTGCAATCTCGAAATCGAGAATTCGGTTCAAAGCCGCTGCTCGTAAAGATCGCTCCCGATCTGACCGATTCCGAGATCGAATCGATCGTTGACCTTTGCATTCGTTTCGAGGTTGCAGGCGTCATCGCAACGAATACAACGGTCGGGCGAGATGGGCTTGCGACCAGAGGAGTCGGCGAATTAGGTGCCGGCGGATTGAGCGGCCGGCCATTGACCAGGCGTTCAACGAGGGTGATCTCGACGATCTATCGACACTCGAAAGGGAAGTTGCCGATCATCGGCGTTGGCGGGATATTCACTGCCGAGGATGCCTTCGAGAAGATCGCGGCGGGTGCCTGCCTCGTTCAAGCTTACACTGGGTTTGTTTATGGCGGGCCGACGTTCGCTCAGCAGGTCAACCAAGGGCTTGTTAAGATTTTGAGGGAACGTGGCTTTCCCGATATTGATGCGGCCATCGGCTCGGCGACTAACTTATACCCAATTGTTTGACACTTTGCACTTAAAAGCTATAATAAGGGTTTTGCTTTTGGCTGGGTTGGGAGCAACGGGCCGCACGAGCTGAAAATGATAATCGATCTGGCAAACGTTGTGGCTCGACCAAAGGCGATCGAACTTACCTTGCCGCCCTACGATATCGATCTTGATATTGAGGGAACTGCACTGATCGGGGAAGTAAAGTTTTCCGGCGAAACCGAAAGGTTGAATGATAAAGCTCACGTTCGGGGCAAGATCGAGGTCGAAGTCAGCGTGGATTGTACGCGATGTCTCGATCCGGTCGATAGTAAATTTGAAATTGCATTCGACGATGTATTTGTCGATCCGGCCGACGCTCCGGCAGAGGTCGAGGTCGTTCTCGGTGCCGAGGAACTTGACGAGTCGGTAGCGTTCGAAGGCAAGATCGACGTCGCCGAAGTTATTCGGGAGCAGATCTTACTGGCTCTGCCCGATCAAGTGTTTTGCAAAGAAGATTGCAAGGGATTGTGTCCGAAGTGCGGAACGAACCGAAATTTGTTAGATTGTAGATGTATTGAGGACGAGGTCGACCCGAGGTGGTCAGGCCTGAAGAATTTGAAATAATTTCAGATTCCAAATTTCAGATTTCAGATAGACCGAAACGTTTTGAAATTTGAGATTTGGAATCTGAAGTTTTACGGAGTAAAAATGCCAAATCCAAAACGACGACATTCACATTCACGTACGCGGCAACGCCGAGCTCACGACGCCCTGGTCACGCCACAGTTCTATTTGGACAAAGATACGGGGGAAGCAAAAGTGCCCCACCGTATCGATCCAAAGACCGGAATGTACAAGGGTCGTAAAATAATTGAAGTCAGAGAATCCGAATAGATTTTTGAAATAACTCAAATTTTAAGTTCTAATTCTAACCAATGACAGCACACAACGCGGGAATCATCGGGATGGGTCACGCTTACCCGGAAGGCATTCTGACGAATGCGGATCTGGAAAAGCTTGTCGATACTAACGATGAATGGATAACCACGCGGACCGGCATCAAGCAGCGTCACAAGGCGACAGACGACGAATATACTTCGCAGTTCGGGTCGAGAGCGGCACTGCAGGCTCTTGAGCGCTCGGGGCTTGAAGCGACCGAAATCGACATTATTGTTTGTGCGACGACGACCCCCGATCAGATAATGCCGTCGACCGGCGCTCTAATTCAGGCTCAGATCGGCGCGACTAATGCGGCGGGGATGGACGTTTTTGCAGCCTGTTCGGGGTTTCTGTACGGCATCACGATGGTAGAGTCGATGATCAGGACCGGGCAGATAAACCACGCACTCGTGATAGGAGCCGAAGTTTTGACGAAGTACGTCGATTATACCGACCGCGGGACCTGCGTGATATTCGGTGATGGCGCCGGGGCAGCGGTTCTTGGACCGGTTGCCGAAGGCAAAGGCATTTTAGCGACGAAGATCAAATCCGACGGACGTTACGAAAATCAGCTTTACGCTCCCGGCGGCGGCACTAAGATCGGAACTTCCCACAAGACGATCGACGACGGCGAGCATTTTTTTAAGATGAAAGGCAATGAGCTTTTCAAGGTCGCTGTGCGTTCGATGGCGGATATTTCGGGGGAAATGGTCGAGAAAGCCGGTTACACCATCGATGATATCGATATCGTGATCCCGCACCAGGCAAACCAGCGGATAACCGATGCGGTCGCAACTCGTTTGGGTGTTCCGGAAGAAAAAGTTTATTCGAATATCGCGGAGATGGGCAATACTTCCTCGGCATCGATACCGATCGCGATGGATGAGTGTATCCAGTCGGGTCGGATCCACGAGGGAAGTCTGGTTCTGCTGACGGCGTTCGGCGGCGGAGCAACCTGGGGCGGAACCGTGATCAGATTTTAAGTTCGATGGCAAAGACGGCTTACATTTTTCCCGGGCAAGGCTCACAAGCCGTTGGAATGGGAAAGGATCTGTTTGATAATTTTGCGGCAGCTCGCGAGGTTTTTGAGGCAGCGGATGACGCTCTCGGATTTTCACTTTCTGAAATGTGTTTTTCAGGTGATGAGGCGGACCTGCAACTGACTGCGAACACACAACCGGCGATATTGACAGCGTCGATCGCGGCGTATCGAGCGGGGAGATCAGAGGGATTGCCGGAACCTGATTTCGTGGCTGGACACAGTTTAGGCGAGTATTCTGCATTGGTTGCGGCTGGTGTTCTTGATTTTGCTGACGCGGTGCGAACCGTTCGTAAACGCGGGACGTACATGCAGGAAGCGGTGCCCGTCGGCGTCGGAGCGATGGCCGCGATACTTGGACTAGATGCTCCGGCGGTTGAGGCCGGTTGTATTGAGGCCGCGGAAGGTCAGGTTTGCAGTCCGGCGAATATCAATTCGCCGTCGCAGGTCGTAATCGCAGGAAATGCCGAAGCTATCGACCGAGCGTGCGAAATATTGAAGGGAAAAGGTGCAAAACGGGCGATAAAGCTTAATGTGTCCGCTCCGTTCCACTGTGCACTAATGATGTCGGCACAAGATCGCCTTTCGGTTGAACTCGCGGAATTGAACTACTGGAATTTCATCTTTCCACTGGTTCATAATGTTGATGCGGAGATAAATTCAGATCCTTCAAAGGTGCGGGACAAGATCACGCAGCAAGTTTCATCGCCGGTGAAATGGTTGCAATCGGTGGAGACGATGGTTAATGCCGGTACGACGAGGTTTATTGAGATAGGACCTGGAAAGGTTCTATCCGGACTTGTGCGGCAGATCGATCGCGAAGTAACATACGCAAATATTGAAAATTCAGAAAGTTTGAGCAATACATTAGAAACTCTATAAATTACAGGAGAAATTATGTCAGAAGTACAAGATAAAATTAAACAGATCATCGTCGATGAACTAGGTGTTGACGAGGCAGAAGTTACAGAAAATGCGCGGTTCATCGAAGATCTCGGTGCCGATTCACTCGATCTAGTTGAACTCGTTATGCGTTTCGAAGAGGAATTCGATATCGAGATCCCGGACGAAGACGCTGAAAAGATCCAGGGTGTACGCGATGCGTACGCTTACGTTGAGCAGCATAAAGCGGCTTAGTTTATCGGACAATGGAGACGTGGACATCGGAAATATTTCCGAATTTGTCCCTTTTCCGTTGTCCATTTTTAATTGAATTATGAAACGTCGTGTAGTAGTTACAGGACTCGGTTTGGTGACGCCGTGCGGAAATGATGTGCCGACTACTTGGCAGGCATTGATGAACGGCGAAAGCGGAGCCGACTATATAAAGAAGTTCGATGCTGAAAAGTATTCGGCCAAATTTGCTTGTGAGGTAAAGGGGTTTGACGCACTGAATTTTCTCGACAAGAAAGAAGCTCGTCGAATGGGAGCGTTTGCTCACTTCGCGATCGCTGCTTCTGACGAGGCGATGAGGCATAGCGGACTCGTGATCGACGAGTCGAACTCGGAGATGGTCGGGACCTATATAAGCTCTGGCATCGGTGACTTCTGGGCGATCGAACGTGAGCATGAAAAACTGCTGAACTCGGGCCCGGATCGCGTTTCGCCGTTTTTTATCGTTTCGGCGATCGTTAATCTGGCGGCGGGTAATGTTTCGATCCGTCACGGAGCGAAAGGTCCTAATTCTGCGACGGCAACTGCCTGTTCCGCCGGTGCACACGCGATCGGTGACAGCTTTCGAATCATTGAACGCGGTGATGCCGACGCGATGATCTGCGGCGGTGCTGAAAGTGCGATCACGCCGATGTCGGTCGCCGGATTTGCGTCGATGCGGGCGCTTTCAACCCGGAATGACGACCCTACACATGCTTCGCGGCCGTTCGACCTTGAACGTGACGGTTTTGTGATCGGTGAAGGTTCCGGATTGCTTGTGCTCGAGGAACTCGAGTTTGCGAAGGCTCGCGGGGCAAATATTCTCGCCGAGATCGTCGGTTACGGCATGAGCGGTGATGCATTTCACGTGACGATGCCCGACGAGACCGGATCGGGTGCGATCCGCGTCATGCAGCGGGCGCTCAAGGACGCCGAGCTTTTCCCGGAGCAGATCGGCTATATCAATGCTCACGGAACTTCGACGCCGTACAACGACAAATTTGAGACTTTGGCGATCAAGAAAGTGTTTGGCGAAAACGCTTATAACATTCCTGTCAGTTCCACCAAGTCGATGACCGGTCACGCTCTGGGAGCCGCGGGTGGTCTCGAGGCGGTTTTCTCGGTCAAGGCATTGATGGAGAATGTTTTGCCGCCAACGATCAACTACGAAACACCAGATCCTGATTGTGATCTAGACTACATTCCAAATAAGGCTCGCGAAGCAAAGGTCGATTACGTTCTCTCAAACAATTTTGGTTTCGGCGGAACCAATGCATGTTTGATATTTAAGAGGTATTCTGAATAGAATGGTGTGTGCGGACATTGGAGTACACGTTTTGGCAGGACGGCGAGTCTTTCATAGACATCTTAACGATTATCCGGACTATGAAACACAGGGATACACTAAAGAAGAACTCGTTGAAAATCTGAGAGGCTTGCTCGTCGATCTTGAGTCGAACGAAGTGCCCTTTATCCGAAAGGTTGAGGAGTTAGTTCTTGCCTAATGAAGCGGCGAGATTTGGTAAAAAGACTGGAAGAAATGGGATGTATTCTCGTTCGTCATGGCGGGAAAAACGAATTCTAAACAAACTTTAAGACCGGGCAATCGCAACTGGTTCCCCGACATAGCGAAGTAAATGAACGGCTGGCAAGGTCGATAATCTGAAAGCTTTCGAACGAAAAATGAAGATCATAGTTTTAATGAAGCAGGTTGCCAACAAGGACGCAGTTTTGCGTATTGCGGGCGATGAGAAGTGGATCAACGAAGCTGACATTTCGCAGCAGACCAATGAATCGGACGGTTACGCACTAGAAGAAGCTTTGCGTACGATCGAGGCGAAAGGTGAAGGCGAAGTCGTTGTTTGTACATTGGGGCCGCAGTCGGCCAAAACTGTTATTAAAGACGCGTTGGCCCGCGGAGCGGACCGTGCGATCCACGTGGTCGTCGAGGACAGCAAAACGCTTTCGCCTTACCAGATAGCGAGTGCGATTGCCGATGCCGTTAGGGAAGAGAATGCCGATCTTATTTTCGGCGGCTTGCAATCCGACGA
>JAYSZT010000235.1:0-3527 GCA_043737915.1 Acidobacteriota bacterium
CCCGGGCGACGACGTACTCATACCCAAGCCATATTGGGTTACGTTTCCCGAGATAATAACGTTCTGCCGTGCAAACAGCGTATTCATCGAAACCGAGGATACCGAGTTCATCTTGACAGCCGATCAGGTCGCCGCAGCGATCACCGATAAAACTAAGCTTTTGATAATTAATTCCCCGAGTAACCCATCAGGCCGGGTTGTTCCGCCGGACGAAATGCGTCGGATCGTTGAGGTTTGTGCGGCTCGCGGCGTTTATGTGCTGACGGACGAATGCTATCTCTTTTTCGCCTATCCGCCGGCCGAACCATTTTCGCTTGCTTCCTTGCCGGACGATCTTCGTGAGTATGTCTGCGTCGCCGGCAGTTTTTCGAAAACCTACGCCATGACCGGTTGGCGTGCCGGCTACACGATCGCCAACGCCGAATGGACGAAAGCGATCGTCAAACTGCAAAGCCATTCAGCTACCCATCCTACATCCTTTGTTCAGTACGCGTGTGCCAAAGCCTTGCGAAATTCAACGGAAACGACCGCCGCTGTTTATGCAATGACGACTGAGTATAAGAAACGCCGGGACTGGCTGATACCGGCCCTAAATGAAATCACGGGCATCAAATGTTCGATGCCCGACGGTGCGTTCTATGCGTTCGTCGATGTCCGCGGACTGTTTGGAGAAAAATTTAGTAGTTCGGCGGACGTGGCCGATGCTCTGCTTAACGAGGCTCAGATCGTCGTCACCGATGGCGAAGCCTTTGGCTCCGACGGCTTTCTGCGAATATCGTACGCAACATCGATGGAGAATCTGCACGCCGCCGTTGAAAAGATTCGCAAAGTCGTCGAGTGATCCCGAAACAAACTGCGACATTCAGCCCGGAACTCTCCCACACTTCATGCCCTATTTCTTTTTGAACAGAAACTCCCGGAATAAGTTGAAGGCAGTGTTGAACACAAACCCGTAACTGCCGCGACGCAATCCGTCCTGCACGGTAAACCGCTCCGGATACCACAACTTGACCGACGAAACATTCGCCACAAATGGGCTGACGGTCTTCGCGGGCGAGAAAACAATTTTTCCGCTCCGCGTACGGGCTGTGAACCCTGATTTTATAGCGTGTCCGATCCTATTTGTGATCTTTTTAGAATTAGACCTATGGTAGACCGGATCTTGACGGAAAGCCTCCGACAGACTGAAAAGCGTGGCTTGTTCGATGGCATTTTCGCCAAAATTAGAAGCGAGACGCCTACCGAAACCGGCTCCAGTCTTCTTCCATTCGGGTGGTTGATTGTCTATCTGAGCGAAGGTCGCGCCGATTCCCGTTCCGACCAGTGCCCCGACTCCGAACGATTCATTCAAATATCGTCGAAGTCGCTTCTTGGCGTCCGGAAATACGTATTGCTGCGAGGCCGACTTTGAGGTTGAGTCAGAGGTTGTCGTAGGCGTTGTTTGCGAGAAACTTGTCTGCACTGAGAACAACAGGAAAATAGTTAAAGACGATAAAAGGGTGAATTTCAAGATCATAATTCCAGAGTGGTTACATGTTTCTTCTTTCGCGAAAAGGTCAAAATTAGATTCGGAGTGATGAAATATTAAGGAAAATACTTATCGTTGGACGCGTTATTTACCGGAAAGGATTGTCGGAAAGCTTTCTAATCTTGGGTGTCTTGTTCAAACGTCCGCTTATCCGCCCGTCATCATCAGGCCGATAGCTTCGAAAGAGGCGATCTTCGGATCGACTTCGCCGACGATGCGGCCTTCGCGGATCACGAGCAAACGGTCGGCAAGGGCGGTGACCTCTTCTAGTTCAGCTGAAACAAGCAAGATCGCCGAACCGGCGTCACGCAATTCGATAAGTTTCCGGTGGATGAACTCGATGGCACCGATATCGACGCCGCGAGTCGGCTGAGACACGAGCAGTAGTTTAGGATCCAGCTCGAACTCGCGCCCAATGATCAGCTTTTGCTGGTTTCCGCCTGACAAGGCCTTCGCCGTCAGTGTCGGATCGGCCGGGCGAACGTCGAAGTTCTTAATGATCTCCGTTACACGCTTGTTGATCGCTAGATTATCCATAAACCCGGCGGCCGAGATGGGCGGTCGATAGTGATCGCCGAGTACCGAATTCTCTGCAAGGTTAGAATGAAGCAGCAGGCCGCGTTTGTGCCGATCTTCCGGGATGTGAGCGATCCCGAGTTCCTTCAATTTTCTCGCCGATCGATTCGTAACGTTTATCCCTTCAAATTCGACGCTTCCGCCGGTTGTTTTCGCTAGACCTGACAACGCCTCGACAAGTTCGGTCTGTCCGTTACCCTCGATCCCGGCAATGCCGACGATCTCGCCAGCCCGCACTGAGAAAGTCACGTCGCTAACAGCGGTACCGCTCTTTCCCGCGACGCTCAGGCCTTTGACATCGAGGACGACCGATTGCGGATTGGCGTCCGTTTTCTCGACACGCAGCAGAACATCGCGGCCGACGATCATACGGGCAAGGTCTTGCGCACTCGTTTCTGAAGTCTTTACATTACCGACCGAACGCCCGTCACGCATCACGGTAACCTCATCGGAGATCGCCAGAACTTCGTCGAGTTTGTGCGTAATAATGATGATCGTTTTTCCTTGTGCCTTCATACGCCGCAGAATTCCAAAAAACTCTTCGACCTCCTGCGGCGACAAGACGGCTGTCGGCTCGTCCAAAATAAGCAATTTTGCATCGCGATAGAGAGCTTTTAACAGTTCGACTCGTTGTTGCTGTCCGACGGACATGTCTTCGATATATGCACGCGGATCGACGCCGAGACGCAATTCGTTCGAGAGAGCGAGAATATCTTTATTTGCTTTCTCGAGATCGAGATTCCCGGCAGATCCGGTTTCGGCTCCAAGAATAATATTCTCGGCCGCGGTCATCGTATCGACCAGCATAAAATGCTGATGCACCATGCCAATACCAAGTGCGATGGCGTCATGCGGATTCTTGATCGAAAGTTTTTCGCCGTTGAGAATGATCTCGCCGTTATCAGCCTTGTAAAAGCCATAAACGATCTTCATCACAGTCGATTTACCGGCGCCGTTTTCACCGACGATGGCGTGTATCGTGCCCTTATCGACGCTGAGCGAAACGTCATGGTTAGCAACGCAATCACCGAATGCCTTCGCGATATTCTTGAGTTCGAGCATTTTCATACGTTACACGTTTCCGATCTTTCCAAAATAGAACTGTCCGTCCTCATCAATTTTCACTTTCACGATCGCCGTATTAGGGATCGAAAAGGACACCATAAATTTTTGAAACGACTTCATCGACTCAGTTGTCATTTCGCGTCCAAACCGCATTGAATACCACAAAACGCCTTTGATAAATTGCTCGTGGGTGAAGACAAATGCCAGTTCAAACTCGCGTTCACGCATCTTCGTGACGAACCGCGAACATCGTCCGATAAACTCGGCGAATGACTCAGATTGGTCACCGTCACAATACGCCGGGTCGCTTCGATCCCAATATTCCTTGACCCAGGATTTTCGATCCTCAAAATTAGTT
>JAYSZT010000236.1:0-17419 GCA_043737915.1 Acidobacteriota bacterium
GACCAGTTTGAACGTTGAGCCAAGCTATTTAACGATGCGGTTGCTTGCAGAAAGTCCGCTTTACGCTTAAAATTCAATGTTTTGGACGTTGTTGGCTAACGTAGGCCATTATAATTCTTGTTTCGTTTTTTGGAGGAGTCTGTGACGTTTCGTCTTACTTTCCTGTTAGCATTTATATTCCTTTTCATCGCTGCAACCTCGGCCTCGGCTCAGGCGGATGCGATCATCGGGCAGTTGTCCAATTCCGGCGCCGAATCGTTTTCCGGCGGAATGAGTGGTGATGGCAGGTTTGTCGTCTTCGAATCGCGAGGTGATCTGGCGACCGAAAACCCTCGAAACTCGGACAATAACATCGAAATATTCTTGTTTGACTACGCTCAACGACGAATCTTTCAAATAACCGATACCAAAAGCGTACTCAATAATCCGGCCTTGGCCCCGACCTTCGATAATATTCGCGTCGATGTTGTTAACACGCGACCCGTTATCAGCAATGACGGTCGATGGATCGCATTCAGCTCGAACGCAACCATTGCGTATCCAGGCGATGGCACGAATCCGCCGGTGATCAGCACGACGAATCCGGGCAGTTTTGATGGGAACGCCTTCACATCTCCGACTCCGACACCCAGTCCAAGCCCTAGTCCGGCGGCCACACCGGCACCGAACCCAATGACTCGAGATGGAAATCTCGAGATCTGGCTTTATCAGATCCCAGCTTACGCCGCTGTCGCGAATCTTTCGGCAGGAGACGAGATCCCGTTTGTCGAGCTCGCGGGCGGTGCTTACACTCGCGTGACAAATTCGATCACGAGCCAACCTCCACGTGCCGGCACAACGTCGTCCGGAGCATTCATTGCAGATGACAATCACGATGCGAGCATCAACGACGACGGTACCGTGATCGCTTTTGGTTCCACCAGAAATTTAGTTAGCTGTGCGGGAAATGCATTTCCGGCGGAAGATACCGACGAAATATTCACCTTTGTGCGAGGCGGAGCACAAACCTGCGTGACCGATGTTAATTCCGTCGGGTTGGGGCAGATAACTAAAACGCCGCGAGGCCCGATCTCCAATCCGATCTACTCTAAGAATCCGACTATCTCAGGTAATGGTCAGCGCGTATCCTTTGTGAGCACCGGGGATGATCCGGTCTTCAATCCGTTGAACCCGACGACGAATTTCGATACCGGTTCGAATCCTCTCGAAAGCAGAAACGAGGAGGTCTTTTACGCCGATCTTCTCAGTGGCGTTGCGACCGGTGGAAAACAAATCACTACGACGACGTCGACCAACCTTGGCGATCCGGTGAATATTTACGATATCGGCCGACGTATGAGTCGCGACGGCAGGTTTATCGCATTTGATTCTTACGCAAATCTATCGGTAAATCCGAATGGACCTAATTCAACTGCTTTTGCTCTTTATGTCTACGACGCTCTGGCTCCGTCCAGCGATATGTTCCGTCAGATCGGACCACGTAGCGATGCGGACTCCGCTGCGAGCGGCGGTGACGTAGCCAGATATCCGGGTTTCACTGACACGAACGTTAGCGGCACGCCGTCAACGCTTCTGATTGAGACGCGGATGAACATTAAGGCTGACGGCACAATCCCTACAACTGCGAGCGAAGGGTTGAATCCAGATCCGATCAGGCCGGTCCAAATGTATTCATACACACTGTCGAACACTCCGTCGACTGCGACGTTTACGCGGCTCGGCAAATTCCCAGTCCCGAACACGTTTCTCGCATCAGTTCAGCCGCTGTCGAGTAATACTTCGAAACGTATCGCCTTTAACATGGCTTTGACCGAGTTTGGAACTGGTAATTTCGACCTGCAGAGCGAGGTCTTTTAT
Organism: Acidobacteriota bacterium; assembly: GCA_043737915.1. Lineage (GTDB taxonomy): Bacteria > Acidobacteriota > Blastocatellia > Pyrinomonadales > Pyrinomonadaceae > OLB17. The sequence goes on from JAYSZT010000236.1 coordinate 1,858, forward strand.
CTGATCAATCCGACGAATTTCGCGTCCGGCACGATGACAACCAGCATCGCAACTGGAGCGACCAGAATTCCGGTGTCGCCGACGGTTGTTCCGACTCCAAGTCCGACGCCAACACCGTCACCGACGCCTACGCCGGATCCAACACCAACACCGACACCAACTCCAACGCCCGCCGGAACACCAACTCCGACGCCTAGCCCAACACCGACCCCGGCACCATCGACACCGGCTGCGGTTTTTGGTGTGGCACCGGGAATGTTGGCCAGTTTAAGTTATCAGGGTTCAGTGGACAGGCCGGTGATCACCAGATCAGGTGTCGGCTCGCTGAAACGTAGTTTGACCTTACCTATTGAACTCAGCGGCGTTTCGATGACGATCAACGGAGCTGCTTGCGGACTGACCTATGTCAGCCGTCACCGTATCGATTTCGTTGTTCCTCCCGGATTGGCGTCGGCGGCAACGGGCACGATCTATCCCGTCGTTATCACCAATAACGGCGTAACCCTTAGGTCGACGATCACGATTGTTCCGGCAAGACCGGATATCTTTAATGTTTCGATGGTGCCGGAGCCGGGCGGACGGGCGAAAGTATTTAACGTAACAAATCGCGTCTTTACGACTGAACCTTTTACAGTGACTACTCGGCGCATACGTCCATTCGGACGCACTGCCAGCGTCTTACGTGTTTATGTCACTGGCGTTTCGACCGCCATCCCGTCTAACACCTCTATTCGAATCGGAACTAATGTGACGAGCGGAACTGTCGTTCTATCATCGGCAACACTGATCGACCCAGGCGTTTACACGATCGATTTTTCGCTCCCACCTGATCTTGCAGGAGTTGGCGATCAGCCTATTATTCTCACGGTCACGATTGGTGGCGTAGCCTTTACATCGAGGCTCGACGACACCGCGTCTCGATTACGGATCCTTTAATTTTCCGTGATTTTGTTTATGGGAACGGGTATTTTTGCCCGTTCCCTTTTTCTATTGGGTTAATGTTCTCCGAGACCGGTCAAATCGGCGTCTGTTGCGGTTACTTGCGGGTTGTATTATTCTTTACCCTTACCTAGAACTGAGTATATTTGGTCGAACTTATAAAAAAACGATGCCTCTGGGCATGATCTTGGGAGCCTTATTAAAATATGTCGGGAACAGATGTGAATATGATGAAGATCTCGCCGAAAGTTTGGAAAAATGGCGAGTTTATTGATTGGAACGATGCAAAGATCCATGTGATGTCTCACGTCGTCAATTACGGCTCGAGCGTTTTCGAGGGCATTCGTTGCTACGAAACATCGAAGGGCTCCGCCGTTTTTCGTCTCACCGAACATATGCAGCGGCTGATGAATTCAGCCAAAATTTACCGGATGGATTCGGCTTTTAACCGCCAGCAATTTTGTGACGCGACCGTCGAACTGATCAAGCAGAGCGGACTCGAATCTTGCTATATCCGCCCGATCATATTTCGCGGGCTCGACGAGGCCAAACCGGCATTCGGCGTGAATCCGTTCCCAAATCCGATCGATTCGTACATCGCGATCTGGCAGTGGGGCAAGTACCTCGGCGAAGAAGCGTTGGAGAATGGAATTGATGTCTGCGTATCTAGCTGGACCCGAATGACCTCCAATTCCCTGCCTGCTCTCGCGAAGGCTGGCGGGAATTATATGAATTCGCAGCTCATCAAGATGGAGGCACTGCTCGCCGGATTTTCAGAGGGCATCGCCCTTGACGATCGCGGCTATGTGTCGGAAGGTTCAGGTGAAAACATCTTCTTGGTAAACAACGGCAAGCTCATCACTCCGCCTCTGGGAGCATCAATTCTTCCTGGTATTACACGCGATTCCGTAATAGAGATCGCTCGCGAACTCGGCATCGAGGTGATCGAAACCACCATCCAACGAGCCGCTCTCTATCTTGCCGACGAAGCTTTTTTCACCGGAACCGCTGCTGAGATCACCCCGATACGTGCGATCGACCGAATCGTTCTGGGCGAGGGAAAACGCGGCCCGGTCACAAAGATCCTGCAGGAGGAGTTTTTCAAGATCCTCGATGCTACCCGACCGGCACCGAACAATGCGGCCTGGCTGACGTTTGTTAATGATTCCGAAGAGACCGCAACTGCGTAGGTTCTTGCAAAAACAGACTGAACGGCACGAAATAGCGACGGCTGTTTCGTGCTGTTTTTGAATTTCGCAGAAAAAACGATGTCCGAAATATCAAAGCGTCAACGAGTACTAGATCTAACGGTTTTCGCCTGCGGAGCCGTAGTGATGACCTTTGAAATTATAGGTTCAAGGGTTCTGTCGCCGTTCATCGGAGCGTCAACCTATGTCTGGACCAGCCTGATCGGAGTGATTCTCGGAAGCCTCAGTCTTGGTTATTGGCTCGGCGGCCGTCTCGCCGATCGCAAGCCTGATCTAAAGATCTTGGCGTCGGTCATCTTCATCGCCGGAGGTCTGATCTCGGTAACCGTTTTAATAAAGGAGATCGCTCTTTTAGCCATTGCATCAGCACCGGTAGGTGTCGAGCTGAGGTCGGTGATCGCATCTATAATCTTATTCGCTCCAGCCAGTGTCTGCCTCGGCTTCGTCACGCCATACACTGTCAAACTCCGGATGTTGTCACTAGCTGATGCGGGCAAAACGGTCGGCAGGCTTTACGCACTTTCCACGGTTGGCAGCATCGTCGGAACATTTGCGGCCGGGTTCGTTTTAATACCGTTTGTTGGAAGCATTAGGACTCTCTACGCACTTTCGGCAGTTTTGATAGCCCTTTCACTACTTCTCGTTCCCTTCGCTATCACACGCATGGGGATCGGCGTGATCGTCATATTTGTCTTTTCGATAATATCAAACGAAGCAGGAGCCAGCCTCCTGCTGCGAACGAACGGCCTGCATGACATCGATACTGAATACAGCCGCATTCAGGTTTTCAAAACCATTGAACCGAATAGCGGCAAGCCGATCCAGGCACTCGCGACAGATCCCTATTTTGCCCAGTCTGCGATGTTTCTCGACAGTGACGAACCGGCCTTCGAATACGGACGCTATTACCATTTGGCGAGACATTTCAAACCGAATTTCCGCGACACGCTCGCCATCGGTGGTGCCGGATATTCCGTCCCGAAAGACTTTCTGCGGCGTTATCCCGATATGAAGATCGATGTCGTCGAAATTGATAAGCAGATGACCGCGATCGCCCGGAAATACTTCAGGTTACAAGATGATCCGCGGCTATCGATAATTCACGAAGACGGTCGCACATTCTTAAGGCGGTCGGACTCGGCAAAATACGATGTAATATTGATGGATGCCTTCGGCTCTCTATTTTCGGTTCCATACCAGTTGACCACCGTCGAAGCAGTCCTTGAAATGCGTCGAACGCTGCGCGACGACGGCGTTGTTATCTTCAATCTCGGCTCATCTATATCCGGCGAGGCGAGTCGCTTTCTCCAGGCCGAACTCGCCACGTACCGAAGCGTATTCCCCACCGTTCAGCTTTATAAAGTAAATCTGGAATACGAAGACACCTATCTTCAAAATCTAATGATTGTTGCCTCCGCTTCGCCGATCACCCGTGAAACCACGAGCCCCGACCCCGAGCTCGAATCTCTCCTGTCTCACCGATACACCGACGACCTCCCCGCCACAGCCCAAATAATTACCGACGACCTCGCCCCGGTCGAATACTATAATTCGATTGCGCAGAATATCTACCTAGCAAAGAGGAAATAGTAAATACTATACCTATCTCAAACCCTGACCGAACTGTTCCGTTCCGAAGGTTCCGATCCCGTTTAGGCGGAAGCTGAAGACGAAGCGGTTTTCCTGCCGCAGGCCGACATTGAATTTGTAATATTGGAGTGAGAGTGAGCAGCAGTCGTAGGCGTAGCCCAGCGTGTAGAGTGAGCTAATAAGCGGCGTATTGCGGTTGCCACGGCGGTTTTGGAAGTCGAAAAATAGCGATGCTCCGCCGTAAAGACCGCGATCTCGGTCGCCGACGAAAACCGAAGGGCTCCATTGCGAACCGCGAAGAGTTCCCGGTTCCTTGCCCGAAGCATTGGCGTACTGGGCGAGCGACGGGATCAGCGTGACAGCACGAGTGTAATAAAATGTCTGAAACAGTTTGAAAAGTTTTCGGTCGTAACCGACGGTCGCCGAAACTGCACGCAAGCCGTCGCCCTGTACTCCGACATCCATTCTCGAATTAACAAAGATCGTCCGCTGCGGTCGGTAGGTAGCATCGATGCTTAGCGGCGAAAAGCGTCGCGGAGCACCGCCGAAAGTATAAAAGCTCAAAGCTGTGATCGGTTCGATCTGATTTCTGCGGCCCGGAATAAGGGCACCGCCGAAGGTTTCGTCAAAAAAATACTTCCCCCGAACTGTCAGACTAAAGATCTCATACGGCTGGATCGACGGCGAATCTTGCGCGTTTGATTTGAGCTTGGTCGACGGTTCGGCCAGTTTTGCATCCGCATTCGGATCTGAAACATCTTTGGCGACCGACGCGGTGGTTCTCAGCCTTTCCTGGGCCTCATCGGTGACCGCTTCCGAATATTTTCGAGTGTAAACTCTGTTGGTGACGCCGAATTCGATCTCGTTCGTATTCGCCGCAGTGTCGATGTGGTCGAACCGGATAATCCGTTCAAAATTATCGACGCCTTTCACTAATCGATAAGTAAGAAACGGCTCAATAACATGGCGAAACTTGAACTCGTTCTTCTTACCGTAGTAGTTTTTCGCAAGTGCGACCGGGCGAATATCGAATTCAAACTCCCCGTACTTTCTGATCACATCACGGCCAACCACACGCCGGATATCGTTGAAAGAGTTCGAATAATAGGTAACCCGTGATGCGGCCGTAGCTGTAAAATTAAAGTATTTCGTGCGAAATGGGAGCGTGATCTGCGGATAAATGTCGAACCGCTGCCCGAGGGCGGGCGTGTCGACCGGCAAGGAACCGGTTTGCCGTTGGTAGAGGGTTTTATCATCCACTTCTTCGCGGCGTGAAACACCGTCAAGGCTGGACTTGAACGAGAAATAGACGCCGTTAAGAAAAGAAAGCATTGAAGGACGCTTTTCGAAGCTAATGCTCGGCAAATTCTTGGTCTTGATTCGAACGTTCGGGATCGAGATCACTTGCGAGCGGGCAAGCAGATCGAGTGTGTAATTATTCCAGCTCTTGTTGACGAAAACCTGCGACACCTCTATCGGCGAGATGATCTGTTGAATGCCGTCCGAGAATACCTGACGAAAAGCGAGGCTTGATGTCAGGCGAATGTCGGCGGCGGCCGTGAAACCGTTGGGAAAATATTGTACGCCCTGGGCGTAAACGATCGAACCGCCCTGATCTGGATTCTGAGCGTCTGCTTTCCTACCAAAGATCCGATCCTTGACTGCATAGAATCCGAAATCGAAATACGATCGCGAATTCGCCCGGGTACGAACGTCGAGGCCGTAGCCCAATCCTCGTGCTGTATAAACATCACCACGTAGCGTAACGTCCGCTGATTTACCGAGTGTCTGAAAATACGCCCCCGAGAGACGAAGGCCTTTCAGTTTTGAATAACCGCCGGTCGGCGTTAGAAAGCCGGAACTGCGATCCTGCTGTTTGATCGGCAGCGATGCGTAAGGTATTTGGAGTAGGGGAATTCCCTTGACCCTGAATTTGGCATTGCGAAGTTTGATCTTGTCGTTAAGCGTGATCTTGGCCCTCGATGCCGAAAAACTCCACTTCGGCGTTGCTTCGTCACAGGCCGTGAAGACGCCTTTTGTTACGACAAGGTCGTTTGGACCAACCTTCTCGACGCGGTCGGCGGTAAAATAGATCACCGTCCCGTCATTTGTCTGATTCGTAAAACCCGTCGAATCTTCAAAGACGCCGAGCTTCGTATTGTAATTCCAGGTCGCTTTTGCACCAGTTATTCGTTGATCATCTCCTTGGTCAAAGATAACGCTTCCCTCGGCATTCATCTTGGACTCAGCTTCATAAATCGTTATCTTTTCGGCCTGCAGACGATAAATACCGTATCGCACATCGACGTTTCCCTCGTGCGTCACGACGCGTGCACCTTTATCGCCGGAAACGGTTTGGCGATCTGAATAAACCACCACATCACCGTCGCCGCCCTCGGCTTCAACTGCCGGTTTTTTCTTAGTTTTTGGGGCTATCGTGTTCTGCTCAGGCGATATCGGGTTGACGTTCGGGGTATCGGTTATCGGATTCGAGACCTGCCGATCGACCGGATTCGTCTGCTGTGAAAACGCGGCCCCGCAAAGAACAATCAAGAGAGAAAATATTGTAATTAGCTTGGTAAACCGCATCGCATCAGGAACTTGGTAGTTTGATGCTAACACGAACAACAATGAACAATAAAACGTTGTGATAGACTTAGTTTTCACATAAACGAACGCCCCGTTATGACAAAGCCTAACGTTCTTGTAGTCGAAGATGAAGAGCTGATGCGGACAATCCTGCGTCAACTTTTGACTGATGGGGAATACACGGTTTTGACGGCAGATAGCGCAGAAACGGCGTTCGAGGTGTTCTCGCATAATGATATCGCCGTAACTTTAACAGACATAAAAATGGCTGGTCGCGACGGTCTTCACCTGCTCGATCAGATCAAAACTCTCGACCCTGAGGCTGTTGTTATCGTTATGACCGCGTATTCATCGGTCGACACGGCAGTCGCGGCGTTGCGAAAAGGTGCGTACGACTACGTGACGAAACCTTTCGTCAATGAAGACCTGCTACAAACACTAAAAAATGCCGTGCGGCAGCGGCAGCTCTTTCGCGAAAATCGCGTTCTTCGCCGCGAGATAAGTAAGCAGTATAATTTCGCCGAGATCATCGGCAAAAGCGAAGCGATCCGGAAGGTTTTTGCACTCGTCAATAAAATCGCCGATACGAATGCGAGCATCCTGATCGAGGGCGAAACCGGGACCGGAAAGGAGCTTATCGCCCGATCTCTCCATTTTAACAGCAGCCGCGCGGCGAATCTTTTTCTCGCGATAAATTGCGGTGCTCTGCCAGAATCGCTGCTTGAGAGCGAACTTTTCGGTCACACGAAAGGCTCTTTCACAGGTGCGGTCGCTGACCAGAAAGGTTTATTTCGTTCCGCATCCGGCGGCACACTATTTCTTGATGAGATCGGCGAAATGCCGATGATTTTACAGGTCAAGCTTTTACGAGCTCTCCAGGAACACGAGGTAACGCCGGTCGGGTCATCTGTGGGACATTCTTTTGACGCAAGAATAATCGCTGCGACAAACAGGAATCTCCAGGCTGAGGTCGCCGCCGGACGTTTTCGTGAAGATCTGTTTTATCGCTTGAATGTGGTCGAGTTAGCCGTTCCGCCGCTTAGATCGCGACGCGAGGACATTCCTCTGCTTGTACGGCATTTTGTCCAGAAGGCATCGAAGGGAAAAGAGCCTCATCAAATATCCGTCGCCGGCCAAGCCATGTCGGCCCTTATCAATTACGACTGGCCAGGCAATGTTCGCGAACTTGAAAATGCGATCGAACGGGCGGCGATCCTGAGTTCCGGTGAGATCGATGTAGAGAGCCTGCCCCCAAAGATCGGCGTGAGCTCGCTTTCTTCTTTCGACATTCGTGATAGAGAAGGTTTTCGCCCAACGCTCGATGAAATGGAGCGGCGGTATATCCTGGAGGTGTTAGGCGGTGTCGATGAAGATAAGAATGAAGCCGCGAATATTCTTGGTATTGATCTTTCAACTCTTTATCGGAAGTTAAAAAAGTACGACGACATTTGATCGTTATTTCGATGCCTCGAGCACAAAATAGTCGGTATTCTCGATCCGAGTGATCGAACCGTTAACGTACGGTTCGAGAAGAAAGTTTGTTGCGGCGTATGACTTACCGTTCAAAGTATCATCCCCGCTGAGATCGCTTTGAGCGATAAGTTCTGCCGGAAACCAAGATTCCGTCGGTAAATTAACTTGCTGCGGAGGTCTTATTCTTTCAGCCTCAATCACCAGTTTTGCCGAGTCGGCAGTCGAAAAACGGAGAATAGCGGTCAGTTTCTTGCTGTTTGGATCATCTTTCCAAACGATGTCTTCAGCTTCGTAAGGAATATTGACAAGAACCGCTAATTCCTCGACGTTAGTTTTTGCGGCATTAGACTTCTCACTCGGCTGATTTGCCGCCGGAGACTTTGAATTCGCAGTTGTACTATCATCGTTCGTGCATGATCCGAGAATAGCAACACAAGTGAGGATTGATAAAAAGGCGGCGGTACGAAAACTGGACATCACGCAATTGTATGCGTACCGACGGCGTTTTTGCAATTTAGACAGAATTAACTTCAATTCCGAAGGCTTAATGACTACGTTACTCTTGATGATTGTTCTTGTAATCATTTCTGTTCTGATCTCAAATAAATCGTCGCCTTGCGTGCGGACTGGCTCGGCCTTAAACTGTAGAGAGTTTAGAAATTTATACCGTGATAACTAATATTTAGATGGATACAGCAGAACAAAAAATCGCCGCCACAGAGGCTCAAATGCGCTCAGAAAGATGGGAAGAAGAAACGCTTGCGCCGGTGATCGCCAGAACTCCAGAGCGTAGATCCTCATTTGAAGGGATCAGCCTCGAACCCGTGGACCGCCTATACTCGGAGGCCGACGCGGAAGGGTTAAGCGAGATCGGTTTTCCCGGCGAATATCCATATAAACGCGGTATCCACCCAACCGGTTATCGCGGAAAACTGTGGACGATGCGGCAGTTCGCAGGGTTTTCGTCACCTGAAGAGACTAACCGGCGATTCAAGTACCTAATGGCCCAGGGCCAGACCGGTTTATCGGTCGCGTACGACCTTCCCGCGTTGATGGGCCTCGACTGCGACTCACCTCTGAGCGAAGGCGAGGTTGGCAAATGTGGCGTAGCGGTATCTTCCCTTGCAGATTTCGAAGTGTTATTCGACGGTATTCCGCTCGATCAGGTCACTGTTTCGCAAACGATAAATGCACCGGCACCGATCTTCCTGGCAATGTATCTCGTTGTCGCTGAGAAGCAGAAAGCAGATTTCACAAAGATCTCAGGAACCCTACAGAATGACATTCTGAAAGAATACATTGCTCAAAAGGAATGGATCTACCCGATCAAACCGGCGATGAAGCTGGTCATCGACACCTTCGAATACACGACGAAACACGTCCCGAAATACAATCCGATCTCGGTGAGCGGCTATCATATTCGCGAGGCCGGTGCGACCGCTCTTCAGGAACTGGCCTTCACGTTGCGTGACGGTGTCGAGTACGTTCAGTACGGCGTGGATCGCGGAATGGATGTGGATGCATTCGTCCCGCGGATCTCGTTTTTCTTTAACGCACACAACGACTTTTTCGAAGAGATCGCCAAATATCGTGCCGCCCGGGTAGTCTGGGCTCAAACGATGAAGGAACGGTTTGGAGCAAAAAATCCGCGGACAATGCAAATGCGTTTTCACACGCAAACGGCGGGCGTATCGCTGACAGTTCAGCAACCGCTGAACAACATTGCCCGCGTTGCGATCCAGGCTCTGGCCGGAGTTCTCGGCGGAACGCAGTCCCTGCATACTGACTCCTTCGATGAGGCACTTGCCTTGCCATCGGATGCGGCGGCACTGATCGCTCTTCGCACCCAACAGATAATTGCCGAGGAAACCGGAGTTGCAAACACTATCGATCCGCTCGGTGGCAGCTTCTACGTCGAGTCGCTCACGCAAAAAATGATTAACGGCTGTATGGATTATTTCGAAAAGATCGACGGATTCGGCGGAATGGTCGAGGCGGTCGAGGCTGGGTTTCCTCAAAGAGAAATTCAAGAGTCAGCCTACCAATACCAAAAGGCAGTAGAGCGCAAGGAGCAGATAATCGTCGGCGTTAATAAGTACTCTATTGAAGAAGGCCCTTCGAACTACGAGATCCTACAGATTGACGAAGGCATCCGCGATCATCAACTCGAACGGCTCGCTCACACCAAAGCTACTCGTGATAACGGAGCGGTCGCCAACGCCTTGGAGAAACTTAAAATGGCTTCGAAAAATGACGAAAATACAATGCCGTCGATCATCGAGGCCGTTGCAGCGTATGCAACCGTCGAGGAGATCTGCGTCGCGTTGCGTGATGTTTACGGAATCTATGAAGAACCGGCGTTTTAATAAAAGTTAGCTGACAGCTTTTTTGAGAGCGGCTGTCAGCTTTATTTTACCGTCGGGCGGATTTCCGAAAAGTTATCTACTTCCCATAACTCACCCGCCAGATCTTTTTTCCACCGTCGTCGGCGATTAGCAATGAGCCGTCCGCCGCGACTAGAAGGCCGACTGGGCGGCCCCAGACCTCGTTTGAGTTCTCATCCGGCAACCAGCCTGAGACGAAATTCTCGTACTTATTCCCTTCTAATTTGCCCTTAGCATCAAATGGGATACGAACGATGGTATAGCCGGAGAGTTTGGCACGATTCCACGAACCGTGAAAAGCGACAAAGGCGTCGCCCTGATACTCCTTCGGAAACATCTTGCCGGTATAAAACTGAATACCGAGGGCAGCGACGTGGGACGTGAAAAGTACGTCTGGGACGATCGATTTTTTGACTAACTCAGGACTTTCGCCTTTTCGTCGCGGGTCTTCGTTCTGGCCGATGTAGGAATATGGCCAGCCGTAAAAACCGCCGTCTTTGACCGACGTCGCATAATCAGGAACGAGGTCGTCTCCTAAACCGTCGCGTTCGTTGACGGCGGTCCAGAGTTCGCCTGTTTTTGGATTCCAGGCGAGGCCGATCGGATTTCTGAGGCCGGCGGCGTAGATTCTGTGATTCTTGCCGTCCGGATCATAAACCGAGATCGCGGCTCTTTTGGGGTCTGCCTCGACATCAACATTTGAAGCTGATCCGATCGAGACGAACATCTGCCTGCCGTCTTTCGAAAACATCAAATTCCGCGTCCAGTGTTGGTTATAGCCGCCCGCCGTCAGTTCGACGATCTTTTCGGGATCACCGCTCGCCTCCGTCTGTCCGGTTTTATAAGCGAATCGCACGATCGAGTCAGTGTTTGCGACATAAAACCAATCATTATGGAATGCCATCCCGAAAGGCTGGGCCAGCTTGCTCGAAAAAACGAACCGCTGATCTGCCTTCCCATCCTTGTTGGTGTCACGAAGAACAATGACGCTGTTTGCCCTGGAATCCGCCACGAAAACGTCGCCATTTGGAGCAAGTGCCATCCAACGCGGATACACAAAACCACCCTCCGCAAAGACATCAACCTTAAACTCTTTCGGCACTGATAGCTTCGCGTTCTCAGGCTGAGCGATCACCCGCGAGCCGCGTCTGGCACTCTCAGTTTGAAACGGCGACGGCAATTTCGCGGGATCAACGCTGAATACCGTCGCCTTTTCAAAATTCACGATCGACGGTAATTTTGGCATTGCGGATCCGGATTCCGGCGTCGGCGAGGCTGTCGGATTTTGCGCACAAACGGCGGTCGAAAGCACCGTTAAGAGGCAGACGAAAACGAGGATGTTTTTGGTATACTGAAATTTCATATTTGCTGACAATGGATGTCTGAGATTCCTTCGATAATACAAAATGATAATCTCTCCGCCACCGGAAGTACAAGTGAACTTGGAAATCGCGGTGAATATCTGGCGGCGGACCATCTGGTCGCGAATGGATATCGCCTCGTTATTGCTAACTTTAAGGTCCCGGTCGGCCGCAATAGCAAAGGCGTTTCCGTTACCGGCGAGATCGATCTCATCGCACTTGACGTCGAAACGCTTTGCTTTATCGAGGTGAAAACTCGCCGGTCAGACGAGTTCGCTCCAATAATCACCGCCGTCGACTTACGCAAGCAACGGCAGATCATTCGAACAGCAAAAGTCTATCGGCGAATCTTTGCTATTCGTGATACAGCTTGGCGTTACGACGTCGTCACGGTTCTGGCACCAACGGACAAAGACCCGAGGATCGAGATCAGGAAAGGATTTTGGAGCGAAGAAAAATTCAAGAAACGTAATTGGAATAACGAAACCTGGCGTGAGTATGCCTGATCGATAAAATTGCACGATGCAAACGGGAACACAATTCGGTCGTTACACGATCGAAAGAAAACTTGGCGAAGGCGGAATGGGCGAGGTTTATCTTGCAACCGATAATTCGCTTGAGCGTTTTGTCGCGCTAAAAATTCTTTCGAATGAGTTTACCCAAGATGCCGATCGCATCCAGCGACTCAAACAGGAGGCAAAAGCGGCATCAGCATTGAATCACCCGAACATCATTACGATCTATGAGATCGGCAGTTTCGATAGCGTTGAATTCATCGCGATGGAATTTGTCGAGGGTAAAACTCTTCGCGGGGTGATAGCCGAGACGGAACTCTCGCTCGCTGACTCGCTCGGGATCGCCGAACAGATCGCCGACGGACTTAGCATCGCACACAAAGTCCGTATCGCTCATCGCGACGTTAAGCCAGAAAACGTAATGCTGCGAGAAGATGGTTATGTCCGTATCCTAGATTTCGGCCTCGCTAAACTGACTAACGTCGCCAAGAGACGTACGGAAGATGAAACGCTCGAAATGATAAAAACAGCACCGGGCGTGGTGATGGGCAGCGTCAGTTACATGTCGCCGGAACAGGCTCGGGGCAAGGCAATTGATGAGCGCTCCGACATTTGGAGTCTGGGCGCCGTCTTGTATGAAATGATCTCGGGAAGGCCGCCTTTCGACGGTGAAACCGTTAGTGATACGCTCGCAAATCTAATTCATGTCGATCCGGAATCTCTCAGCAAACGGAACACCGATCTTCCCAAAGAACTCGATCGAATTCTCCAAAAGTCACTGGCCAAGAATCGCGAACATCGCTACCAAAGTGCACAGGATTTAGCTGCCGATCTCAAAGCCCTGCGCCGAAACATAGAGGTTCACGAAACCGAAGGCTCACGAAAGTTTACTTCGCCGGCAGGCTCAAAGGCTAATCTGCTATCGGACGAGTCGAGGACACAGATCTACCTAACCGACGAGTCGAAACTCATTCAAACCGACGAAGACCTTACCAAAACAAAAGCAATAGGCGAAAGACTTTACGACCTGCCAGATGCTCCCAAAGGTTCTCGACAGGTCTTTTCAACGGTTCTTTTTACGATCTTAGGAGTTGTTCTTGTTGTCATCCTTGGAATTACAGGGTTCAAATTTCTCACAGATCGCTCGACCTCGAGTTCGTCTGCTTTTCAAGATCCGCAGATCTCTCGGATGTCGGATGACGGCAAAAGCCGCCTTCCGGCAATTTCGCCCGATGGTAAATACATAGCTTTTCAGAGTGGTGATCTCGGGGCAAGAAATATCATGGTCCGACAACTCGCAACCGGCAGTGCGGTTGAGATCGTGCCGAAAAGTGCACTCGCCTTGTTGTCGATAACCTTTTCGCCCGATGGCGATTACGTCTATTACGTCCAGGCCAATTCGGGAACGAACGCCAATAGTCTCTACCAGGTCCCGACGCTCGGGAAAACATCGAAAAAGATTCTCGATGACATAGACAGCAAGATATCGTTCGGTGATGGCGGGAAAAGATTCGTATTCATAAGGCACAGCGAGACTAATGGTAACGATACACTGATCGCCGCTAATTCTGATGGAACACAAGAAAAACCCATTATTGCGTCAAATCAGACCGAATATGGTTTTCTCGGCGAGCCGAATTGGTCGCCCGATTCGAGCACGATACTCCTAAAAGCCGGAACCAACAACGGCGGCGAGACCGAGACGACAACAATTGTCGAAACATCGCTTGACGGCAGACTGCGTCCATTGACAAATAATATATGGAAAGGAATCTCAGACATTCAATGGAGAAATGATGGTAAAGGATATTTTGCTCTGGCCAACGAGAAGGATGGCGAACCGAAACAAGTTTGGACCATTACCTACCCGGCAGGCGAGCGGCGGCGGATTACAAACGACACAAATTCTTACGTCTGGCTCGGCGTTTCGGGCGATGACAATACCCTCATAACTGTTAAGTCGGACGCATCGTCAAGCCTTTGGAGCTTTTCGACGTTATCGAAGGAGTTAAAGCAGTTGACACCTGAGGATCGAAACGCGAACGGCGATTCCGGGCTGATCGCGACTCAAAATGGCAATTTGATCGTCACCCGATACAAAGATTCCGAACTGGACCTATGGGAGGTAACCCCCGAAGGGAAGGATGTACGTCAGCTTACTTCGAGATCACGGTTCAATGCTGAACCGAAGGTCTCGTCCGACGGCACAAAGATCTGTTTCATGTCTAACCGCTCAAATCTATGGCGGGTTTGGTTGATGGACATCGATGGACAAAACCCGCGTCAGGTGACGGTTGTCAGCGATGAAGTGAATCAATTCGGCCCTAATTTTATTAATGGCGGCAAACGGATCTTATTCGCTCAGAGGGAAAAAAACAGCGGCCTGTCGAGACTTAAAGTCGTTCCCATCGAGGGTGGAGTTCCGATCGCTGTCGTTGTTCCTGGCATCGAAAATGCTTCGGGCGTTTACGGCTCGCCTGATGGTCGGCAATTGGCGGTGCTAACTTCCGATAGCAACTACCGAAAATACCTACAAGTATTCGCTTTAACCGGGGACATGCCAGAGAATCCCAAACGAAAATTCGACCCCGGTATCATGGAGGCGATAAAATGGTCACCCGACCTTAAAACCCTTTCTTATCTAAATAACGAAGGCGTTCCGAATGTCTGGCAAGTTTCCCTCGACGGTTAACAGAAAAAGCAGATAACGAATTTTACTAGCGGCCGTATTTTTAATTTCGCCTGGTCAAAGGATGGCAAGCAGTTGTTTGTTATTCGCGGAACGGTCAACAACGAACTGATACTAATAAAGAATGAAACAGGCCTATGAATCCGCTGAACCCGCCACAATTTCTGAACAATGAACTCGAAACTGAGATCTGTTGGGAACAGATCCGTAAGCCGTGAATTAACCTTCCAATTAGTAAGAATTCTTAATTGGAGCAAGTTCCATCGTCGATGTTGGAACTTTGGCTGTATTGTAAGAACAAACCTTATAACCCGCAAAGATCAGAATAAGGCCTACGAATTCACCGATATATAGAGCCTCGACAACACCGGCTTTCGCCATTCCACCGCCGACGCCTGGGAGTATCGCACCGATAGTAATCAAGGCATTACCGATCGCACGATTTCGTCCGTCCTCGATCCGTGAGTAACGGATGGCACTCCAGAACGCGGTACCAATAAGAAAAATGACCGAGTAGGTATTTATAAACGGCGTAAGCAGCCTAACCCACTGCCAACTCAGTGACGCTCCGCTCGGGCGATAGACCTCGAGCAAGCTTGTATCGATCGGTGAGAGAAATACGAGCAAGGCGGCGATCGTAATAAACGGAAGCGTGATCGCCGTGAGAATGTTCGCATTGCGTAGCTTCAGATGGAGATAAACCGAACCCTGAGCGAGCGGATAACCGCCAAGTATCGCCCCCGCTACATACCAGAGACGGTTCAAGGCAGGCGTATTACCGTAGAGAGTAATTATTGCCTCAAACAGAGTGCCT
>JAYSZT010000237.1:0-17409 GCA_043737915.1 Acidobacteriota bacterium
GCGAAGGGCTGTTCGAAACGACGATTTTGAATGACCGCGACGAACTCGACCTCGGCGGTTTTACGATCGCTGTCGAATTGTCGGCATCAAGTCTTCCGGTAGACGCAACTCCCGAGATCGCTCCGCAGGTCGAGTCGCCGATCCAGGCCGCACCAAGTTCTCCGCCGATCCCTGCCTCTCCTGACGCCGGAATACCGAAGGGCATTCTGATCGCCGCAGGATTGATGGCTGGCGGCGTTTTATTGATCCTGGCGATTCTGGTGGTGGTTTCCATCAGCAATCGGCCACCGATCGAAAGCGGCAATTTTATCAGATCGACTGACCCGGAAGACGATCCGCCTCCCGTCAACCGCCGCACTCCGGAACCGACCGTCGTCGTTGATCCGCCGGCGAACGGTGCAAACCCGCCGGTGAATTCGAACGTCGACACCTTGCCGCCGCCAACAAACCTCAGTGAGAACGCGAAGGTTGAGTTGAACGCCGCCGCCTTTATGCGAAAGATCGCTCAAAACAATCCGAAGGCTTTCGTTACCGGTGAACAGGCGGCGATCATCGGTTCGAAGGTCAAATCGCTCAGCGGATCTTCCACTCTCGCCGACAATATTTCCTCGGCCCGAAAGAATGCGGCGGCGATCAAAGCTCTTGCGATTTCAAAAAATCTCAAACCTAATTTTCTCGCCGTCGCTGCGATAGCGTCACTCGGTTCATCCCGCGGCGACGTTTTGCAGGCGGCACAGAAAATGGCCGATCCGCTCGATAAGCTTGGCACGCAAGTCGGCAACGAATTCGCCGATGATTGTCTATTAATGATCGCCGCCTACGATCAGGGCGACCCTCTGAAAATGCGTAACATGCTCCAAGATCTCGCAACCAAGGCAACGGAGAGCACCCGAACCATTCGCACGATCTGGTACTTGAAAAAAGCGGGCAAGATAACCGACAGTGAATACGAAATGGCACTTCGCTTTTTGGCGATCGGTACTATTACGCAAAATCCGCGTGATTTTGGCGTCAATAGCGAGAGCCTCAGTTTTTAGTATGGAAAACAACAGTTGGGTAACAGGAAATATCGTGCTGCGGATCAACGGTGAACCGGTTGAGATGGAAATGACCGTTCCGGCTTTTCCCGTCAAACCGCATCGAATGCTGCCTGTTTTCCAACAAATGGCGAGTGCCGTCGTTGATTCTTGTGTCAAGGCGGTCGAGGATGAAGGAAAGCAGATCTCGTGCAAGGCCGGTTGCGGAGCTTGCTGCCGTCAGGCCGTCCCGATCTCTGAGACGGAAGCCTATCAAATAGCCGAGCTTGTCGAGGCAATGGATGAGCCGAGGCGAAGCGTCGTGAAAAAGAGATTCGCGGACGCGCTAAAACATTTTATTGAAATAGACTGGTTTAGCCAGTTGAACAATCTGGCCGATATGGCATCATCGGGCGACCCCGGTTTTTCACCCGCCGAGTATGAACGTGTTGTCACCGGATACATGGATGAGCACATCTACTGTCCTTTTTTAGTAGATGAATCATGTTCGATCCATCCTGATCGGCCGCTCGTCTGCCGTGAATATCTCGTCACTTCGCCGGCCGAAAACTGTCAGTCTCCGACCGCCGAAACGATCGAGAAAGTACCAATATTTATGCGTCCGTCGAAAGCGATCCTTAACGTGGGCCGAACCAAAAATATGGACGGTATTTCATCGTTAATGATGATCGAGGCACTCGATTTTACGGCGCGTAACCCGGAAAGCTTTGAGGAAAAGACCGGCCCGGAATGGGCAGGTGAATTTTTTACTCAATTATCTAAAAAAGACGTCTCTCCCCCGCCACCCGATAAACCAAAAAAACGCCGCAAAAAGCAATGGAGATGAACGCGTTACCGAAACGAATCGGCGCGCCAGTATTTACTAATTTTCGGACTCAGTTTAATATTTACGTCTAGCCTCGCTTATGAGCAAATACCGAAAGATCGTCTGGAACGAAGGGATGTTGCTGACGCCGCATCACTTTCAACAATGGGATAATTACCATGAGGAATTGCTGACGTCACGGGTTCGTTCGACCACGCCTTTCGAATATGGCGTTCTCGATCTGCAGATCAATAACGAGGCCATCGCTAACGCAAATTTTCATATCACTAATTGCCGAGCAGTCATGCCCGATGGCCTGATCGTGAACGTTCCCGACACCGAGGCCGTTCCGGACATGCGACCCGTCGGCGATCATTTCCGGGCGGAGGCAGAGCGTCTCGGCGTTCATCTCGCGATCCCGGCGATGAAGGCCGGGGAGGCAAATTTTCAGGCGAATGGAGCCAAGGCGAACGCCAATCTACGTTATTTGCAAGAAGGTGCTCTGGTCAAAGATGAAACAAGCGGCACGAATGAACAGCCTCTCGCCTACGCAAAAAATAATCTGCGGATCATTTTCGACGACGAACTCCGCGACGGCTTTACATCGATCAAGATCGCCGAATTGATTCGCACACCGACCGGGCAGCTGAAGATCGCCGAGGATTACATTCCGCCGATCTTGAAGGCCGGAGGTTCACCATGGATCGCGAATATGCTGCAGCAGATGGTCGAGATCCTCATTTCCAAAAGCGGCAGCCTCGGCGAACAGCGTCGTCAGCGGAAGTCTGGACTAGCGGATTTCACGACCTCGGACGCGGGCGTTTTTTGGCTTTTGCATACGATAAATTCGTCGATACCGACGATCGCTCATTACTTTCGTTCACCCCTTCTGCACCCCGAAAAGCTTTATCTCGAAATGGCAACGCTCGCCGGAAAACTGATGACGTTCTCAACGGATTTTCATCCGAAAGACATCATTAAGTACGATCACGATGATCTTTATCTGACGTTCAGCAGTCTTTTCGACCAGCTCCGTTCGTTGTTAGAGACCGTTATCCCGAGCCGTTGCGTGCCGATTCCGCTGGAGAAAACGAGAGACACGCTGTATGTTGGTCGCGTCGAGGACGAGCGTTTGCTCAAGGATGCCGCGTTCTATCTCGCCGTCCGCTCGCAAATGCCGGAGGCAAAATTGATCGAGGGCGTTCCGCGGATCATCAAAATATCATCTCGCGACGTTATCGATTCCGTCATCGGCTCGGCATTGCCCGGCGTCGTCCTGACCCACGCAAATCCGCCGCCGGCACCGATCCCGGCCCGTGTCGGTTTCAAATATTTCCAACTCGACGGCATAGGCCCGTACTGGGACGGGATTAAAGGCTCAAAGGTCCTCGCCGTCTACGTTCCCGATGAGATAACAGACGTGAAACTGGAAATGTACGCGGTGAAACCGTAGGAATTTCTGGTTTCTGGTCATTTCGGGACTTATGAACTATATAAAGTCGTGCGAAGTTCGTGGATTGAAATTCTGAAGGTAGAACGAGAAACTAGGAACATCAAACCAGAAACATTCAGATGAGTGAACCGACCGCTAAAAATGATCTTGTTGCATTTGCCGGGCCGATCTTTGATCTGGTTCTGCGGCTCAAATCCTCGATCGTCGCCCCGTCAAATGAGTTGCGGCCTAAGATCGCGGGAATGCTTGAGGATTTTGAAAAGCGGGCTGAGCGGTACAAGTTCAATCACAAGATAGTTTCGGTCTCCAAATTTGCCCTCGCCTCATTCGTCGACGAAGCGGTTTTGACCAACAACTTTCCGCTCAGGGCCGAGTGGGAACGAAATCCGCTCCAACTTGAATACTTTGGCGAGGCCCTCGCCGGCAATAAATTTTTCGACAAACTCGAATCCATGCTCGCTCAGATCGACGTCACACAGGACGCGGTCGAGATCTATTATTTCTGCATGCTGCTCGGTTTTAAGGGCCGATACGGCGTTTACGAACAAGAAAAGTTGCTCGCGATCATGCAGAATACGGCGAACGTTCTCGTCAAGGCGGGCAAGATCAAGCAGGTCGAACTTTCGCCGCATTGGCTGGCAAACGACCAGCCTGAGGCTCCTAAGAAACGTGGAATGCCGACCTGGGCAAAGATCGGTGCTTTAGCCGGGCTCGGGCTCGCGTTTATTACTTATCTCGTGATGTTTTTAATGGCGTCAAACTTTTTGCAGCGAGCCATCGACCGTTTGCAGATCTGATACGCTTTTGACCAATTATGAGCTGGCACACAAGCCAATTATCGTATGCCTTTGGGATCGGCGGACTGATGTCTTTTTACGGCATTATGGGTCTGGTCGCCTATATGCTACCGACGAATATGATCAGCACGAACGGGCGGATCATATTCATCGCTTTGGTTCTTTTGACGCTGCCGTTCGCATTGCTTTTTGCTTTTCTGATATCGCGGCGTTCGAAGAAAAAGGCGGCCGCTGCTGAAGCCGCTGCTGATTCTCCGGCCCAGGCCACCGAGTCTGCACCTTCAAGCACATCCGCAAAACTGAGCACACCGAGCGGAACTTACGGCGAGATCGAGCGCGGAATACAGGAAACGGTTGAGTTTTTGAAGTCTTCGAATCTCGGCAGCGGCGGCAAGGACGCCGTCTATTCCCTGCCGTGGTACATCGTCGCCGGAGCGCCGAAGTCGGGTAAGAGCTCGCTCGTCATCGGCTCGAGCCTCAATTTTCAGACGACCGCCAGCCAACGCGCATCCGAGCAAAAAATTGTGCGGCCGACAGGCAACGTGGACTGGCGCGTAACGAGCGAGGCCGTGTTTATCGACACCGCCGGACGCTACCAAACTGAAGGTACTGACGCTGACGAGTGGAACGCCTTGCTCGAGTCGATCCGCAAGCATCGGCCTAACCGCCCGATCGACGGTTTTATTTTGGCGATCGACGGCGATAAAACGCTTAAATCGGACGAACGCGAAATAGACCAGGCGGCAAAGGTTCTCCGCAGCCGTCTCGACGAAGCGGTGCTGCGGCTAAAGGTTAAATTTCCGGTTTATCTTGTTTTCACTCACGCCGACGGCATCGAGGGATTTCAGGATTCGTTCTCGGTTTCAAAGAACGAAGGAAAAGATCTGGTCTGGGGAGCGACGATCCCGCTTGAAAAAAGTGAGAACGCTCAGGCTCAGTTCGACCCGGAGTTCGAGTTTTTACGTGATTCGGTAATGAAACGGCGGATAATGCGGCTTTCCGCACCCTTCGCACCGGTCAGGCAGCTTCGCATTTTTAATTTCCCGCTTCACTTCGGCTCGGCCCGCCGCAAGGTTGGGACATTTATCTCGACCCTTTTCCGGCCAAATCCGTTCAGCGAAAATCCTTTTCTGCGCGGCTTTTATTTCACGGCATCGCCGCCGGCCCGCGTCGGTTCAAATGTGCCGGTGACGGTTGGTCAGACGCTCTTTGCCGAGCGTTTGTTCCGCGACGTTATCCTCCGTGATAAGGATCTCGTCACGACTTTTCTGGCACAACGGCAAAAGGCGCCGATATTCGGCTGGGCATTGACATTTATCGGTGCTGCACTTGTCACGCTATTGCTCGTTCTGGCAAGCGTCTCGCTTTACAACAATAAGCAGATGCTCGATCAGGCGGCGGAGCGTGGTGAGAAACTGCTCACGATCACAAAAACTGACGCCTTCAAAGATCCGTCAAAGGCCGACGAGCGAGCGATCCGAAACGAGATCAACACGACCGAGGAGCTTCGCGAATTGCTAGTAAAGCTTGACGATTACGAGCGAAACGGAGCTCCGTGGTTCATGCGGCTAGGCTTGTATTCGGGCAACCGCGTCTATAAACAGCATTTGCTGAAAATATATATGTCCGTGATCGAGAACCGTTATAAAACGGCGACGATCAAGAAGGTCGAGGGTGATCTGCGAAAATTTGCCGACTCATCGCCGGTCGCAAACGCCGGTAAATTGACTGACGCTGAGGAAAACGTTCTCGGCAAAAACTACGACCTACTAAAAGCGTATCTAATGCTGACCGGCCCATTCAAGGAAAAAGCGGACCCAACCCACATCTCTGCGACGCTCAAAGATCAGTGGTCCACCGAATCGAAAATTCCGGCTGATCTCAAACTCGTGGCTCAACAGCAACTTGATTTTTGGGCCAAACAGGTCGATCGCGACGACGACGATTACAAATTCCCGCGGATCATGCAGGACGGGAAATTGGTCGACGATGCCCGCAAAAAGTTACAGGCGTTTCCGGCGGTTTACCGATATTACAAACGCAAGGTCACAGAGATCAGCAAGATCGTTGATGACAAGGTCGGCGTCACGACCGCCGAGGCGATCCTAACGCGAAACGGTGCTGATGTCAGTTTGATGGACGGAGCAGTCGCCGTGCCGAGTGCCTACACTAAACCTGGCTTTCAGTTGATGAAAAAAGCCATCGCCGAGGCCAACGAAAAACTCAGCGAAGACGACTGGGTGATGGGCGAGATCGGGAAAAAAGAGGTCGCCCAAACTACCGATGCCGCCAAACTCGAGGATCGCTATTATCGCGACTACGCCGACAACTGGCGAGCCTTCGTCAAAGGCGTGAGCGTCAAACCGTACAAGTCCAAAGACTCGGCTTCGAGTGCGTTGCAAACATTCTCCTCGGCGAATTCACCGATGAAGATCTTGCTCATCGAGATCAGTAAAAATACTAATTTGTCCGCTAAACCCGAAGTTCAAGGCTGGTGGGAATGGATCAAGAGTTTCATATTTACGGCGGAGAATAACGACACCGGCGGCTCGACTCAGCCGGAAAAAGAATTCCGGCCGCTGTTTACCTTTGTCGGTAAAAAAGAAGAAAAAGAGAACGCCGCGATCGAGAAATACCGAGCTGAGATCGGTAAGATCTCAAACCGCTTCAACGGCATTTCTGCGGATCAGCTAAAAGAGATCGCTCAGGATCTAGCAAATGACAAAGACGACAAACTCAAATTGCGAGCCGGCGAAACTGCGGTTTCGAATCTGATCCAGGGATTTGGCGAGACTCCGTCATCCCAAGAGTTATCGGTCCTGATCCAGCAACCGCTCGGCAATCTCAAGGGTTTGCTTGGTGCGGATGCCAAAACGCAGATATCAAAAGCGTGGACCGAACAGATCCTGCCGGCGGCAAAAGAGATCGAGAAGGGCTACCCGTTCGAAGATGGTCAGGCCGAATCGGATCTCACAAAATTGACCGCCTTTCTCAATCCAAGCGACGGCAAACTGTCGAAATTCTACGATGAGCGTTTGAAGAAATACTTCGAAGAATCAAACGGTCAGTTAAAGGTGAAGGACACGTCCGACGTTAAGTTCAGCGACGAGTTTGTCGCATATCTCAATAACGCTTTCGCCCTTCGAAAGGCTTTGTTTGGCACTAGCCCAACGCCGAAATTCGAATACGAATTCAGCTTCAAACCCGGCAAGGAAGCGATTATCGAGGTCGTCATCGACGGGCAAAAGATCACCTCCGAGGGAACCTCCTCGATCAAGGGTACGTTCCCGGCGGCGGCATCTGCGGAAACGGGTGTAATTATGAGCCTGGCCTCATCCGCCCCCGCGGCAACCACATCAGCTCCGCCGACAAATTCAAACACAGCCGGTTCGGCATCAAAACCGACCGTGCCGGATGCTCCGGGAACTCTCAAATTCCCCGGCAACTGGGGCCTTTTCCGCTTTGTCGATGCCGGGAAAGCGTCGAAACAGCCCGGCGGCGAATACGCGTTGGGATATAGCATCGGCGGCAAAGGAATTTCGGCAACGATCAAACCGAGCGGCGGCGATATGTTCGACAAGGCAATATTCCGTCAGGTAAAAGCACCGCAAAATCTACTGAAATAGGCGAGGAAACATGGAAACAGCGAAAAATCTTCTTGATGCAGGCGACCTTACCGGGGCTGTCGCGGCCGCTTTGGATCTGGTGCGGACCAACCCGACGAACATTCCGGCAAGGATATTTTTATTCGAATTATCGCTTTTCTCCGGCAATTGGGACCGAGCCGAAAAGCAGCTCGACGTGATCGGCCATCAGGACGCGAACGCGATGATCGGGTCGATGATCTTTCGGCAATGCCTCAAGGCTGAGGGCGACAGGTTGAGTTTTTTTGCCGATGGTCTCAAACCGGGCATTCTCGCACCGCCGCCGTCTTATATCGAAGACCTTCTCGCCGCCAATAATCGGATCCGCGAGGGCAATATTAGCGAGGCCCGCGAGATGCTAGACACCGTCGAGGAGGAACGCCCCGCATTCGCGTGTAAAGTGAACGGCACCGATGTCGAGGATTTTCGTGATTACAATGACGCGACGATGTGCCTTTTCGAGATCATTTTTAAAGACTCATACACGTGGCTCCCGTTTGAGAATGTGAACAAGATCGAGTTCTTCGCTCCCAAGTCTCTGCGAGACCTCTACTGGTTGCAGGCTCAGGTCGAAATGACGAACGGGACCAACGGTGAAATGTTCTTCCCGGCACTTTATTCCGGATCGTGGAAACACGAGAACGATCAGGTTCGTCTCGGACGAATGGTTGATTGGCACGACCTCGGCGATGATCTGTTCACTGGCGAAGGCGTTAAGCTTTTTTGGATGGACGGCAAAGAGCGATCGATACTTGATATCCAAACGATCGAGTTCGACCACGAATAAGCGGCCCCAAAGAAAATCTATTTCATTATTTTGTGAATTTTAGTATCATAATGTCGATTTCGGCAAAATCCTGATCTTCATCCGTCTTTGTTTACTCGGCAAGGAGTCTATTTTTTGATGAGCGACGAACTTCAACAACCGCCGGTGGTCGATCTCGACGCACTTCTCCAACCGGTTTCTGACGAAAATCCGGCTGGCGAGAGCCTGCGCTATTCTGGCCTTTACGATGAGATTTCCGAGGCCCGGCGGGCAGATGTTGATGTCAATCAAGGCGAATGGCAGACGGAACTGAAGGTCGCGGATTACCGCAGGGTCGTCGAACTCGCAACGCCGGCACTAACTTCAACCTCTAAAGATCTGCAGATAGCCGTTTGGCTTTCTGAGGCACTCGTAAAATTGCACAGCTTCGTCGGCCTGCGTGACGGGCTCAAACTCGTTACCGGATTGCAGGAGAATTTTTGGGAAGGGCTTCACCCTGAGATCGACGAGGGTGATATGGAAGGCCGGGCGAACGCGATCGCTTGGTTCGATCTGCAAGCCGCCAAGGCCGTCCGCACATGCCCGATCACCGCCGGTGCCGGCTATAGTTTTACCGACTGGCAAGATGCTAAACGCTTTGACATTCCGGCAAATCTGGAAACTCTCGAAGCCGATGCTCAGGCAAAATTCAACGAGCTCAAGGCTCAGGCCGAGGCCGAACGCCGCGTGACTGCTGATATGTGGAAAGTCGCGATGGCTCAATCACGGCGGCCTTTCTACGAGACACTCAATTTCACCATCGACGAATGCTCATCCGGCCTGATCGATCTTAACCGCGTCATCGACGACAACTTCGACCGGAATCAAACGCCTGGCCTGTCGAACTTAAAAAAAGCTATCGACGAAGTTCAATCTCAGGTAAAGAAGCTGCTTGAAAAGAAACGACTCGAAGAACCAAGTGAAGAAGACGTCGCGGAGGAATATGTCGAGGAAACATCAGACTCCGGCGAGGTAACAACGGCCTCGACGGGCACCGGCGGATTCGGCGGACCGGTAAAGAGCAGGCCTGAGGCACTCAAACGTTTAGCCGAGATCGCCGCATATTTTCAGCGAACCGAGCCGCACAGCCCGGTCGCGTATCTCGTTCAGCGAGCCGTTAAATGGGGCAATATGCCGCTCGAATCGTGGCTCCGCGATGTGATCAAGGACGAAAACGTCCTTTTCCAACTACGCGAGACGCTCGGTCTCAACGCCGGAACGGCCGTCGCGTCGAGTGACTGGGACGGTTCGGGCGAATCCGAAGCCGTCGCCGAGACTGCGGCAGATTCGAGCAGCGACGATTGGTAAGACGTCGAAAACTTTTGCGGTCGCATTCGGGCAACCGCGCCGCGTGACTATTTTGCAATGATTGTTCAACAAGTTAAATGATTTAGCCAAAGGAGATAAATAGAATGCCAAAAAAAGAAAGTTTGCAGCATAAGATCGACCGGGTTCGCCCGCCGCGCGTCCAGATCACCTACGATGTCGAGGTCGGAGGAGCGATTGAGTTAAAAGAGTTGCCATTCGTCATCGGCGTCATGGGCGATTTCGTCGGTAAACCTGAAGAAGCACTGCCGGCACTCAAGAACCGCAAGTTCGTCGAGATCGACCCTGATAATTTTAATCAGGTTCTCGCCGGAATGGCTCCGCGGCTCGCCTACACGATCGATAACAAAATGAATGACGACGGCAGCAAGATGGGCGTCGAATTGAAATTTAACAGTATCGAGGATTTCGAACCTGACAATATTGTTAATCAGGTCGAACCGCTCCGCAAACTCGTCGAAGCACGGCAGAAATTGGCCGATCTTCGTTCGAAGATGGACGGAAACGAGAAACTGGAATCGATGCTTGAGGACATTATTTCAAACGCATCGCAGCAGAAGGAATTGAGCGATCAATTGGGCATCGAGAAGGAGGACTAATACAAAATGGCAAAGACAAAAGAAGAAACTGCTGCCGTCGAAACGGTCGAGGCTGAAGCCGGCGGAGGCCTGCTCGATAAGATCTTGACCGATGGCCGAATGGCTCGCGACGATTATCAAAAGGAACGTGCGAAGGACATGATCGGCGAATTCGTCTCTCAGGTCATGAGCGGCGAATTGACGATGTCCAAGAATATGGATGTCGCGATCAATTCGCGTATCGCAGAAATAGATCGGCTCGTCTCAGCTCAGATGAACGAGATCATGCACCACGAAGATTTCCAAAAACTGGAAGGTTCATGGCGCGGGCTTCACCATTTGATCAAGAACAGCCTTACCAGCACGCAGCTCAAGATCAAAGTGATGAGCGTCACCAAAAAGGATATGCTTAAAGATTTTGAACGCGCCCTGGAATTTGACCAGTCTGCGATGTTTAAGAAGGTTTATGAAGAGGAATACGGCACATTCGGCGGAGCTCCGTTCGGCGCTTTGATCGGAGATTTCGAATTCGGCAACCATCCGCAGGATATGGCTTTGCTCGAAAGCATTTCGCAAGTCGCGGCAGCTGCTCACGCACCGTTCTTGAGCGCGGCATCCTCGGGTATGTTCGGCTGGGACTCCTATTCGGAAATGTCCGATGTCCGCGACGTTTCCAAGATATTCGACCGCACCGAGTATATGAAATGGCGCAGCTTCCGTGAGTCGGAAGATTCACGCTACGTCGGCCTGACGATGCCGCACGTTTTAATGCGCGAACCCTACGGAGCGGCGACGAAGCCGACCGAATCGTTTCGCTTTGAGGAGGACGTCGACGGTAAAGACCACAAGAAATATCTGTGGGGCAATGCCGCTTACGCTTTGGGCACGCGTTTGACCGAGGCATTCTCAATGTACGGCTGGTGTGTCGCGATCCGCGGGGTCGAAGGCGGCGGACTCGTAGCCGGTTTGCCGACGCATACATTCTCGACCGATGAAGGCGAGGTCGCGATGAAATGCCCGACCGAGGTCGCCATCACCGATCGACGCGAGAAGGAATTCGCCGACAACGGCTTTATTCCTCTTGTCCATTGCAAAGGAACGGACTACGCCGCATTCTTCGGTGCACAATCTGCGAACAAGGCGAAAAAATACGATTCTGACGCCGCGAACGCAAATGCGAAGCTATCGACGCAGCTGCAATACATTTTCGCGATGTCCCGATTCGCCCATTATCTAAAATCGATGATGCGCGACAAGATCGGTTCATTCATGTCGCGTAAAGATTGCGAAATGTTTCTTAATAAGTGGATCAATAATTACGTTACGGACGACGATAATGCATCGGCCGCGACAAAATCTGAATATCCACTGCGTGAGGCCCGCGTCGAGGTCGCTGAGATACCGGGCAAGCCTGGATGCTATCGCGCGGTCGCCTTTATGCGTCCGCATTTCCAGCTAGACGAACTGTCTGTGTCGCTTCGGCTCGTCGCCGATCTGCCGCAGCCTGCTAACGGCTAGACCACTGCTGATAAAGCGAAAAGTTTTTGCCAAACTATGCAAAAACTTTTCGCTATATCGTCTTAATGATGCGGCTGATGAATCGGTCATTAGCAAGTTTATAGATTGATATTTAAGGAGCATAAAAAAATGGCAGTAGATTATTTTTTGAAGTTGGACGGTATCGACGGCGAAAGCCCAGACAGCAAACATAAGGGCGACATCGAGATCATGTCTTTTTCGTGGGGAGCAAGTCAGACTGGTTCACATAGTGCCGGCGGTGGTGGTGGAGCAGGTAAAGTGTCTGTTCAGGACTTTCACTTCGTCATGGGCCTTAA
Source organism: Acidobacteriota bacterium (assembly GCA_043737915.1). Taxonomy (GTDB): domain Bacteria; phylum Acidobacteriota; class Blastocatellia; order Pyrinomonadales; family Pyrinomonadaceae; genus OLB17. Next base: position 12,281 of record JAYSZT010000237.1, read on the forward strand.
CAAAGCCTCGCCAAAATTATTCTTAGCCTGTGCGACCGGCGAACACATCAAGAAGGCAGTCCTGATTCTCCGCAAGGCGGGTACAGACCAACAGGAATACCTCAAGGTCACGATGTCCGATCTATTGGTGTCATCCTACCAGACAGGTGGATCGTCAGGCGGTGGAGCAGTACCAACCGACCAGATCTCGCTTAACTTCGCGAAGGTCGAGTTCGAGTATAAGGAACAGAAGCCGGACGGATCACTCGGCGGAGCCATCAAGGCCGGATACGACCTCAAGGCAAATAAGAAGGTTTAACTTCTATCCTTACGTTATAGTTGAATGCAGGGCTCTGCGGCAAAAAATGCCGTGAGCCCTGCAACATTTATTTTTCCGGTTTTTTATTAGTCCGAGATCATCAAAATGGCCAGAAATGAGCTCGAAATGAAAGTGACGCCGTCGGTTCTCGACCGCCTTATCGATGAAGATCCACGGGTCTCGACCGAGGTTCGAAAATCAAGGGCAGTTGGACTGCAGGAACTAAAGGCCGCCGTTCGCCGTGACCTCGAGTGGCTATTGAATACACGAGCACACGGAAATTTTGACGACACAAATGCTACTGATGAGGTGAGACGCTCTGTCGCCTTCTACGGACTACCCGATATTATGGGCATGAGCCCCAAAAGTCCGACCGAACAAAAGCGTTTGACCAAGGCACTAGAATTAGCAATAAAAACATTCGAACCGCGATTTCTGAATCCGAAGGTCACGCTCGATCCGGTCGAGAACGTCGACCGCCATCTCAGATTCAGGATCGAGGCCAAACTTGATCTAGATCCGGCGCCTGAGCCGGTCGTTTTCGACACCGTACTGCAAAACGGCAGCGGCGAATTCGCTGTTATCGAAAAATGATCGGGTTCAATAATTTTTCTTGATCTACGCTATAATACGGACATAAATGCGCGACGAACTCTTAGGATATTACGAGCGGGAACTCGTTTTTCTGCGCCGGATGGGTGCAGAGTTCGCTCGCCGTTATCCGAAGATCGCCGCTCGCCTCGAGCTCGATGAGGAAAAGATCGAGGATCCGCATGTCGAGCGGATGATCGAGGCCTTCGCTTACCTAACGGGACGGATCGGCCTCAAGCTCGACGACGAATTGCCGGAGATCACCGAGGCCTTCTTCAACGTCCTCTATCCCCACTATCTCGCTCCGATCCCATCGATGGCGATCGCTCAATTTTCTTACGGCTCACCTAACGACAAACTGACCGCCGTGCAAAAAATGGAGGCCGGCTCGCGGCTCAATTCGCGTCCGGTCGACGGCAGTCCGTGCCGGTTTCGCACCGCTTACGATGTCGATCTGATGCCGATGGAGATCGAGTCGGCCGCACTCGAATCCGCCGCACCTAAGGACGGACGCGGTAAATTCGCAGACAGCCACATCCGTTTGAGTATGCGGTGCTTCGGTGATTCGAACCTCCACGAAATGCGATCGGGGGCAACGGGGAAGGCTCCGGAATCGATTCGATTTTATCTCGATGGCGACCCGCAACTGGTTTTCCCCCTCTACGAGATAATCTTTAATCACGCAACCACGGTCGAGTTTCGCGCCAAGGAGCAGCCGATCGGCAATAAAACGATCACGAACTTTCAGGCGAAGCCGCCCGAGCCGATAATCCTGCCGGCGGCCGAAGTCATTAAACAGGTTGGCTTCGACGATGATCAGTCCTTATTGCCGTACACGAAACGTTCATTCATGGGCTACAGATTGCTCACGGAATATTTCTCGTTTCCGTATAAATTCTTGTTCGTCGATATTCACGGGCTCGATAAAGCGATCGCGAAAAAATTCGGCAGCCATTTCGACATCCTGATCCACCTCAAGGATGTCACGCCGCCCGTCGCCCCGGTTTCGAACGAGACGTTTCGAATGGGCTGCACGCCGATCGTCAATCTTTTCTCCAAATTATCCGACCCGATCTATCTGTCCCAACAGAAGTACGAATATCAAGTAATCCCGGACGTTCACCGGCAATCCTCGACCGAGATCTACTCTGTCGATCAGGTTATAACGAGCGATCCGCGAACGAACACGACACGGGATTTTTCGCCGTTCTACTCGATGCGGCACGCGTATGGCGAACAGGTCGAAAAATCATTCTGGTACACGGTTCGCCGGGCGTCGCAGCGGCCCGACGACGAAGGCACCGAGATATTTATGTCACTCGTCGATATGGATTTTGATCCGTTAATACCGGCCGTCGAGGTTTTGAACGTGAAGACGACCTGCACGAATCGTGATCTGCCGGCGAGATTGCCGTTCGGCGGGAAGGAAGGCGATTTCGAAGTGGAAGGCACGGCACTGCTCTCACGTGTCAAATGCCTGACCAAACCAACCGAGACGATCCGTCCGCCCCAACGGCGTAGCGCCCACTGGCGCTTGATCTCGCACCTCAACCTTAATTATCTTTCAATAATCGGCGGTGAGAACGGAAGTCCCGAGGCCTTGCAGGAGATTCTGCACCTTTACAACTTTGACGACTCGAACGTTTCGCGAAAGCAGATTTTAGGTATCACTGGCATCGAGTCGCGAAAGGTCGTTCGGCAGATCGGCGGCCGGATCGGCGCTGGATTCGTCCGCGGGCTCGAGACAACTCTGACGTTTGACGAAGAGCAATATGTCGGCAGCGGAATGTTCCTATTCTCCTGCGTTCTCGAACGCTTTTTAGGTCTGTACGCGTCACTGAACTCATTCAACCAAATGGTGCTCAAAACTCAACAGCGAGAAGAGATCGTAAAACGCTTCCCGCCCAGAGCAGGCGAGCAGGAATTATTGTGAGTAGGAGATAGAAACCAGAAACCGAATAATCTTGGCTGAAAAGAAGCTAAACAAAAAACTTTTTGACGAGCCCTACGCGTTTGAATTTTTTCAGGCGGTAAGGTTACTTGAAAAACTCGCTCCGGAACGAAAGCCGGTCGGCGGCACGGCTTTGCCTAAAGACGAAGTTGTTCGCTTTCGCTCGCGCATCGCACTTGATTTTCCTTCGAGCGAGATCCATGAAATAAACCAGATCGAAGGGAAAGAAGGCGACGCGGGCCGGACCGAGATGCTGGTGAATTTTATGGGCGTGGTCGGTGTCAGCGGCGTTCTGCCGACACATTACACAGAACTCGTCCTTGACCGCATCCGTCACCGCGATACCGCGATGTGGTCGTTTCTCGATATTTTTACGCACCGGGCTGTGTCGATGTTCTATCGTGCATGGGCTAAATATCGGTTTCCGGTAGCCTACGAACGCGGCGACGATGAATTCACCTCATACATTTTTGATTTCATCGGTCTTGGTACGAAAGGGCTTCGGGGTCGACTCGCCCTTGAGGATGAAAGCCTTCTGCCGTATGCCGGATTGATCGCTCAAAAGCCGCACACGGCAAACGCGCTCGAAAATATTCTGAGCGATTATTTTCAAACTACGGCAAAAATCGAACAGTTTCACGGTCAATGGTTAAGTCTCAGTGACGAAGATGTCACTAAACTTGGAAAAGAGAACAGCCGACTCGGGCAGAGTGCGATCGTCGGTTCGCGTGTTTGGGATCAGCAGTCGAAATTGCGTGTGCGTATCGGGCCGCTTACTTTTAAGCGAGTTCAAGCATTTTTGCCGTCAGGAACCGCAAATGCCGAAATGCGCGGTATCGTGAAATTTATGCTCGGCCTCGAGTTCGACTTTGACGTCCAACTCGTGCTTTCCGCCAAAGAGGTGCCCGCGACGATCTTGACGACACGAGCCGTTAGAAAGCCGATGCTCGGCTGGACGACGTTCCTGAAAACAGAGCCATTCAATAATGATGACGGGCAGCTTGTATTACAAACTTGAGAAAAGATAAGAATGAAAAGTAAAACATTTACACAAATGTGGAATCTGATCGATCGAAATTATGAAGAAGGCGACTTCGGAAGCCGCGAACTTTTGATCGGCATTTTTTGGGAAGAGACGATGTTTCAAAACCGTCATCAGCTCCACGGCTCGGCGGTCGGATTCGGTCAGGTAGAACCAATAAATTTCGCGGCGATAAATAAGTGGGGAAGCAAAAACTATAACAAAACCTTGATCGATATCAGCGATGATGCAAGTGTCAGAGTAACGATCGATTACTTGAATATGCTTTCATCAAGGCTTAAGGGCCGTCGGAGCGTTCTAGATGGTTACGCTGGATCGATCCAACGCCCGAAAAATGCCATAAAGGTTAATCAATGGCTTGACTGCGAGCGCATTTTACAAGATAACGACTTTGATACGGAAACGGTTAAACGGGCTTTGAAAGCAGCCGAACAAAACCATCGAATGGCGATAGATGCTGTTAACGATGTCTAGAATACAAGGGAAGATCTAAACGGAACAAACACTATGAATGTAAATCTTAAATCTCTCGTAGGTCGGCTTAATGATACATGCCGCAATGCCCTCGAAGGTGCGGCTGGACTATGCCTCTCGCGTACAAACTATGACGTCGAGATCGAGCATATTTTGGCGAAACTGCTCGAGCAGGACGACACCGATCTGCACAAGATCTGCAACCATTACGAAGTCAATATCGATCGCTTGAGCAAAGATGTCAGCGACGCGCTTGACCGTTTGAAGAGCGGCAATTCGCGAACTCCAGGGCTCAGCGACCGTCTGCCGCGATGGATACAGGACGCGTGGTTGCTGGCGTCAGTCGATTTTGGGGCGGCCCGCGTACGCTCGGGGCATTTGATACTTGCTCTGGTCCTCAACGAAAGCTATGCCCGTATCGCTCGCGAGATCTCTCGTGAATTCGCACATATTTCCGCCGAATCTCTGCAAACAAAACTGGCTGAGATAACGGCCGATTCGTCTGAGGAACGTGACGCCGTCGCGCTCGGTGAAACGGCCGCGACCTCCGACGGAGCTCCGGTCGCGAGCGGAGTCGCGGGAAAGACCAAGGCACTCGATCAATACACCGAAGACCTGACGGCAAAGGCCCGGGCCGGCAAGATCGATCCAATCCTCGGCCGCGACGGCGAGATCAGGCAGATCATCGATATTCTCACCCGCCGCCGGCAGAATAATCCGATCCTAACGGGCGAGGCAGGTGTCGGTAAGACTGCGGTCGTCGAGGGTTTTGC
>JAYSZT010000238.1:0-3507 GCA_043737915.1 Acidobacteriota bacterium
ATCTCGGCTCGCAAAGGTTCAACATCGTTTATCTCAAGACGGTTGATCGAGATGCCGAGTAGCGGATGTGCCGCGTCGGGATTTAGAGACGTGACGGATGCGAATTTAGTTGCGTAATCCAGCACGACGTACGAATTCGTTTGATAGAAACGGGTCTTGCGGATCTTGTCGGTTCCGATGCGCGACGCTGTAATGTTTGCGACGGCTCCGTTCTCGAACTCAATGCGAGCGTTGGCGGCATCAACTTTGTCGGACACGACGGCGATGCCAACGGCATGGATGGCAGATACCTCGACATTTTCGCCTACCAGCCACTGAACGGCGTCGAGATCGTGGATCATAACGTCGAGGACGACATCCACGTCTAGCGAGCGATTAGGGAACGGCGAAACGCGGTGGATCTCGAAATATAATGGGTTTGAGACGTGCGGACGCAATGCAACCATCGCCGGATTGAATCGTTCTAATTGCCCAACCATCAGTTTCACTCCCGATCGCTCGGCCGCGGCGATCATTTTGTCGGCTTCGTGAAGTGTGAGAGCGATCGGTTTTTCGACGAGCACGTGAACACCGTCTTCCAAAAACGCACATGCGATCTCACAATGTGTTTCCGTCGGTGTCGCGATCGAAACGGCATCAACTTTCCCTAGCAATTCGTGCCAATCTGTAAAATGCGGACAGCTGTTGTCGGCCGCGACTCGCATCGCAGTGTCTGGATCCATGTCACACACTCCGACAAGTTCTACCCGCCCCGCAGTGGCCATTTCGGCGTAATTTCTTCCATGGTGCCGGCCGAGACTGCCAACGCCGATCGCAGCGACCTTTAACTTGGGAATTTGAACCATAATTTGATAACGAACTCTTTTTCAGCAATACTTTACATTCTCAATTATGACGCTGAAAATTACAAAGACTGGAGAATCAGAACGTCGAGGAACACGTGCCTATATTCAGGTCGCTCTCGGCGTTTTGACGGTTTTTACTTTCCTTTTTGGCCTAACGATACCGCTTGTCGGACCGGACGAACCTCGCTATGCGCAGGTCGCGCGCGAAATGTTCGATAGAGGCGATTGGGTCACTCCGACGCTCGGCGGTTTTACTTGGTTCGAGAAGCCGGCGTTACTCTATTGGCTTGAGATGACCTCGTATCATCTCTTCGGCGTAAACGAATTCGCGGCCCGATTCGGCTCAGCGATTTTTGGGCTTGGAACCGTCGCCAGTCTTTGGATCCTCGGGAGAGGTCTGACGGGTTCGTCACGAGAAAAGATTGATTTTGCGTTTCACATTGCCTTGATAGCAGCCTCGACTTTGGGGATTATCGTCTTTTCTCGGGGAGCGAGTTTTGACATAGTTATTACCTTCCCATTGACCGCCGCTCTGGTTAGCTTCTTTGTTTGGCATTCGAAAAACGAGATAGGCTCTGAAGACGGAGCTGGTCGGGTTGGTGTTTCGCTGCCGCTTCTATTATTCTACGTTTTCATCGGGGTCGCATTGCTGGCAAAAGGCTTAATCGGCATTGTTTTTCCTTTCGCGATAGTCGTTTTCTATTACGTGCTGTCTCGACGGTTGCCGAGCCTCACTTTTATCCTGAGTCTTTTCTGGGGAACTCTGCTTGCGGTCGCGGTCGCTGCGATCTGGTACCTGCCCGTATATCTTCAGAATGGGTATACATTCGTTGACGAGTTTTTTATTCAGCACCATTTTCAGCGATTCACTTCAAATAAATTCCAGCATCCGCAGGGCTTCCATTTCTTTTTTTGGGTACTGCCGCTAATGACCTTGCCATGGTTGCCGTTTTTTCTTGTCGCCATCTGGTCAGGGCTTCAAAAGGTATTTCAGAGTAAAGAGGCAGATGGGCAAGAAGCCGGTTTGCGGAACACGCGGGCTCTTATACTTTTCGCCTTCTCGTGGCTTCTCGTCCCTTTAGTATTTTTCTCATTTTCAGGTTCTAAACTTCCGGGCTATATTCTGCCGTCGGTTCCGGCAGCAATAATTTTGACTGCACTTTATCTTTCCGGACTCGTCCAAAAACGAAAGGGCTGGGGAGTGACGATCCCGTTAATTGCGGCTGCCGTTTTTCTCGCGACAACGGTCGCTTTAGTGACGGTAGTTCCGCGTTTTGCCGATACGGATTCGGTGAAGGCGTTGATCCAGAAGGCAGGCGATAGAGGATACTCGAATGAGACAATTCTGAGCTTGCACACGGTATCGCACAATGCGGAATTTTACGGTGCCGGTCGCCTGTTGCGTGACGAAACGGGTAAACAGAAGCGACTCTACGGTCCGGCCGAAGTGTTAGCCGAGATCGAACGTGAGAATAGGCGGAAGGTGCTGGTTCTAGTGCCGCTTGAATATCTGGTTCAGGTTACATCGAACGAAAAACTGTCAGCCGAGGTGATAGCCGACAACGGTGAACTCGCCATTCTCGAAGTTTCCGCCCGCTAGTTATCTAACCCTTTTCTGCTCGACGCAGTCGATCCATCAAAGCCACACCGATCCCGGTTTCGGGTACGTTTTGACAATAGATCGTGCCAATTCCAGCTCGGTCGCACTCACGAAAGAATTCGAAAATGTCGTGTGCATATTCTTCGACCGAAATGCATATTCTGGCGAGGCGAAAGAATGTCGGAGGTGCAGTTGTTCCGATGAACGCGTTACTGGACGGGTTTGGCATTTGATTTTCGAAATCTTCGGCAGTCTCGATCAGATAAACCTTAGCGAGCGGTGAATAGTGGCGGTGCTTCATTCCTGGGCTTCGCGGGGCCATGTCGTTAGATGTCGCTATGATGGTTGCTTCCGGCACAATGGATTTCAACTGATCGAGTGTGACGGACCCAGAGCGGAGAAGGACAGGAAACTCGCCGGTGCAATCTACCACGGTTGATTCCAATCCGATACTTGTTGGGGTTCCTGTGAGAAGGCAGTCGATCCGTCCGTCGAGGTCTTCGAGCACTGCTTCCCAAGTTGTGGGGCTGGGACGGCCTGAGAGATTTGCGGACGGGGCGACGACCGAAACTTCGCACGCCCGAAGGAAATCATTTGCGGACCTTAGTTTCGGCATTCTTACACCAATGGTATCAAGACCGGCAGTCGCATTATCCGGTATGCTCGGCTGCTTTCTAAGGACGATCGTCAACGGTCCGGGAAAAAAAGCGTAAATGAATTTTTGAGCATTCAGGGTAACTTCGACGACAAGCTCTGATAATTGATCAAGGTCAGAAATATGAGCGATAAGCGGATTATCAGCCGGACGTTGCTTCGCCGCAAAAACCTTCGCGATCGCCACTTCATCAAAAACACTGGCGCCGATACCATATACGGTCTCGGTTCCAAACGCTACGGTGCCGCCGTTTTTGATGAACGTGGCGGCCTCGTTTGGTGATGTAGTTATGACGGTTTTCAACTGAAAAAATAAGCTGGAATGTGTACCGGTCGGTAACGCGGGAATGTTAGTTTGATTCGTAAATCAGAATCCGTTTCTTTTTTCCTGCGAGTGCACTGAGAAGT
>JAYSZT010000239.1:0-3491 GCA_043737915.1 Acidobacteriota bacterium
ACACTGTCGGCGGAATTCGTCGAGATCGAAATCCGCGATGACGCCATCGACATCTGAAACGGTCTTATTAACCAGATCGATGGTCAGGCGATAGTTGTCGGCAGTTTGGGCTTTGGCGGCGATCCCGGCGACGGTAGCTTCGTCGAGAACGACCGGCAGAAGTCCGTTTTTCAGGCTGTTATTGAAAAATATGTCGCCGAAGCCAGGAGCGATCACCGCCCGGAAGCCATAGTCGAGCAGTGCCCACGGCGCGTGTTCGCGTGACGAACCGCAACCGAAATTCGGCCCGGCGACGAGCACCGACGCTCCCGAATATCGAGGATCGTTCAAAACAAATTCACCTTTGGGCGAACCATCCGTATTCAGCCGCCAATCATTGAACAAAAATTGCCCAAATCCGGTTCGCTCGATACGTGTCAGGAACTGTTTCGGTATGATCTGATCAGTGTCGATATTCTGCTGAAACAGCGGAGCAACGAGCCCGTCGAATGTCGTAAATTTCTGCATAAGAGTTTTTACCAAAGAGGCACTTAGACGCAGAGCTGACGAGAGCAATATGTCTTTTAATCCTTGGTTTCTCTCGGTCTCCGTGCCTCTGTAGTTAACTTAATCCTTAAAGTCCCAGTCGCGCACATCGACGAAATGCCCGGCGATCGCGGCTGCGGCTGCCATCGATGGCGAGACAAGATGCGTACGGCCGCCTCGGCCTTGGCGGCCTTCGAAATTGCGGTTACTGGTCGACGCACAGCGTTCGCCTTCTTTTAGAATGTCCTCGTTCATCGCGAGGCACATCGAGCATCCGGCATCGCGCCATTCGAAACCGGCGTCGGTGAATATCTTCGCCAAACCTTCTTCCTCTGCCTGCTTTTTGATGAGCATCGAGCCGGGAACGACCATTGCGTTGACACGTCCGCTGACGCTGTGGCCTTTAGCGACCTTGGCGGCCTCGCGGAGGTCCTCAATGCGGGAATTCGTACACGAGCCGATAAACGCCCGGTCGATATTGACCTGATCGATGCGGGTCGCCGGTTCAAGGCCCATGTATTTATATGCACGCTCGAATGATTTCACTTCATTTTCGTCGCGGGCGTCGCCGAGTTCCGGCACGGAGTCGGTTACCTTGACCGACATATCGGGCGAAGTCCCCCAGGTTATGAAGGGTTCGAGCGTCGATGCGTCGATATCCAAAACCTTGTCGAATTTCGCACCTTCGTCGCTCGGCAGCGATCGCCACTGATCGACCATTCGTTCGAGATCGTCGCCTTTTGGTGCGAATGTTTTGCCGCTTAAGTATTCAAATGTCGTCTCGTCAGGAGCGATCAGCCCGGCCTTCGCCCCGCCCTCGATGCTCATATTACAGACCGTCATCCGGCCTTCCATCGACAAATTTCGGATGGCCGAACCTGCGTATTCGATAACGTGATGAGTCGCACCGCCGGTCCCGATCTGGTTGATGATGCCGAGGATGAGATCTTTTGCCGTGACGCCGAATGGGAGTTCGCCATCGACATTGATGCGAAAATTCTTCGATTTGTCCTGCTGCAGACACTGTGTAGCGAAAACGTGCTCGACTTCGCTCGTGCCGATACCAAAAGCCAACGCTCCGAACGCGCCATGTGTCGAGGTATGCGAATCGCCGCAGACGATAGTCATCCCAGGCTGCGTCAAACCTTGTTCCGGGCCAAAAACGTGAATAATTCCCTGCTCGATGCGGTCGAGATCGTAAAGTTTTATGCCGAATTCCCTGCAATTCTCACGCAGAGTTTTGACCTGTTGAGCGGCGATCGGATCATTGAACGGCAAGTTGCGGCCGATCGTCGGAATGGCGTGATCGAGCGTTCCAAACGTAAGCTCCGGACGGCGAACCCGTCGCCCGGCGAGCCGTAACCCCTCGAATGCCTGCGGCGTCGTTACCTCGTGAATTAGATGCAGGTCGATGTAGATCAGCGACGGACTGCCCTCGGCCTGATGCACGAGGTGCGTCTCCCAGATCTTGTCGTAAAGTGTTTTCATCTTATATTGTCAGAACCGCCCGCGTCAGCTGGCGGTCCGGCGAGCTGGCGGTCCGGCGAGCGCTCTTTATCTATCTGAACCGCTTTTCCTCTGCCGCTTCGTTACCCCCGCTGACGCAGCGGGTTCTGCCTTAGACCGCGTGGAACGCACTGTTGACGTTCGCGAATTCGATCGCCCGGTGAGCGACCATCGAGCCCATATCCTCCGTCGAACTTATCATTGTACAACCAGCCTCAGCGATATCCGCAGTTCGGTGGCCTTTGTCTAGCACCCAGTTTATCGCATTTTCGATCGAAGCGGCTGCCTTGTCGTTTTTCGCTGTGTAACGCAGAAGCAGAGCCGCCGAGGCGATCGCCCCAAGCGGATTGGCAATATTTTTACCGGCGATCTCAGGTGCCGAGCCGTGTACCGGTTCGAAAAGATCGACGCTCCCGCCGATCGTCGCCGATGCCAGCATTCCGAGCGAACCGGTCAAAACGGCGGCCTCGTCGGATAGAATATCACCGAATAGATTCTCGGTAAGGATCACGTCGAACATCGTCGGATTCGTCACCAAATGCATCGCGCAGGCGTCAACAAATAGATGATCGAGCGTCACGTCCGGGTAATCTGCAGCGACGCTGGTCACTGTTTGCCGCCAGAGCCGCGAGGTCTCGAGGACGTTCGCTTTATCGACCGAGGTCAGTTTCTTTCGACGGCGCTGAGCTGACTGAAAAGCGACGTGAGCGACTCGTTCGACCTCAGCGACCGAGTATCTCATCGTGTTAAATGCCTCAGTGTCGTTGGCCAAAAATCCACGCGGTTCGCCGAAATATAGCCCGCCGAGCAATTCGCGGACGATCAACAGATCAGTACCGGCGAATATCTCAGGCCGAAGCGGCGACGAACCGATCAATGCCGTAACCGCCGCCGCGGGTCGCAGATTGGCAAAGCCGCCGAGAGCCTTTCGCAACTTGAGAAGCCCGATCTCAGGCCGATCTTGTGGCAGCAAATGATCAAAATCCGGCGAGCCGACCGCCCCGAGCAGAACGGCTTCGCTCGACACGCAAGCGACCTCGGTCTCCGGTGGAAATGGATTTCCAGTCTTGCGGATCGCGGCACCGCCGATCAAATGCTCTTCGGTTTCGAGCGGGATATCGAACGCCGTCGCTACCTCGCTGAGCACCTTGATCGCCTGACGGCAAACCTCCACTCCGATGCCGTCGCCGGGCAAAATTGTGATCTTCATAATTGTTAAAACTTAAGAAATTAACGCAGAGACGCAAAGTTGCGAAGTCGCAAAGGGAAAAAGAAAATTAGCCTCAAAAAATGCGGAGAGAGTTCAAAGCCATTATAGAATAATGAAATATTCCTCCCTTTGCGTCTTTGCACCTTAGGAGTCTTTGCGTTAAAAATCCCTGTATCCTACGCCGCCAGAGCCACCGGAACTCTCGCTGGGGTTAGTGCGAGCAGATCCTGATCGTACACATTCTTTTTAC
>JAYSZT010000240.1:0-8086 GCA_043737915.1 Acidobacteriota bacterium
AAATTGAATGCCCTCCTCCGCGATCTTAGAAAAATTGAAACGCCGCCAACGTTTGTCTTCCTCAAGCGTCGCCTTACCGAAGATCTCCGCCGTCTCGCCTCTCGCAAGCCGCCGCATTAGATCCATCTGCCACAGCCGATCGCTCGCCGTGACAAATCCCTGAGCAAAGTATGCATCGGCATCCGACTTCGCTTCGATGTACGGAATGCTCCGCTCATCTCGTCGGACAGTGACCTGATCCGCCACTCCGCCAATATTGATTTTCGATGCCGAAGAGCTAGTTGTTTGTGCGAATACCGAGGCCGAAGAAATAGACAGAAAGATTACCGATAAGAGTGTTCGTTTCATTTGCAAACGATAGATTATTTCGAAGTGGACGGCAAGTTAGAGATCCAGTCCGCTACCTACTTCGTAAAGTTAATTTCGTTAAAAATGACCGTTGCATTCAAAACAGGCGTGGGGTAAGATTTCCATTGTTATAGTCCTGAATCTTTCGGAGTGTTAGATGAATTTATTTAAGCTTTTCGTCATCATTGTTGCGGCCGCGTTTTTTGCTGTTGCCTGCGGGCAAAGTTCGACTCCGAATGTTTCGAATGCGACCGCCAACAAATCGGCAGCGGCGACTCCTGCAACACCCGCAACTACCGCCACACAACCCGACGAAATGGCAATGGCGAAACAACTCTACTCGGCAAACTGTGCCGTCTGCCACAAAGAGAGTGGGAAGGGTGGGAAAGTGACGGTCGAGGGCAACACGATCGAACCGGACGACATAACAACTGCAAAAATGGCGGCGAAACCCGATGAGAAGTTTTATAAATACATCGCCGATGGTTTTCCGGAGGACGGAATGCCGGCATTTAAATCAAAATTGTCCGACGCCGAAATTCAGGCTTTGATCAAACATGTGCGAAGCCTGCAAAAATCGTAATTTATTCGCTTGTTTGCAAAAGCACGTTGCTCAATCTAAACTCTAGGTTGGTCACGCACCCGTAGCTCAGCTGGATAGAGTATCTGACTTCGAATCAGAGGGTCGCAAGTTCGAATCTTGCCGGGTGTACCATTTCTTTCTCATCATCCAAAACTATTTCTCCTAACATAAGCCGACTTTTCATTCTTCCTGATCAAATATCGGGAACCCAGAAGTCCCGGCCTCCGCTCACCACTTTCTTTAGTCCGAGGCCCGGCAATTCACTTTCCTTTACACCAAGGTAAGTAAAATGCGGTAGATCGGACGCGACCGTTTGGAACCATCCGTTGCTGGCGAGGATCGCACGTACGCGGGCGTTTTCGAATTCCTTAACATCAAGGGCGAGCAATGAAATGTGCTGTGAAGTTCCCGGAGGGGCGACGGAATAGATGATCGACTTCGACAAGTCTTTGGCGAAGTAAATTCCCAGCTGCTCAAGTTTCAAAATTTCGGGAACTTGTTCAAATGGTGACAGTTTTTTGATCCGGCTAGCCTCGACTTGCGTAACTCGGCCTTTGGCGACCCAATAAGTGAAGCCGGGGTTCACGCGGCTCGCCCAAAGAGTTACCGTCTGGTCGTAACCACGGCGCGAAGAGTCTGCTCCGCGTGGGCCGATGGTGAGATTCGACTTGCGTGCCTCAGCGATTGCGGCTTTTAGGGCCGTTAATGCGGGCGTTTGGAGCGTGACGTTCATACCGCCGATCGATTCGCTGGATTGCTGCAGGCTTGACTGGAATGCTCTGACGTCGGCCTCATTTTTGAAAACAACCTTTTTGGGCGGATTTACTCCGCCTTTCGCGACGAAGACCGATCCGTACTCTCGCAACAACAGCTTGCCGGCGTCGTCCGTCGGCGGGGCAAAGTCCGAGGCGAGATTCTGCATGTATGATTTAGGCGAACTGGTCTCAGGCATCTTTGAATTGCTGACCGGAGTCGCGGACGACTTCGGCTTTGGTGTCGCGGCAACGCTTATGTTGGTCTCGTCGGCCGGTTTTGAACTGGTGGTGCTCGCTCCCATCGACCAGCAACTCGCTCCGAAGCCAACGGCGACCGTTAATGCGATCAATCTTTCTCGTTTCATAGTGCCTCAATATTTATCTTCTTCAAACTCCGCGACGATCGTGTGAGCGGCGTTCATGTGGTCTTTCATATATTCGTCGCGTTCGATGAACGGTATCTTATCGCGGATCGCCGCATAGATTCCGCGTGTTCCTTTGCCGAGCAATTTGTCCGCACCGAACTTTTTCTTTCTAAAATCAACGCCCTGAGCGGCGCAGAATAGTTCGAGGGAAAGGATGTGTTCGAGGTTGTCCGCGACTTGTCTCAGTTTGAGGGCGGCAGTCGCTCCCATTGAGACGTGGTCCTCGACATTTGCCGAACTCGGTATCGTATCAACACTTGCGGGATGGGCAAGGATCTTGTTCTCCGTGCACAAAGCCGCGGCCGTGTACTGCACGATCATGAATCCGGAGTTGATTCCGCCGTGTTCGGTTAAGAACGGCGGTAGAATGTGGGCGTTCGAGTCTTCATCGGTCAGACGCATGATGCGGCGTTCGGAAATATTGCCGAGTTCGCTCAAAGCGATCGCGAGGTAATCGAAAGCGAGAGCAAGCGGTTCGCCGTGAAAGTTCCCGCCGCTGATTACCTCGATCTTGTCGCTCGCATCGTCAGCGAATATCAACGGATTGTCCGTTACGGAATTGAGTTCGAGTTTGAGTAGCCATTCGGCGTAGGCGATGGCATCGCGGCAGGCTCCGTGTACCTGGGGCATACACCTGAGCGTGTAAGCATCCTGCACGTTCGACGCGTCGAATTCCCTTACAAACCCGCTTTCCGACAGTATTTCTCTCAAATTCCTTGCACATTCGATCTGCCGCGGATGCGGCCGTAAGGCGTGAATGCGTTCGTCAAAGGCGGAGAGCGTGCCGTTCAACGCTTCGAGGCTGAGACTACCCGCGACGTCGGCAACCTTCGCGAGGCGGATCGCCTTCGCCGTCTCAAGCAATCCGACCGCCGTCATAACGGTCGTTCCATTGGTCAATGCGAGGCCTTCCTTGGCCGCGAGCGTGATCGGCGATAGGCCGGAGCGTCGGAGTGCCTCGGCTCCGCGAACGACCTCGCCCTCATATTCCGCCTCGCCTTCGCCTATCAGGACGCACGCAAAGTGTGCGAGCGGAGCGAGATCGCCACTCGCTCCAAGGCTGCCCTTTTCGGGAATGATGGGGTGGACACCGCGATTGAGGAACTCGAGGATCATCTCAAGCGTCGCGAGTTTGATGCCCGAGAATCCGCGTGCGAGCGTGTTCGCACGGATCAACATGATCGCCCGTACTCTTGCCGTGTCGAACGCGTTGCCCACGCCGACGGCGTGACTGACGACGATGTTCCGCTGTAAGGTCTCCACGTCGGCACGACTGATCAATTTGTCCTTGAATGCCCCAAAACCCGTCGTGATGCCGTAGGCGATCTCACCGCGATCGAGCAAAGTCTGCACCGCTGCCGCCGAACGGTTCACCAACGCCTTCGCCCCCTCAGACAATACGACACGCGGCCCGTCCGCCACGCCATTCGCCACTGCCAACACCTGCTCGAACGTCAAATTCTCGCCATCTATTACTATTTCATCGATCATTTATCCATATGTCCCGCAACGGCTTTTAGAACTTCCCAATATGTCCTTGGGCGTTGGACCGAACTACTTTTCCCGCTTTTACGACATCTATGACTAGATTTCCACCGAATTCTGCCGCGATCTCTCTGTAATCTTTTGAATCGAAAACCAACATGTCAGCCGATTTCCCTACTTCGATCGATCCAGCGTGATCGCCGAGTCCTATCGCAAAGGCTGCGTTGATCGTCGCTGCGTTCAACGCTTCGCTTGGCATCAGCTTTTGATAACGACATGCGATCGCCATCGCCATCGGCTGCGAAGGGCAAGGTGCGGAGCCGGGATTGTAATCGGTCGATAGAGCAACCACACAGCCTGATTCGATCAACTTTCGGGCATTCGCGAACTGCGTCTTGCCCGCACTGAAATTCTCTGTCGGAATGACAATCCCGATCGTATTGCTTTTGGCCAATAAGGCAATCTCCTCATCGGAGATCGCATCCAGATGGTCGATCGACACGGCTCCCATCTCGATCGCCAGCCGCGATCCGCCGAGGTTTGTGAACTGATCGACGTGTGCCTTTAGCTTAAAGCCGAGGCTCTTTGCGGTTTCGAGAATCTTCTTAGACTGTGCGAGCGTGAACGCGCCTTTCTCGCAGAACACGTCGCAAAAGAATGGCACGCGGCCATAAAAATGCGATCCGACGAACCATTTCCACGCCGCGGAGAGCATCGTGTCGGAGATGAGATTAACGTATTTCTCAGAATTTTCCTTAAACTCCAGCGGTATCGCATGAGCCGCAAGGAACGTCGGCACAATGTCGATTGCGTGCCTTTTATCAAGCTCAGCGATCACCGCCAGCATCTTCAATTCCCCGTCCGTGTCGAGCCCGTAACCCGTCTTGATCTCAACCGTCGTCGTCCCGCACGCCAGCATCTTATCAAGCCGCGACAAACCTTGCTCGATCAACGCTTCGGTCGAGGCCGCTCGAGTCTGCGTCACCGTAGAGTTGATCCCGCCGCCGCCCGTCAAGATCTCCAGGTAATCCGCACCCTTGATCTTCAATTCAAACTCGTTCAAACGATCACCCGCGTAGACAATGTGGGTATGCGGATCGACAAACCCCGGACAAACCACACGCCCTTCGGCATCAATGATTTTTTCTGAAGAAAAGGCAGCCAGGATCTCCGCCGAAGCCCCAACACCCGCAAACTTCCCATCGAGAACCGCTACTGCACCTCCCGCGATAATGCCAACGTCACGCATCGCGTCACCCCGCTTCGGACGTCCGCTCGAAGCACAGGTCACAAGTTGCACGGCGTTATGAATGATCAGTTCGGCTTGCTGCATTATTTTTTCGGCTTCTGCAACTTCTTATGGGTCTCGGCGACCGTCATCATCGCGGCGGAGCCGTACCAAAGCGTCAATTCCGGCAAGAAAACGCCCGCTTTCACTGCCGGATCCATCACCACAAGCTGCTCAGCTTCCTCGATCGTCGCGACATTGAAAATATATAACCCGCGATAATTCCTATCGTTCTTCTCAAACGGCCCGGCAACTGCAAGTTTGCCCTTGTCCGCAAGCTTCGTGATATTTGCGAAATGCCCCGCAAAGATCTCGTCCCGTTCCTTGCCCTTGAAGTCACCGTCCTTCGGACCTGTTTTTAGGATGCAAAGAACAAACATCTTCATCCCACGTTCATCCGCACCGAGCTTTTTCGCCAGTTTCGCATCGAACTTCGGCGTTTTAGGCTTTTGCACCTGACCAAACAGAACTCCCGTGAGCCCGACCAATGCGATAAATGCCGATCCTATAATCCTTATTTTCATAACAATATTTCCTTCAGCCATGATGACGTTGCCTCGGGCTTGAAATCTAGATCAATTTTCCCACGCTAACCCTGACTTGTCTCACGCCGTCAATATTTTCTTGATTAGCAACCATATTATTGACGTAGCTGTAAATTTTCTTTCCCCGGAAATGAGGCTATTATAGTCTAAAACCAAATAGTTACAACCCTATGAAACGAGAGATACACGCCCCGACCGGCACAGAACTCACCTGCAAAAACTGGCTGATCGAGGCCGCTTATCGGATGATACAGAATAATCTTGACCCCGATGTGGCGTTCGATCCGGATAATTTGATCATTTATGGCGGACGCGGCAAGGCGGCGAGGAATTGGGAGTGTTTTGATGCGATCCTTGCGTCGCTCAAGGACCTCGGCGAGGATGAGACATTGATGGTTCAATCGGGCAAGCCGGTAGGCATTTTCAAGAGTCACGCGGACGCACCGAGAGTTTTGATCGCTAATTCCAACATCGTTCCTCATTGGGCGACGCAAGAGCAGTTCGACCAATACGAACGGGATGGGCTAATGATGTACGGGCAGATGACTGCGGGTTCGTGGATTTATATCGGCACACAGGGCATTCTTCAGGGCACGTATGAGACATTCGGATCACTCGCACGGTTGAATGGTTGGGGCGATCTATCGGGTAAGTTCGTCCTTACCGCCGGACTCGGCGAAATGGGCGGCGCTCAAGCCCAGGCGATCACGTTCAACGGTGGCGTCGGCCTTTTGATCGACGTAGATCCCTGGCGCATCGAACGTCGCTTACAGCTAAAGCAGGTCGACGTCGCCGCGAAAGACCTCGACGAAGCTTTAACTCTTGTACGCGAAGCTGTTGATAATAAACAGGCTAGGTCGATTGCTCTCCACGGCAACGCTTCGGAAGTGCTCTGGAAACTGTTGGATCTCGGCATTCATCCGGACGTCGTTACCGATCAAACCTCGGCGCACGATGTACAGTATGGATACATTCCCGTCGGTCTCGATATCGACGAGGCTACACAACTTCGCAAATCGAACCAAACCGAATATGAGCGCCGGGCAATGGATTCGATGTCGAAACATGTCGAGGCAATGCTCGAATTCCAGCGACGCGGCTCGATCGTTTTTGATTACGGCAATAATCTGCGGCAACGAGCGAAGGACAACGGCGTTGCAAACGCCTTCGACTATCCCGGATTTGTTCCTGCCTATATTCGTCCGCTCTTCTGCGAAGGCAAAGGTCCGTTTCGCTGGGTCGCTCTGTCAGGCGACAAAGAGGACATCTATCGCACCGACGAGGCAATTATGAATCTGTTTCCTCACGACGACCACCTGACTAAATGGCTTACGATGGCTCAGGAAAAGGTTGAATTCCAAGGATTGCCCGCCCGGATCTGCTGGCTCGGCTACGGCGAACGGGCGAAAGCAGGCCTTAGGCTCAACGAAATGGTCGCGTCAGGAGAATTGAAGGCACCGATCGTCATCGGTCGTGATCATCTCGACTGCGGCAGCGTCGCCTCGCCTAACCGCGAGACCGAAGCAATGCTCGACGGCTCCGACGCCATCGCCGACTGGGTTTATCTCAACGCAATGATAAACGTAGCGGGCGGTGCAACATGGGTTTCCCTTCACCACGGCGGCGGCGTCGGCATAGGTTATTCGCTTCACGCCGGCCAAGTCATCGTAGCCGACGGCACGCCCGAAGCCGCCAAACGCATCGAACGGGTCCTAACCACCGACCCTGGCATGGGCGTGATCCGACACGTTGACGCCGGTTACGAAGAAGCTAAAGAATTCGCCGAAAATAATGGCGTCAAGATTCCGATGTGATACCTCACAAAGCAGGCTTCTTGTTTTCGCGATAGGTCGATATGGCTTTCTTTGCGACGGTCATAACTCCGACTGCGATCAGCCCAACTACGATCCCGTAAACAACTTCCTTAACTATCGACGGTACTTGCGGCAGCAGGTCGTGTAGGAAGTGAATATTGTGGGCAAATATTCCGCCGGCGACGAGGATGAGTGCGATCGTGCCGACGACGCTTAGGAAGCGGATGACCATTGGCAGCAGGTTGACGAGGAACTGCCCGACTTTGGGTAATACTCCTTTTCTAATGGTCACACCGTCTTCGTCCGCAGGACCGATAAGTTTGAATCCGATCTCGTCCATTCGAACAATGATCGCTACAAGTCCATACACACCGACCGTTGCTATCAAAGCGACAACAGAAACCGTAATTATCTGAATAGCAAGCGTCCTTTCGAGCACCGTTCCCAGAGCAATGATGACTATCTCTATCGAAAGGATGAAATCGGTTGAGATCGCGGACTTGACCTTTACCTTTTCGGCATCTTCGGTATCGTCCGGGGAAACTTCAGCCGGGGCGTGGGAATGCTCGTTCCGATGAAATATCCAGTGCAATATCTTCTCGACGCCTTCGTACGCGAGATAGACGCCGCCAGCCAGCAGTGCAACGATGATCGCCGGCGGATAGATCACATTAAGTACGAACGCGATAGGTACAATTATCAGCTTGTTAATGAACGATCCCTTTGTGATCGCCCACAACACCGGCAGCTCGCGGGACGATACGAAGCCCGTTGCCTTCTCCGCGTTCACCGCGAGGTCATCGCCGAGAATCCCTGCGGTCTTTGTCGTCGCGACCTTGCTTG
>JAYSZT010000241.1:0-17270 GCA_043737915.1 Acidobacteriota bacterium
GCGGATCGATGCGGAAATGAGAGAGCGGTTCGTATGAGCCGATGTTAAGATAGAGAGGAGGGATTTATGGATAACTTTTATAAATTGCCGTTGGTGTTGGCTCCACAGCCTGAAGGTGGATGGACGATAACTTGTCCTGTCTTACCCGAACTTATCACCGAAGCCGATACGTGGGACGAGATCGAGCCAAATGTCAGCGATGCCTTACAGGCGGTCGTCGAGATCTACGAACATCTCAAGAAGCCTTTGCCGTCTGTGCTAAACCCGATCAACGGTATGGCTCCATTTTTGGCTGACACGATAATACACTTGGAAGCGGCGTGAAGTATCGAGAGGTAGAGAAAAAACTCAGGAAACTAGGCTGTGTTGAGCTAAAGAGTAAAGGCGGCTCGCATCGTAAATGGATTAATCCGCTAGAGAATTGCGGTTCACCGGTTCCTGATTGGGGAAGCAAAGACCTGAAAATTGGCACGTTACGAGCCGCAATTAAACAGCTTGGTTTGAACTGGGACAAGTTTGACGCGGCGTAACGGGCGGAGGTATGGCATGAAAGCTCTTTTTATTTGTTTACTCGTCAGTACATTTGGTTTGTTCGGAAATGCACAAACGGCCGTATTAACCGGAACCGTTTACGATGCGATGGGGGCGGTTGTCACCCAAGTTAAAGTCAAAGCGGTTGATGGCGGTGGCACAACATTTCAAACCGTGACGGATGAAGAAGGTAGTTACTTACTAAAGCTGCCCTATTCGGCGAATCCGACCGATAGTACGGGATTAAAGAAGTACGTGGTCAGTTTCGATAAACCGGAGTCCGGATTTGAAAAGAAAATAGTACGCGACTTTATCTTCGTTTCTTCTACAAAAGGCGAAATGTACTTGGATTGCGTTATTGAGGGGAGATATATAGCTCCAAACTTTCATTATTAGCACAAAATAGAAACTACGAAATTATTATTGATTATGAGCAATTTAACATTTGGAATTATCAAGCCTGACGCGGTTCGGGCGGGGAATGCGGGGAAGATCGTGGATCGTGCCATTGCGGCGGGGTTTAAGGTCAGAGGGATGAAGCTGATCCATCAGTCGTTGAAACAGGCTGAGGGATTTTATGCTGTTCACGCGGCACGGCCGTTCTTTGGTGAGTTGACGGAGTTTATGTCGAGCGGTCCGTGCGTGGTTTTGGCACTCGAAAAAGACGGAGCGGTACCTGCATGGCGTGAGCTGATGGGAGCGACTAATCCGGCGGAGGCAGCAGAGGGAACTTTGCGTAAGGATTTTGCAGCATCGATCGGTGAGAATGCGGTTCACGGTTCGGATTCGGATGAGAATGCGGCGATCGAAATCGCGTATTTCTTTAGCAAACTTGAATTAGTTTAGGCGTTAAAGTATAAAAGTTTCAGACCTTTACACTTTTCCCAAGGCTTAAAAAGAACCACTCGCTTCCGCTGCCGGTTCTGATCAAGAGGAACTTATGAAAAAATGCCCGAGTTGCGATAAGACATTTGAGGATTCAATGCGGTTTTGTCAGGTTGACGGAACTCCGTTGGTCGATGATGCACCGGCTTTCGATCCGTATGCAACGATGGTTGCACCACCGGTCGGCAGCAATGCGTTTTTTGCGGAAGAGTCGGCACCGTCCGAGGCAGCGACGAAGATCGGCGGGTTTCCTGACCTCGAGGCGCCGATCGCCGAGCCGGAAGACGTCCTGGACATTCCGGCTCCTGACCCGCTCAAAACAATGTATGTGTCGGACTCGGAAATGCGCGAAGCTCTCGGAGCTCAGCATTTATCGGAAGAACCGTTGATGGAGATCCCGCCGATCGCCACACCGGAACCGCCGACCTTCATCGCTCCTGAGATAACTCCGCCGCCGTCACCATTTGCGGCGGAACCACCGATCAAGTCGCCGTTCGATTTGCCGAATCCGGTCGTCGATGTGCCGCCGATCGAAACGCCTTCATACACACCGGCAGAACCATACACTCCGGCGGAACCGTACACACCGGTTGAACAATATACACCGGCGGAACCGGTCTTCGAGGCCGTGCCTCATGAAGAACCCGCTCCGGTCTTGACACCCGGATTGACGCCGCCGGTCGAACAATCGTCGAGTCCCGCTGAATGGACGCCGCCTCCGGCGCCTGATTCAGGTTGGCAAAATCAGGCTATCGGTTCGAACACGCCATTTCAGCCGCCTCCGCCAGGTGTGGGCGGTGCGAACAAGACATTGGCGATCATCTCGCTCGTGCTCGGTATTTTATCTCTCTGCTGCTATGTGTCACCGGTAACCGGAGCCGCAGCACTGATCACCGGGTTCATGGCCATGAAGAAGGTAAATGCCGACCCTGCGAATTTCGGAGGCAAGGGCCTCGCGATCGCCGGTATGATCACTGGCGGCATCTTCTTCTTGATCGGGATGGCTTATTACATTGTGGTCATTCTGGTATACGCCGGAATGATCGGGGGCTCAATGCTCCAAGGTTACTAGAATTAGATGTCATTAGTATCAGACGTAATTCAATCCACTGTCGCGGTTCTGAAAGGGATGAGGCGGACACTTTCGGAGATCCCGAAAGCGAAATGGACCGTTCAGTATCCGGATGTGCCGATCACGGTGCAACCTAGATATCGTGGTCAGCACTTGCTTCACGTTGACGAGGCCGGCAAAGAAAAATGCGTCGCCTGTTATCTTTGTGCTGCCGCGTGTCCGTCGGATTGCATATATATTGAGGCTGAGGACGACGCTCGTCCGTATGCAGAACGCATCGGCCGCGATGAGCGGTATGCGAAGGTTTACAACATTGATTACGGCCGCTGCATTTTTTGCGGTTTCTGTGTCGAGGCCTGCCCGAAAGACGCGATCACGCACGGTTACAATTTCGAACTCTCCGTTTATAACAGAGCGGATCTGCTTAAGACGAAGGATGATCTGTTGATAACCAAGCAAAAACAATCGAGCAATTACCGTGTCGCATTGTCGAGCGAGGACGTGGACTCGGAATATAAGGAAGTTTAGTTACCTAAGTATTTTCGAGCTCATATTCTTCGAATATGAAGTTATCACATCTTGAGGAACTGCCTCCGACCCAGAAAGGAAGGCATCACGAGATCAGGGCGAAAGGATTACGTGAGTTCGCGGGCCTAAGGCGAGATGATGATCCGCTCGACCCGTTCGACCTTGCCAGACGAGCGAAATTATTGGTCGCCCCGTACGATGTGATCGAACCGCTGCTCAGCGAGGCGACGAAGGCTCATCTCATCGGAGACGGAAAAGGTGCGTGGTCAGGCGGAGCGGCTTCGCAAACTTTATCTGACGGCCAAAAACTCATTATTCTCAATCCGACACACGCTCGAACCAGACAGCATGCCACGCTGATGGAGGAGATCTGCCATCTTTTCCTGGGCCATAAACCGAGCCGTCTGGCGATCAAAAATAAGGACAAGAATGGCGAGACGATCGCCCGCGATTATAACGAGGCGATCGAGGAAGAGGCGTACTCCACAGGCACGGCGGCACTCGTTCCGTACACCGCTCTAAGACGAATGGTCGGTCAGGGAAAGACAGTGAATGAGATCGCCAGACATTTTAACGTCAGTCGGGCACTGGTCGAGTTTCGGATAAAGGTGTCGCGGCTCTGGGATCTTTACTCCACTAAAGTAATCAGCGGATAAGGTATAATCCGACGTATCTAAAAAAAGATGACACAGCCAGCCGATCAAAATCCATCTCCGGATCTCTCGACAGTTGACAAGCTGCGAATGTTGCTCGAGATCACCAAGACCATCAGCCGATCGCTCGATCTAGACGAGGTTTTGAATTTGGTGATGGACACGCTTGTTTCCCTGATCCCGTACGATGCCGCCGGTATCTATTTGATCGAATTCAGCCCCGAGGACAAAAGCCCTTATATATTTAAATCGAAGGTGATTCGCGGTTACCAGATCAGTTTTGACTTGATCGAGCCGAGGCTGAAACTCGGCGAGGGATTTCTCGGAACGGTTGCACAGAGCGGGAAACCGATAATTTCGGCCGATGTCAGTTTGGACGATAGATATTTCGCCGCCCGTGAATTGACCCGCTCAGAAATGCTCGCTCCGATCGTTTCGAACGACCGCGTCATTGGTGTCTTTGATCTCGAAAGCGATCGGCTCGATGCCTATTCGGAAGATGATCTCGCAGTTCTACAACTCCTGACATCGCAGGTCGCGATAATTATTGAGAAGGTCCGGTTGCACGAAGAGGTTGTCGAGAAAAAGCGAATTCAGGCCCAACTAGAGATCGCACGACAGGTCCAACTTGAACTATTGCCGGAACACGACCCTGCGATCACGAACTTCGATATCAGTGCATATATTTTTCCGGCGGAGGAAGTCTCGGGTGATTATTACGACTGGGTGAGCGTTTTTGACGATCAGATTGGCATCGTTGTCGCGGACGCGGTGGGAAAGGGAATTCCGGCGGCACTTTTGATGTCTTTCCTGCGGGCATCGCTTCGGTCTGCGGTTCAGATCGGATACGCCCCGCATATCGCTTTTTCGAAGGTCAACAATCTACTTCGCGATTCGATCAAGGATAATCAGTTTATCACCGGAATTTACGGCCTTTTGGACTCGACGAATAAGACTTTCGTGTTCTCGAATGCCGGACATAATCCGCCGCTGCTGATCAAACCCGACGGCGAATATCGCTTCGTTGAATACGGCGATGTGCCGCTTGGAATGTTCGCCGACGCTCATTATCATCAGCATTTTATTCGCTTTGAGCCCGGACAGGTGTTGGTCATTTACACTGACGGCATCACTGAGGCCGCGAACCCAAGTGGTGACGAGTATGGACAGGATCGATTTGCCAAACGTATTTTAGATGGGATCCATCTTCCCGCGAAAAAAATGATCGATCACGTCCGAAAGGGTGTTGCTGATTTTACCGAACGCAAGTTTCTCGACGACGATGGAACCCTGTTTATTGTGAAAGCTTTATAAACGAGAAGGCCGCCAATTGCTTGGCGGCCTTCTGAGCGTTCATTCAGTTGTTGGAAATTGTGTGTTAGTGAGCCGTCAGCGAACAATGAACGAGATCGCCGCCCGGAACTACGGGCGTTCGATAAACATCGAACGTAATTTTTTCGTTGCCGGTCGAAAATGCGTAAATATCAAACCCGTAGGAATCAAGGAAATCGGTAAGATGCTGTGATCGGTCAAGATATAATGTCTCGCTAAACCCCAACTCGTCGCGAATCTGCAGGAGGCGCTCGATAACCTCGATCGGCGAGAAAGAATGATCCGGATTCCTGTAACTTGCCATATGTTTCGCCCTTGCAGGCAGCCGTTGACCATTGTCCGGCATCTGATTAGAGTACGTTCGATCCAGAATGGTTGTTCGGAAAAGTTAGAATGTTAGCGAAGATATAAATAGGTCGATCGCTCGCGAAATTGTTTGATATTTCGATCGGAAGAGCATAGTATCGAAGAAAGAACTTTCCGAAATAGGAGAAATCATGGCCAAAAAATCTTTAAGTTTTGTTTTTTGTGTTGGCATAGCGATGCTGCTGGGCATTTCAGTTTTCGCCCAGAGCAGTCGTGTGACCTCAGCGGCAGGTGATAAGTACGTTATTTCGGCGAGAGCCGGCGGCGTTAACTACACGGAAGGTACGGTGACGGTTGCCAGAAATAGCGGCCGTTCCGGTCAACTCGTCAAGGGTGACGAACTCGATATCGGCGATCGCGTCTCAACCTCAGAAAATGGACGGCTGGAGGTTCTTCTGAATCCCGGTTCCTATATGCGTGTCGGAGCGAATACTAACTTTGAGTTAAAAACTACTTCGCTCGATGACCTGAAGATAAGGATTGAAAGCGGAACCGCGATGTTTGAGGTTTTCGCCGATAATGAATTCAAAGTTTCTATCGTTTCGCCGAAAGGACGAATTTCATTGATCGAATCCGGCGTTTATCGCATCGATGTCGATCGCACCGGCAGCGCGAAGATCTCGGTATGGGAAGGCCGTGCCGAACTTGGTGACGTAGCGAAAACAGTGGTTAAGAAAGGCCGAGTTGGAACCATATTCTCTAACAAGGTAACTTTAGAAAAATTTGATCGCGACAATAATGATGAATTGGCTGCATGGAGCAAAGTCCGAGGGAAACAAGTTGCCAAAGCGTCTGCAGCACTCAAAGACCGAGCAATTCGTGGATTGTTGATAAATTCTTTCAACGGCGGACGTTGGGGAATGTACAATTCGTTCGGACTTTGGGTCTTTGATCAGGCCTTAGGCGGAGCATGCTTCTTGCCGTTCGGTCGTGGCTGGTATTCGCCCTACGGATACGGATACGGTAGCGGAATCGACTGGTACAACCTGCCGATAGTCGTTTACTATCCGCCGACTTCAACTACGACGCCGGTAACCGCCGAGATAAAAACGCGTACTCGTCGGATCGAGAATATGCCTGGTGAAGAAAGTCCAATGACCCGCGACCGTGGTTCAAGACCTCCATTTGTTCAAATGGAAAATAATGGCGGCGGATCGAGAGACAACTCGCCGATCCGGACGGCACCCGATTACAATACTGACAGTCAACCGTCGAGTTTTCCTATTACGAGGACTCCGAGAGTTATAGTTGAAAGTGCTCCGGCGAGTAAGGACTCGAAGCCTCGCTAAACTTTATTTTTTGAACGAAACATGAGCGTGAGAATGAAAATTCTCACGTTCTTTTTATTTCAAAAGTTGATTGATGAATGCGGGTGCCGGCGACGTTTCGGGCTTCGCGAGGAATGGCTCAATTATAAGAATGAACGATTGGAAGCCGTTGAAAAGGGTGTGCAGGATGATGCAGGGAAGCAGATTCTTTGACTTCACCCGCAGTGCCGTTAACGAAACGCTCAATAAAACGAGTAGAAAGATCGTCGAGTAACTCGGATAATATTGAGGTACGTGGACGAGTGCGAAGAGAAAAGTGACGAGGCAGAATGCCGCCGGTACGCCGATCGAACGTTGAAATGCCGAGTACAAAACTCCTCGGTAGACTATTTCCTCGACGATCGGGGCCGTAAAAGTTGCTAAAAACGCGACTAGGTAGACCGCAGAACGTGAACTTCTCAATATTCTAAGCAGATCGTTGTCCTGCTCCGGTGAGATCGACGAAACCGCCGCTGCGATCGCTAAAAACGCGAAAAGTATGACCGGATAGTACCACCACGAGATCCCGCCGCTTTCCCAGCCGAGCATTTTCCGAAACGAGTATTTTCGACCGCGAGTCACGACTATCCACGCGAAAACCAATGTCAAAATGTGTGCCGGGAAGATCGATAAGATCTGCAGGAGAATTGCCGTCGGATCGGTCTTAGCAAATTCGACCAAAGCCTCGCTCGCGACGATCGGCGGTTTGAGCGTCATCGCGTAAGGCAACAGGAACAGAGTCGGCAGTAGTACGATTAGAAGGACGCTAATTATCCAAGTCCCAAACGCGATCGGACTGTTCCATGGCGGATCGTTCGGCGTCGGCACGATCGTTCCGGTGCGGCTTTCCGTATTTTCGGGTGTTGAATAGTGTTCTACTTTTTCTGATTCTTCCACGAGTCAGATTCTAGCTAATGGGCGAATACATTCAAAATTGGTTTTCAATCTTGCTTTTTGAGGTAAATGCAGATAACCTGAAAATCCGTGGAACAACACGGGAATTTCCAATCAAAATTAGTGATCGCAATTATTCCTGCCCGGTATTCGTCTATTCGGTTGCCCGGGAAAATGTTGCTCGATATCGCCGGTAAACCGTTGATATTGCACACGTTAGGTCAGGCAAAGAAAGCTCGGAACGTTTCGCGTGTGATCGTTGCGACGGACGATCAACGGATTTTTGAAGTTGTTACCGAAAACGGCGGCGAGGCGAGGATGACTTCGCCCGGTCATCAGTCGGGCAGCGACCGTTTGGCGGAGGTTGCCGAGACTTTGCCCGAAGGTTCGATCGTAGTTAATGTTCAGGGCGACGAGCCGACGATCTCGCCGCGGACGATCGAAAAAGCGGTCGATTCGTTGATCTCTGACGAATCGGCCGATATGTCCACGACGTACGAAGCGATCGAAACAACAGCCGACCTTATCAATGGAAATATCGTTAAAGTGGTGACCGACGATAAGGGTTACGCCGTTTATTTTTCTCGTTCGCCGATACCGTACCCGCGAGACGCAGTTATCCATTACGGAAGTTTAGAGGTCGCGATTGAAAAGGAGCCCAGTTTGTTGTCGCTGTTTCGCAATCATACCGGGCTTTACGTCTATCGGCGAGAGTTTTTATTGAAGTTTGCTGCAATGCCGCAGGGAAGATTGGAAAAGATCGAAATGCTCGAACAGCTCCGGGCTTTGGAAAATGGAGCAAAGATCAAGGTCGTTGAGGTCGATGAGCCATCTATCGGCGTTGATACGCTGGACGATCTCGAGCGTGTTCGAGCAATTGTAAGACGATCGGAGATCTGAATCTCAAATTTGAAATTTCAGATTTGGTGATGTCTAAAGCGAGAGTTTAATGGGTGACTGGTTCGGATTAAGTTTCTTTGTTTTGCTTGTCGTCGGAGCGATCGTTGGGCTCAAGGTGCTGAGCAAGCCGCGCGTCAGTACCTCCGATGAATTTGAGCGAAACGCTGCCGAAGGTACAACGATGCTCGGAGCGTCGATGAATGCTCTTCAGGAACTGATGGATCCGGCCGAGGCAAAAAAGCGTGAAGTGATCACGCAGATGAAGGAAGGCACTTTTCAGAAAAAAAAGCGAGAAGGAAGGCGGAAGGGGAAGATTGAGTTCAGAGTGCAGGCGTAACCCTGTATGTGGCTGGAGAAGCTAAAGCTTGCACTCTGAGCCAGGAAAACATTATGACAAAGTACATTTTCGTCACAGGCGGCGTAGTTTCGAGTTTGGGTAAAGGTTTGGCGGCGAGTTCGATCGGGACGCTGCTCGAGGCTCGCGGGTTAACCGTTCAAATGATGAAGCTCGACCCATACATAAATGTCGATCCCGGCACGATGTCGCCTTTTCAGCACGGCGAAGTTTACGTGACGGACGACGGAGCCGAGACCGACCTCGACCTCGGCCACTACGAACGATTCACCCACGCTAAGCTTTCACAGGCGAATAATTGGACGAGCGGACGAATTTATTTGTCGGTCATCAACAAAGAGCGTCGCGGAGATTACCTTGGGAAAACCATCCAAGTCATTCCGCACATCACCGACGAGATAAAAATGGCGGTTCGAAAGGTCGCCGAGATGCATACGCCGGATGTGTTGATCGTTGAGATCGGCGGCACGGTTGGCGATATCGAATCGCTCCCGTTCCTCGAGGCGATCCGTCAAATGGGCAATGAAGAAGGCCGCGGGAATGCGATATTTATTCACGTTACACTGGTGCCGTTCATCGCGGCTGCCGGCGAACTTAAAACGAAGCCGACACAGCACAGCGTTCGCGAACTCCGCGAGATCGGCATCTCGCCTGACATTCTGCTATGCCGTTCTGATCGCCCCTTGCCGTCGGATCTGCGGAAAAAGATCGGACTTTTCTGCAACGTTCAGGAAAATGCTGTGATCTCCGCGCTAGATGTGCCGTCGATCTACGAGGTGCCGCTTGCGTTTCGCGAACAGGGACTCGACGATCTGATCGTCAGCGATCTGAATCTGACCGAACAGTTTCCACACGCCGATCTGACGAAATGGAGAGAATTAGTCTCGACGATCAAAGACCCGACCGGCGGCGTCGTCAAGATCGCGATCGTTGGAAAATATGTCGAGCTCGAAGATTCGTATAAATCGCTTCGCGAGGCATTGACCCACGCCGGCGTCGCGAACAATCTTCGCGTCAACGTTAATTGGATCGAATCCGAGAATCTGATGACGGACGATTACGAAAACGCTCTGCAGGATTTCGACGCGGTTCTGGTCCCGGGCGGATTCGGCAAACGAGGTATCGGCGGGATGTTGAAGGCGATCAAGTATGCCCGCCGTTCGGGAACTCCGTATTTCGGCATCTGTTTGGGAATGCAAACGGCTTGTATCGAATTCGCTCGGAGTGTCTGCGGACTTCGCGATGCCGATTCGACCGAGTTTAACGAGGAAACGCCGTTTCCTGTGATATTCAAGCTGCGTGATCTGGTCGATGTCGACGAACTCGGCGGTACGATGCGGCTCGGCAATTATCCGTGCCTGCTGAAGGAAGATTCGCTTGCCCGTGAGGTTTACCACGGTGAGGCCGAGATCGGTGAGAGGCATCGGCACCGGTTCGAGTTTAACCCCGCGTATCGCGAGGCTCTCGAACGCGAAGGCCTGATATTCAGCGGAGTTTCGCCCGACGGTAAATTTGTCGAGATGATCGAGCTCTCGCGGGACGCGCATCCATTTTTCGCCGCGTGCCAGTTTCACCCTGAATATAAGTCTAAACCGCTCAAGCCGCATCCGCTTTTCGTTTCGTTTGTCGAAGCCGCCTGGCAGAATCGGCTCAAAAGCGAAAATCTCGAGCACGACGTGACCAGCGATTCACCGATCGAAATGCCGGAGCGGGCGGAGCTTTCAACTGAGGATCAATGAGAACAATTATTTCTGTTCTAGTCGTTTTAATTCTGGCTGCGCCCATATTTGCTCACGAGTTTTGGCTGGAGAGCGATAGCTTTTTCTTAAAGCTGAACGAACGCGGCCAGATCCGATTATTTAGCGGCGAAGCGCTGAAGAAGGACGAAGAGCGTCCATATCAGGCGTCGAAGACGATCTCATTCGATATGCTGTCGAACGACGGCAAATTTGACATGCGCCCGTTGGTTGAGGACGAATCGACGCCGTTCCTTAAGTTCGGGGCCGATCACTCGGGTACATTCTTGCTCAATCTCGAGCGAAATTGGTCATATATAAAGCTCGATGCTGCCAAATTCGAGGAATATCTACGCGAAGACGGAATGGAGTACATCATCGACGAACGAAAACGTCTCGGAGAGTCGATGAAAGAGGGAAGCGAGCGGTATTCGCGATATATAAAAACGATACTGCAGGTTGGGGATAATCGCACCGGAGCGGCCAAAACGAGGGTCGGATCTAAGCTTGAGATACTTCCACTTGAAAACCCATACTCCAAAAAGGTCGGTGAAAATGTAAAGTTGCAATTGCTCTTTGGCGGACTTCCGTTAAGGGAAAAAATGGTTTTCGCCGACAATCGCGACGGCGAGCAATATTCGACCCAAAAACTCACGACCGATAAAGAAGGCAAGGTCACCTTCAAACTCGACCGCAAAGGCGTCTGGCTGATCCGCCTCGTCCACATGCAAAGATGCCCAAAAAACTGCGGAGGAGCCGACTGGGAAAGCTTCTGGGGAGCGTTGAGTTTCGGTGTTAAGTAGGAGAAAGGATATTTGGCCACAGATAAACACAGATAGCCGCAGATTTTGGATCGATTTTATCTGTGATAATCTGAGGCCATCTGGGGTTCGATTTTTATGCAAGCATTCGATGTAGGTAACACGAGATTTGGCGACGGGCGGCTGTCTTTTATTCTCGGCCCGTGTGTGGTCGAGTCGTCTCAGCATGCGCTTTTTATGGCGCAGGAGATCAAGGATATTTGTGCTGGGGTCGGTGTGGATTTCGTTTATAAATCCTCGTTCGACAAAGCGAACCGGAGTTCGATCGAGAGTTTTCGGGGCGGCGGGATGGAGTTTGGGCTTGAGGTTTTGGCTCAGGTCAAGGAAGAGATCGGTGTTCCCGTGATAACCGATATCCACGAACCGTGGCAGGTCGAGAAGGTCGCCGAGGTCGCGGACATGCTGCAAATACCGGCGTTTTTATGCCGCCAGACAGATCTGCTGGTCGCTGCCGCCAAGTCCGGACGGGCAGTGAACGTCAAAAAGGGACAGTTTCTCGCTCCGTGGGACGCCAAAAATATTGTTGATAAGCTGCAGGAGTCGGGCTGCGAAAAGGTCTTGCTTACGGAACGCGGGGCGAGTTTCGGATATAACAATCTGGTCGTCGATCTTCGTTCGTTCCCGATCATGCGTTCGTTCGGCGTGCCGGTAGTTTTCGATGTGACGCATTCCCTGCAGTTGCCGGGCGGACTTGGGAAGGCAACGGACGGGCAGGGGCAATACATCGAAAACTTTGCGAGAGCCGGCGTCGCCTGCGGTGTCGATTGCGTTTTTATGGAAGTGCACGACAACCCGGCCAAGGCTCCGAGCGACGGGCCGAACCAGTTGCCGCTCGCTAGACTGGAAAAGCTCTTGTCCAAGCTAAAACAGATACATGAACTCGTTTCAGAGGATCAGAATGCCGAAACGTAGAAGTTAGAGATTTTGAAGATGAAAATATTTGAACGGGCGATCTTTGCCTTTTTCTTTCTAGCAGTCGCTTTATCGATCAGTGCACAGGATGAGACTCGCTCGGCGACGACCTGGCAGGTCGAGAAGTACGATCTCACGGCGACGTTGCCGGTTGGTGAGAGAGACCGGTCGCTTGCGGTGAGAGCGACGATCTCACTCAAGAATGTCTCCGGCAAACCCGCCTCGACGCTCACTCTGCGGATGGGAACGACTTCAACGGTCTCGGCGATCAAGATCAATGATTCTGTTGTGGAGTTTGTGAAGAGTGAAGAAAAGATCAATGCGAACACGAATTTGCAGCGAAATGTAGTGCGAATTCCGTCGGCTGCTCCCGCCGGTATCATTTCTGCGGTCGTCGATTACAAGATCGACCTCAAGGATAACTCGAGTTTGAACGCCATTTCGCCCGCCGCGTCGCAATTTTTGCCGCTTTCGTTTTGGTACCCTACGCCAAATAGCTGGTTTTTTGGCCGCGGGGCAGATTCAGCTCCCGTTCGTATCAAGGTAAATACGCCCGGCGGGCAATCTGCCATTTCGTCCGGTGTCGAGACAAGCGGTGCATTCGACCAGAAAATCAGCGTTCAGCCATTTTTCACCACCGGAAATTGGGATGTGACCAACCTGACCGGCGTTTCCGTATACGCGCCGAAAGGAGCAGGTGCGGGAGCCCAAAAAGTGGGAGCAGAACTCGCGGGAATCGTTAAGGATGCGAGGGCGTTCGCGGTTGGTTATTTAGGAGCCGAACCAGAAACAACGCTTCGAGTCGTAGCGGTTAAACGGGGCGGCGGGTTTTCAAGTGCCGGGACGATGCTGGTTGACGAGGCTGTTTTTAGGCGTTCAAAGGTTGATTCACTTACAGCGGTCAACCTCGCCGAGGCTGCAGTTCGCACGTGGATCGGCGGTTCGATCGCTGCGAATGGAGATGGATACGGCGTGATTCGAGAGGGTTTGACTCGCTTTATCGCGACCGAGTTCATCGAAAGTAAATTCGGCAAGGACGTGGCCGATGTCGAACGTCTTCGTCAGCGAAATGCGTATGCGGCGATATCGAAACGCGATGCTCCGATGAGCAAAGTTTCGCCGCTCGACGATTTTTATTTTCAAGAGGTTGCGAATAAAGGAGCGATGGCTTGGCGATTACTCGCGAAAAAATTAGGTAAGGCCGAGTTTAGTGGAATTCTGAAGGCGAATATGCTCGACGGCGACCTGAACGTGGTCGAGTTGCGAGCCGCTTTCTCAGCCGATAAAGAAATGATCGACCATCTTTTCGATCAGGTAACGGACACGAATCTACTTGTCGGCTTGCCCCAGATTTCGGGAGGCGAAACAAAAATTGCGTTGCGAAACACGGGCAGTATCGATGCGACCGTTAACGTCAGGGCGACGATGCAATCCGGGCCGCCGATGGATGCGTCAACGACGATCAGAGCGACGAGCTATGGCGATGTAACCTTCAAAACCACTAATAAGATAATCAGAGTCGAGGTCGACATCGATAAACTCTATCCGCAGACCGAATATTCAGACGACATCGCCCCTCGCGAGTCGACCGACAGCGATCCCTTACTGGCGGTGAAGAGGGCGTTCGATAAACAGGATTTCGTGGCATCCGAGGCATTGGCGAAGACAGTTCTGCGAGATCTGCCGAGATTTGACGAGGTGCGAATATTGCTCGGTCGTTCGCAGCTTGCCCTGGGCAAGACAGCTGAGGCGGACAAGGAATTTCAGGCAGTGCTGGATGAGAAATTGCCAACGGTTCGGAGCATCGGCTGGGCAAACGAAGGTCGCGCGGAAGTTGCAGCAAAAGCAAATCAGACCGCCGAGGCGGCGAAGTTCATCGAGGCTGCGATCGTCGCCGACTCGGATTTCGGAGCGAGTCTTGCCGCACGCAATCTCAGAAATAAGGCCGGTATTTCAACGACGGTCGATGCCGTGATCAAAACACTCTTTACTGATTTCGACCGCGTTGCTGCCTCGAACCGAAAGACCGATATCGACGCTATGTTCCTCGCGGGCGAAGCGGTCAAATTTTCGAGTGGAATCTCCGGCTCGGTCGAGGAGTGGCAGACGCAGGTGAAATACGTCGATCGAATTGACGCCGATACCGTATTGGTTGAGGCCAATGTCAATATAAAACTTCTCACCAAGAACGCTGAGAGCGGAATGGCTGTTTATCGCCTAAATCGAGTCGCCGGCGGTTGGAAGATCGCGGCGGTTGAAATGTTTGAGGTCAGATAAGAGTCGAGCAAATACAAAAAATTCCTTGCCCTCGCAGTCTTTACGGTTTACGCGTCGGTGCAGATAGAATTCGTGTAAATGGAATCTAATATAGATATCAGTGTTAGCAAAAGGGCAAGCCGCGTTAAGCTCCTGTTGATGGATTGCGACGGCGTGTTGACTGATGGCAGGTTATATTTCGGCCCGACCGGTGAGGAGTTAAAGGTTTTTCACGCCCGTGATGGGCAAGGTCTGGTGGATTGGCACGCGGCAGGTTTTAGATCGGGTATAATTTCGGGGAGAAATTCGCCGATCGTGGCGATGCGTGCGGAGCAAATCGGTGTCGAATTCGTTCGGCAAGGCCAAACCGATAAGGTTGACGCTTTCAATGAAATCTTAGCCGCGGCGGCAGTTTCACCTGACGAGGTTGCATACATTGGCGACGACACGCCTGACGTGGTGCTATTGAAGCGTGTTGGGCTCGCCGTGGCGGTTGCGGACGCCGTTGATGAAGCTCGGGGCATTGCTCATTACGTAACGACTCAAAATGGCGGACAGGGAGCCGTACGTGAGTTGATACAACTCTTACTTCAAAGTACGTCCGCGATTTGAACTACGCCACGAAAAGACCGGACTCAGCCATGTGTTCGAGATTTGATTCGATCATTTGAGGCAAAGCCGACTCAAATTTCAAACGCTCTTCGTTGGGCACCTCTAAAAGATTTTTTAACTCGACCTCTAACATCTCGCGATTCCTACTACCTTCTAGCAAAACGATCATCGCCCGTAACATAACATTCTTAACCTCCAGATTGTTCCCGGTAAGCGTTGCGACGCTCTGGCTTCCATTCTCGATCTGCCACCTGGCGAAGGCACTTACCAGCGGAAATTCGCGTGCAGTCGAAGCGAATTGCGGCTGGTAGGTTCGGAGTTTCACCATTCCGGCGTTGAATAAGCTTAAAATGTAGGCAGACGTCCGCTCGATGTCGGAATCTGTGACAGTCGATCTTCCAAGCGTGCTAATTGATTCGCTGAGAAGTTCATTAAAGGCGATGCTCCCCGACCATTTTTTGCGAAGAAGTGCCAGAGCCGTTTTCGTCAGCGGATGGTTTATGGTCGCGGAAGATCCTTTCGAATCGGAGAATTTTACAGGCGAATCGTCCGAAAAATTAGCCTCCGGGGCGGGCTCGATATTTGACGCGATGAGGAATTCTTTCAATTTCGCAGGATTCGAATCGCGATCGAGGTCGATATTGGTGCGGCAGAATAGTGTTCTGCGAAATCGCGTCAATCGTATGAAATCGAAATACTGTTCTCGTCGAATGACGTCGTCACCGACCGAATTCAATAATTTACGTGCATTGTCATTCAATTTACCGTTATTGTTTGAGGTCGGATCTGCCTCGGAAAGGAACTGAAAGCCATATTCACCTATCTTCGCGGCAAATTCGTGGAAGTAGAGCGGCTGATTGATCGGAGCGAACTCATCATGGAAGACGTTACTCGGGACTCGTTCGATGAGTTGGTCGTATTCGAGAGCAAGGATTGACCGTACGACACTCTCATCTTGCGTTGCTTCTGCTATTTCAAGCAGATTCTCGATGCCCGACTCGACCTTTTCCATCGGATCGGTCACTCCAAGCGTGGTGTAGCGCAGCATTTCAAATCCTATCTGCCGAAGATGGCATCCCGGGTAGGCGTTATAGCTGATATAGCCAATGCCATTTTCTGCCAGGCATTCTGAGTAAATAGTCAAGATCGCTTCACGAACGAAATCGGGAACCCACGAGTAAAGTCCGTGGGCAATAATAAAGTCGAATTTCCCGAGCTGGCGACAGTCGACGTTGGTGACATCTGCCTGGTGAAATTCAATATTGTTAAGATCAAGACGTTTCGTAGTCTCGTGAGCGGCGGCAATATGATGCGCCGAGAGGTCGATGCCGACGAATTCACTGTTTGGAAGTGAATACGCTAACGACAATAAATTTGCTCCGTCGCCGCAACCGAGTTCTAAAACTCGACAGGCCTCCACATTCGCGGCTTCCATTCCGTAAAACTTCGCGAGTGCCGCGAGACGGGCCGGATGCGTCTGAGGGAAAGTAAAACTCGGATAGGCGACCTCATCGTATATGTATTTGTCTGACATAGTTGTATTCCTTACCAAGAAATATATCGCAAAAGCCCGTGTTACGGCTATTAACGGAGTATTTCGATAAAGTTGCTAAAATATGTCAGACCTCGCTTGACAAAAAATCTACTATCATTCAATATCGTTAATTGCCGCTGAGACTAGAAGTTTCGCCAAGCTAAACCAAACCCAGACGGGTTGGAAATAAAGTTTGAAAAATGACGCTCAACGGTTGACACACAGATTTGGTTCTGTATAATCAGAAGTTTCGCCCCAATGGTGGAAAGCGAAGTAAAAGAAGTTGATATTTGAAAACTAGATATGTGAGTCCATGTGTTAATTCGTATGAACAACAACAAAAAAAGTCCTAGAAGCTTCGGCTGATAGGCAATTTGAACTAGGAAACTAACGAGAGTTTGATCCTGGCTCAGAATCAACGCTGGCGGCGTGCCTCAGACATGCAAGTCGAACGATTAAACTTTCCTTCGGGAAAGACATAAAGTGGCGCACGGGTGAGTAACACGTAAGTAATCTGCCTTCGAGTGGGGAATAACGTTCGGAAACGAACGCTAATACCGCATAATGCAGCGGCAC
>JAYSZT010000242.1:0-31187 GCA_043737915.1 Acidobacteriota bacterium
TAATAGTGTTCACGATCGCCGGAGTGTCCGACGGCATCGACGGTTTCGTGGCTCGTCAATTCAATCAGGAATCAGAGTTAGGCACGATCATCGATCCGATCGCCGATAAACTCCTGATGACGACGGCTTTCATAATGCTCACTTTGCCGAGTGTGATTGGCACTTCGCTTGCACATCTGCCGGTTCCTTTTTGGGTAACCGCCACGGTTATCGGCCGCGATGTCGCCATCGTCACCATCGCCGGAGCCATCAACGTAATGACCGGCTTTCGCGGATTTCAGCCGTCATGGCTGGGCAAGGCAAGCACCTTCGTCCAGGTCGTCGCTGTCATGCTGATACTGTTCGCGACTGTTTTCCCTGCCAATAACGGCCTTTTCCTTCCCACAACCTACGTAATAGTCTCTGCCTTCGCCGTCTTCTCCGGCATTCACTATATCTTCCACGTCGCGAAACTTATGCGCGACGACGAATCCTGTCAGAATGCAGGACAGTGATAAGCGTGCATCGCAGACGTTTTACGCCGCCCAGGTGGTGAGCCACGACGCGAAGTTGGTCCACGCCTCAGTTCCAGCCAGCATAAATCTAAGCGGATAAGATGCGATCAGAATGATCGCCCCGGCGAGATAGTAGAAATTTACTTTCCTATTCGTCCAGGAATCGTAAACCAAAAATGTGAGCGCAAGTATTGTCGGAATCCCAAGAAAGAACAACGGACCGAGACTTGCCAAAGAATCAGATGGAAACCGTCCGAGGGCGGGCGGTAGGAAATTCAAGACGGTCAGCAACATCATGCGTTTATGTATCGCCGGACGCTTTCGGTAAAAAATTGCCGCACCAAAAAAGAGTACAAATAAAAAGATATCGAACAGAGGGACGACGACAAAAAAAAGTGGGGTGAAACCCGGCGGAACTGACGCCGAGCCAAACTTTGCCGAGGCCACGGCGGTAAAAAAACCAACGACTACTATTGCCAAGCCCAAAAGAATCCCCAGGATTCCCAGTTTCATATGAGTTCGGACGTTTTTCGACCGAATCAACCAAACTTGAGCAATAAAAAATGCGACCCACGCGGACATCAAAGCTCCGTGAACGTGAACAAGCATTGATGGCAACGGCGGAGCAGCAATGGCGGCCTTAAGATAATAGGTCCGCGCAAAGCCAACCAAAATAATTAGCGGAAATAAAAGTGCGGTTATGCCAAATATCCGCCTGTCGGACCTTCTCCAATCGAATGACACGCCTTCTTGCATAGGTGTGAACGCTCCCGCCGAACTGAGATTTTGCACACTCAATATACGTCAGCTTTCCGGAAAAGCAAACCCTGGACGTCTGAACCGCCATATGCCTCAAATAAACTTGACAACAACACACTCAAGTATTATCATCTTCTCATGCTCAAGTCATAAGTTTTTTACACAGAGCTTGGCAATAATTTAAGCGGAGAATATATATGAGTAAAATTATAGGTATCGATCTGGGAACGACGAACTCGGTAGTCGCTGTGATGGAAGGCGGCGAACCGGTCGTTATTACAAATAGTGAGGGCGGACGCACGACGCCTTCGGTGGTTGCTTTTGCAAAGGATGGCAACCGTCTGGTTGGTCAGGTCGCCAAGCGTCAGGCCGTCACCAATCCTGAAAACACGCTTTATTCGATCAAGCGTTTTATGGGCCGCCAGTTCAGCGAGGTCGGCGAAGAGATCAAACAGGTTCCGTATAAAGTGGAAAAAGCCGGCAACGGCGACGTCAGCATAAATGTTGACGGCAAACAGTTTAGCCCGCCCGAGATCGCGGCGATGGTGCTTCAAAAGTTAAAGCAGTCCGCCGAGGATTATCTCGGAGCGAAGGTCGAAAAAGCCGTGATCACGGTTCCCGCGTACTTTAATGACGCTCAGCGACAGGCAACGAAAGACGCCGGTAAGATCGCAGGTCTCGAAGTTCTGCGTATCGTCAACGAGCCAACTGCTGCGGCTCTGGCTTACGGTTTGGACAAGAAAAAGGATGAGATCATCGCGGTCTTTGACTTCGGCGGCGGTACATTTGATATCTCGGTTCTAGAGGTCGGTGAAGGCGTTGTCGAAGTAAAATCGACCAACGGCGACACGCACCTTGGCGGCGACGACGTCGACGAAGTGCTGGTTAGCTGGATCATCGACGAATTCAAAAAGGATCAAGGAATCGACCTGCACAACGACAAAATGGCTCTGCAAAGGCTGAAAGAGTCGGCTGAAAAAGCAAAGGTCGAGCTCTCAAGCGCGATGGAAACGGAGATCAATCTGCCGTTCATCACGGCCGATGCAAGCGGTCCGAAGCACCTTGTGATGAAGCTCACGCGTTCGAAATTCGAACAGCTCGTCGAGCCGATCCTCAAAAAGCTGATGCCTCCGGTCCAGCAAGCGATCAAAGACGCCGGTCTCGAACCCAAAGATATCGAAGAGATCGTCCTCGTTGGCGGTTCGACCCGTATCCCGAAGGTTCAGGAGATGGTCAAGGAATTTTTTGGCAAAGAGCCGAATAAGTCTGTCAACCCTGACGAAGTTGTTGCTCTCGGAGCGGCAGTTCAGGCCGGAGTTCTGGGCGGCGAGAAAACGGACATCCTGCTCCTCGACGTGACTCCGCTAAGCCTTGGCATTGAGACCTTGGGCGGCGTTTCAACGGCGATGATTCAGAAGAATACGACGATCCCGACACGCAAATCAGAGATCTTCTCCACTGCCTCGGATAATCAGACTTCGGTCGAGGTTCACGTTCTACAGGGCGAACGCCCGATGGCGTCCGACAACAAAACGCTCGGCAAATTCCACCTCGTCGGCATTCCGCCGGCACCCCGCGGCGTTCCGCAGGTCGAGGTGACATTCGACATCGACGCTAACGGCATCGTTAATGTGTCAGCCAAAGATGTCGGCACCGGCCGCGAGCAGAAGATCACGATCACTTCGTCATCGGGTCTCTCGAAAGACGAGATCGACAAGATGATGAAAGATGCCGAGGCTCACGCCGGCGAGGACGAAAAGAAAAAGTCCGAGATTGAAGCCCGCAACCGTCTTGATGGCCTAATGTATAGTGTCGAAAAGACTTACAGCGAGAACAAGGACAAGCTCGACGAAGCTTCGTCAACTGAACTCGAAGCTGCAGTCGCTGAAGCCAAAACTGCCCTCGCCGGCAGCGACGTCGACGCGATGAATACGGCATTCGACCGGATCCAGACGGCTTCGCACAAGCTTGCCGAGGTTCTTTACAGCCAGACAGCAACGCCTGAAGGTGAAGCAGGACCGGACACACAGGCTTCCTCAGCAACTGCCGGAGCCGACGGCGACCAAAAATCCTCGACCGAGGACGACGGGGTCATCGACGCCGAATATGTAGATGTCGAAGAGCCTGCCGGCGACGACAAAAAATAGTCGTTTCTGTGTTATAAATAGTGAGCGGCGGTGCTTATCTCGCCGCTCATTTTCACAGTTATAATCGTAGTTATTGATATAGACGACGTTTCTCGACAATATGCGGATGCCTACGGGAAACTTCCTGTCCAAACCCGTGAGTTTGAGATCGAAAATGAGCAAATGGAGAAGTTTTGGGACCAGATATGATTCAAGGTGATATTTGTCTACATACATTCAAGTCACCTGATAAGCGTCGGCCGTTTCTGATCCTCACGCGAAGCACTGCGAATCTCGATCTAACTTGGGTAACAGTTGCCCCGAAAACCTCAACACTTCGCAACCTGCTATTTGAAGTTGTGCAGTAAATTTAGACAATATTCAAACGGTTCTGAAAGAAAAACTCGGGAAGGCTTGTCGCACACCTGAATATTGAAAAGATGGATGAAGTGCGTGAAGCAGTGAAGTTCGTCTTTGACTTCCCGGATGCCTGAAATCTCGTTGATCAACAATGGCCAAAAAAGATTACTACAACATTTTAGGCGTCAAAAAAGATGCTAAGTCGGACGAGATCAAAAAATCGTACCGACGCCTCGCGCGTAAGCATCATCCGGATGTGAACCCGAATGACAAGACGTCAGAGGACAAGTTCAAAGAGGTCCAGGAAGCCTACGATATTTTGTCGGACGAAAAGAAGCGCAAGGTTTTTGATCGGTTTGGCTATTACGCTGACAATCTCGATGTGAATTCGCCTTACTCGACAGGTTCGACAGGCGGCGGCGGCGCATCGCCGGGATTTGATTACTCGGGGTTCGACTTTTCCACGGGACCGTCGGCCGGAGGTGGCGGATCGAGTTTTCGCGATATTTTTTCGGATCTATTCAGCGGCGGTGGAGGCGGCGGTTCACGAACGCAGGCGGCACCTGAACCTCCGCGAGCACTTCCAAAAAAAGGACGTGATATTGAGATACCGCTTGCACTGAGCTTTGAAGAATCTTTCACCGGCCTCACCACAAATATCACCGTCAACCGTAGCGAGCAATGTTCCCGTTGTCAGGGTGCGGGCGACACCGGCGGCCCGGTCGTTACGTGTCCGACCTGCAAAGGCACCGGGCAAGTGATGCGAACGGGCGGACGGCTGCAGTTCTCACAAAGTTGCCCCGATTGCGAAGGCACCGGCCGCCGCCGCGAACCTTGCAGTCTGTGTCAAGGCAAAGGCGTGACGCCAAAGACCGAGCAGGTAAAGATCAAGATTCCCGCCGGCGTCGATACCGGTTCGCGCGTGCGAATACCGAAAAAAGGCCACGGCGGTCGGCTCGGTGCCGAACCCGGCGACCTATTTATCCTGACGAACGTAGGCAAGCACAAGTTTCTCGAACGCAAAGGCGACAACATTTATATCACCGTACCGATAACCGTCTCCGAGGCTGCTCTCGGAACAAAGATCGATGTCCCGACTGTCGAGGGCAAGGCTCAGCTAAAAATTCCGTCTGGAACCGAATCGGGCCAGAAGTTTCGTCTCAGGGAGCGTGGATTTCCGTCACTCCGAAACCCGACCTTGCGCGGCGACCAGTTCGTCGAAGTAAAAATCGCCCTGCCGCGAGTTATCTCAGAGGAGACAAAAGAAGTCTTGCGCGAGTTCGAACGCCTAAATCCGGAGAATCCCAGGAAAGTGATCGGATTGGAGTAGACTTGTCAGAACCACCTGCGTCAGCGGGTGGTTCCAACTGTTATGAAGAAAAGAGTCCGAACATACACGATAAGTGCGGTGGCTGAGCTTTACGACATTCACCCTCAGACCTTGCGCCTTTATGAGCGCGAAGGCCTGTTGCTGCCGTCGCGTTCGGTCGGCAATACTCGTCTTTACGAAGACTCCGATCTCGAACGCCTTGAGGTCATTCTCTCACTAACCCGCGAACTCGGCGTGAATCTCGCCGGCGTCGAAATCATTTTGAATATGCGAACCAAAATGGCTGAGATGCAGCGAGAGTTCGAACGATTCTTCGAATACCTCAAAACCCACGCCAGTGAATTCTCCACTCAAGGCGACGCCTTTTCATCGGGCGAAGCTCTCATTCCCGTCTCCCGCTTCCGCGTCATGCGGGTCAATGAGACAGTTACCACGAATGAAAACTAGTAGACCTCAGCCGAATTAAAATCTCATTGCTGCCTAGATCTTAACGTTCCGTCGCTCGCTCGCGGTTGCCCTAGTCGACCAGACCCTTCATTGCTTTACCACCTTATTTCGGCTACGATATTGAAAAATCAAATTCAGTTCACCTAGGAGTTACTAATGTTTGGAAGAAGAAGTGTGTTTGCGTGTTTTGCCTTGTTTCTATTGGTCTTCACGTGTGCGACGGCGGGAATAGGACAGGATCTTGACGACGTAACGATCAGCGGCCAGATCACGGATGTCAATGGACAAGCCGTCGTCGGAGCTTCTGTTACTGCGACTTCGACAGGAGATGGGGTCGAGCGATCTGTAGTAACTGATGACGAGGGGCGGTTTCGATTTATCAAACTTAAACCAGGCACTTACAAAGTAAGAGCGGCTGCGAGCGGTTTTGGTACGCAGGAAACGCCTGAGATTCCGACGATATCAGCTCAAAATGTTGTACGAAATTTCAAGTTTTCGCCGGCGGATATCCGTGCTGAACAAAACGTTACCGTTACAGAGGATGATGGTCCGCTGGTGGACACGTCACGGACAATCGTTGGCGGCACCGTTAATCAGCGAGAGATTGAGGAGCTGCCAAACAATACACGAAATCCCCTCGATCTTGTCTTCACCCTTGGTGGTGTCGCAGAGGAGCCTCTTTCAGTTCGAGATGCAGCCGAGGACCGGGCCCGTCCGGGTGGCGACAGCAATAACGATCCGAGGCCTTCGCCGCTTGAATCCGGCTTGTTTTCTCTTTCAGGTGGAGCGGCGTACTCGAATAATATTACGATCGACGGCCTCGACAACAACGATGATCGCCTAGCTCAGGATCGTTTTCAACCATCGACCGATGCCATCGCTGAGGTTCAGGTAATTACAAATCAATTCTCGGCGGAGTACGGACGAGCCTCTGGCGGTCGTGTCAATATTCGAACACGAGGCGGAACCAAGAAGTTCCGGGGAAGAGC
The DNA here is from genome assembly GCA_043737915.1 of Acidobacteriota bacterium. Classification (GTDB taxonomy): domain Bacteria; phylum Acidobacteriota; class Blastocatellia; order Pyrinomonadales; family Pyrinomonadaceae; genus OLB17. The sequence goes on from JAYSZT010000242.1 coordinate 6,506, forward strand.
ATTTTTATATTTTCGCGACGACAGCTTGAACGCGAACACTTTTAACAACAATCGCCGTGGATTGGAGCGTTTACCGTTTGTTGAGTACAACCCAGGATTCACCTTTGGTGGTCCGATTCCGTTCAGCTACTTCAAGAATCGTACTTTCTTTTTCACGTCCTATGAGTACAACGATCTGCGGGATAGCACGCTCATAGATACAGTCGTGCCTGTCGCAACGAATGCAAATTTCTCTCTTCCTATATCAAACAGCGGGACGCCACGCACCGAGGCGACCACATCGATAACGCCGAATCAGGCTCCCGCTCAGTTTGCTCCCTATATTCTGACAGTGCCGACGCCGTCCAAAAGAAATAATTTTTCTGCCAGAATTGACCATAATTTTACTGACAATCACAATTTTACGTTTGGCTTTCAATACGGCAAACAGAGAAGCTCACGTCAGTTTCGCTCCGCAACCAGCCGCCTTGAGGACACCTTATTAGGTCCAACGCGGGATACTGATGCCTACACATTCACAGATAATTACGTATTCAACTCAAATGTCGTAAACCAATTCCGCTTTCAGTATTCACGTTTTGAACCCCAGTTTGCATCAGTTAATCCTCTCGATCCGGTCGTTCTGATCACCCTAACTGACACTTTGAGCGGGGATGACAATCGAAGCGGCACGTTGATCGCCGGTAACTCAACGACCGCGTCGAATTTCAGTTTTCCTGGCACACGCAAGGAAACAAGAAAGCAATTCCAGGAAACCCTGAACGTTGTTGTCGGTAATCATTCCCTAAAATTTGGTGGTGATGCTCAGATCATCAAGTCTGATTATCTTGACTTACAAGATGCGACCGGAACATTTAATTTTCTTTCCGTTCGTAACTTTTTAGATAACAATGTAGGTCGTTACAGGCGTAATTTCGGGCGGCAGACCGGACAGGAAAATACATATTTTGGATTGTTTTTCCAGGATGAGTGGCGACTGCGGCCGAATATTACTCTCAGCTTGGGCCTTCGTTTTGAAAAAGAGACGATTATCAGCGACGACAATAATTTTGGTCCCCGTGCGGCAGTAGCGTGGTCACCTTTCAAGGATAAAAAGGGCGTGTTTCGATTCGGTGGCGGCATATTTTATAACCGAGTTTTGCTTCGGACATTTGACGATGCAAACCTAACGGAATCCCGACGCAGCTATGATAGCAATAGGCTTCCCGGCCCCACTACAGCTACTAATTTCGTTTGCTTTGACCCGACTAATGTCAGCTACAACACCGCTCGATGCCAGTTTCTGCGTCGTGTTCCATTCCCGACCGCCTTGTCGCTCGACGAGTTATCAACGATCGAATCGTCACTTCGCTCATCGGGCGTATTGACGGCGACACAAACAGGGTTCTCAACTCCGGCTAATAATCTTCGACGGATCGATCCGACTTTGAAAGTGCCAGAAAGCTATCAACTAAACGCAGGATTTGAACGGGAAATAGGGGCGGGTTTTGTATTCGAGGCAAATTTGACGTACAACCGCACGATCCGACTTTTCCGCGAGTTCAATGCGAATCCATATAATTTACCAGCGGGTTTTAGTGACTATAATGACTATTTAGTAAACGGCTTTAATAGTCCGACACTTCGCTTTGTTAATGGTGATCCAGCCGATTTGAACGGAGTTGTGACCGTCGCGGGCGTCACGACGGTCAACCTCGCGTCGCGCAATCCTTCAGCCGCAGCTGCTACGCCGATAGGGAGGGCCAGAGCAACGCTTGACCTTCTCGGGCGACGTCTGGGCGTAGGCTTTCCCGACCAGATCGATCAAGTCGCATCAATCGGAAGTTCGGTCTATCGAGGGCTCGTTTTGGAAGTTCGCCGCCGTTACCGTAAGCTTCCGTTCGGGTTTGGAGCTTCGTTCCGGGGCGTTTACACGCTTTCAAAGCTTGAAGACGATGGTATAAACAATACGACTAATCCGTCTAACATCTTTGATTTTTCAGAAGATTTTACTAGATCTCTGCAGGATCGGCGTCATCGCTTTGCATTTTCCGGAACCTTCGAGCTTCCTAGGTGGGGCGGAGGTTTGAGGTTGTCACCAGTCCTTCGCATTTCCTCGGGTTCGCCATTCAACCTATCCAATGGGCCCGGCGTTGCAAATGATCGGAATCTTGATGAAGTGACAACCGATCGTCCCAATTTTAGCGGTAATTTGAGCGATCTTGATTGGCGAAATCGCGGGACAGCATTTCCGCAGAACGTCTTCAGCCAATTTACATTTTCACCGATTGGCCGTGCCGGAAATTTACCGAGAAACGCTGGGAATGGTCCCGGGCAGTTCATATTCGATATAAGTGCCAGCCGGGAGTTTAAGTTCACAGAACGCCTGAAACTTCGGCCAAATATTGAGGTCGGAAATGTTTTGAACGCAACGATATTTACGTTCGGCTCTGAATTCATCAACTTTAATCCGACGAATACGGAGCAGAGAGTAAGTTTCGAGCAAGAGTTTTTAGTTCCCTCGCGTACGGTTCGAAACAGGCAGATCCGTTTGGGTATTCGACTTGATTTTTAATTCTTCGGAAAATTTTTCAGACCAGAGAGGGCGGCAGTTGTCGCCCTCTTTCTTTTTGCGTTTACTTAGTACAACTAAAATAGGCAATGTAGAAAAGACGCTCCATCTCAACATAGGAATAGCGTCAAGTACGTCACAAAAGTTAGTGAATTATAATGTCGATTATGCTAGATTAAAGTGTTGAACATTTTTGTTCACGCTCAAACACAATGAACTTGAACCAGACTTTAGAGGAGCCGGCGATCGTGTTTACTGAGACATCGATCGAATCGGTGCTGTTAGATGCTGATCTTTTTGTAAAGTACAGTTCGCCTGAAAAAGCTTTCAAATTGCTTCGCGACGCTCTGGAGCGTAGTCCGCGGTCGATCGGGCTTCGAGAAAAAATGCGTGAAATTTGTGTCCGGCAAAAGAGTTTGGACGAGGCGGCACGTCAGTGCCTGGCGCTCGTCAGCCTTTACATTGGCCGCGAAGATTTTGACCTCGCGTACGATCGTTTGCAGGAGGCAAAATTGCTCGATCCTCGCGTATCGGTTGCCCCGGGCCTCGAGGCGATCAGGCGAGCCCGACGTCCGGATTTCGCCGCCGCACGCGACAAAAAACCCCAAAAGGTCCGAACCGACGTCACATTCGCCGGCAACCTGGCGTACGTCAGTATATTTGACGCCGTTCAGGTCATTGAAAGTGCCAAGATGACCGGTCTTCTGGTGATCAAATCCGACCTGCATCTGGCGAACGTCGCCTTCAACGAAGGAAAGATCGTCGATGCCGAATGTAACGGATACAACGGCCACAAAGCCTTTCGCGAGATCATCGAAATAAACCACGGCACCTTCGAATTTTCGACCGCCGACCAAGAATTCCCCGTCGTCCTCGCCGTCACGAGCAATACCAATTTCCTCCTCGACGTCCTTACCGAACTGGACAACGAACGGGCCGAGAAACAGGGATTGCGCAATATGTCGGGTGAAAATTTATGAAAACGGAGGTTATAAGTTGGAAGTTAAAAGGTCGATTTTTGATCGAAATTGTAACTTCCAACTTCTAACTACCGGCTTCTCCACCGCCGACTTTCTACCGCAACCTTTTATTTGACACTGCCCGCCGAATACAACAAAATACAGTGTTCCTCAAATCGAAGAGCACCATAGGATGTTTAAGCTTCAGCGCCTCGAAATAACCGGATTCAAATCCTTTGCCGACTATACGGAGATCGTTTTCACAGGAAACGGTATCACTGCCGTTGTCGGGCCGAACGGTTGCGGCAAGTCTAACGTGTCCGACGCGATCTCGTGGGTCCTAGGCGAACAGCGTGCAAAATCGCTTCGCGGCGGCGAGATGAAAGACGTGGTTTTTGCCGGCACCAAGAGCCGCAAGCCCGGCGGAATGGCCGAGGTCGTTTTGCACCTTGTTCGCGACGATTCAGTCGATCCCGGTGACGATGGCGAGCTCGATGACATTGACGAAGCTCTCAGCGGAATCGACGAAAACGCCGTCGACATGGACGAGATCGAAGGCGTGGAGATCGAGGAAGAAGTCACGCAGGAGAATGCTCTCGACTCAGGGGTGAGTGATTCGGATGCCGAGGTCGAGACCGTTATGGCCGCGCAGGTCGGTTCGATCCAGACAGTTGAGACCAAGGTCAAGTCAAAACGCCATTGGCGTCCGCGTTCGTTCGCCCTGGACTTCGCCCCCGGCGAGGCTGTCTCAGTCACGCGCCGACTCTACATGTCAGGCGAGAGTGAATATCAGCTTAACGGCCGAAACTGCCGTTTGCGTGACATCTCAGACCTTTTTGCAGGCACGGGACTGTCGGGTGCACACTACGCGATCATCGAGCAGGGCCGGATCGGGCAGATTCTTTCTTCGAAACCCGCCGATCGACGAAATCTGATCGAGGAAGCGGCCGGAATTTCTAAATTCCGCACTCGCCAACGTGCCGCCGAATCGCGTCTCGACAGTGCGAAAAATAATCTCGGCCGCATCTCCGATATTGTTTCCGAGATCGATAAGCAGGTGAACGGCCTCCGTCGTCAGGCGGCGAAAACACGCAGATTTAAGATCTTGCAGGAAGAGTTTCGCGTCCTACTCCGACAGCTTTTCGCCGCCGAGGGCAAATATTTAACCGAGCTTTTAGGCAAACTTGAGATCGATCTCAACCAGGCTACCGAACTCGAAAACAGTCTAAACTTACAAGTCGTCGAAAAAGAAGAATCAGCCCGCGAGGCAACGGTTGCTGCCCGCAGCGCCGAAGAAAATCTCGCCGAACTTCGCCGCGTCCATTCCGGCAACGCTCTCGAACGCGACCGTGCCGAACGCGAACACATTTACAAGAACGAGCAGATCGTCAATCTTAATAACCGACTGGGTGTTTTGCGTAACGAGGTCGCCTCCAGCGAGGAGCGACTCGCCCTGCTCGCCACCGAACTCGAACGGTTAGTCGAGGAAGATCAAAAAGAGGCGGCCGATCACGGCGCAGCCGAAACAATTCTCCGCGACGCTGAAACGGTCCACCGCAGCAAGATGGACGCCGTCCGCCAGATCGAGTCGTCTATGGAACTGGTGCGTGCGGAATTGCTCCAGCACACGTCCGCCGGCGAGCGATTTGACGAGATCGGCCGCCAGATCGAGTTCAATCTCGAGCGCCTGATTCAGCGCTCCGACGGTCTGCAAAACGAAGCTCTCCGCGCCGAGCAGACCTTTGCCGATCATCAAAATCAGGCGAAAGAACTCGCCCAGACTCTCGAAACCGAGGAGAAAAAACTCGCCGAGCTCAATTCTGAAAAAGACGCTCTCGTCGCGGAGACGAACGCCTCGCTCGAAAGTCTGCGCGAAACCGAAAAAGCACTCGGAACTCTTACGGAAGAGCATTCCGCCAAGCGTCATCGACTCGCAACGCTCCTCGAGCTGGAAGAAAAACGAGCCGTTTACACGCCGCAGGTTCAAAAACTGTTTGCCGAGCAAAAAACTATCGGCGTTGCTCTCGCCGGAGTTTTGGCGGACAAGCTGAACGTCGCAGAAAAGGCAGAGACGGCGGTCGAAACTCTGTTCGGCGACTATCTGCAAGCCGTGCTTGTCGAGTCGCTCGCGGACGCAAAAAAGGTTTCCACGTGGCTTAAGGCGAACAACATCGGCCGCACGGCAATGCTGATCGTTCCCGGCGGCGGCTCTTCTAGCGCTGTTCAGAGCGTTGGAAAAGGCGATACGATCGGCGATAGCCTCGGCGTCTCGGCTGATATCGCCAAGCTGCTTCGCGAGGTCTTCCCACGTGAGATGGCGGCAAAATTGGTCGACGATCTCGACGAGGCCGCTGGCAGCGACATCGTGATCAATCACGAAGGCGATCTATTGCTCGGCGGACGCCTTTTTGTCGGCGGAAAACTAAGATCGGACGGCAAAAACGAATCTCTGCTCGCCTTCAAACGCGAACTGAACAGCCTCGAGAAAGTCACCAAAAAGCTGTCCGTCGAGATTGAATCAGCAAAGACGGTTGTGGAAAAGGCTCGGCTCGTCCTCGCCGAGAATGAAGGTAAAACTGTTGACCTTCAGTCACTGATCATCAAGGTCGATCGCGGAGTTCACGGCCTCCAGATTCAGGTTCGAACCGCCCGCGAGGAGATCGAGCGATCCGAACGCCACCGCAAGGTCGTCTCCGACGAGGCCGGGCAAACGACGACCGAGATAACCGAACTTCGTAAGAAGCAAGACGACGCACAAACTAATAAGGTCGCCGCCCAAAAAGCCCGCACTGAAACTGCATCGGCACTCGAAAAGGTTTCTGAGCAGCTATCGCAGGCCCGTGAAACTCTCGACGCGGCAAGCTCAGTGTTAAATGAAAAACGCATGGTTGCGGCAACTTCCGGCGAACGCCGCCGGAGCGTCCAATCATCTCTCCGACGCGTCGAGAACGAAGGCAAAGAGATCGAGTCGCGACTCGTCGTTCAAACCCTTGAGATCTCGGAGACCGAGGCGAGGGTCAACGAACTCGGCAACTCCATTAAAGATGTCGATGCTAAGATCGCGTCGGCCGGCGATCAGATTTCGAACGAAAATTTACAGCTCACGGCGTCGATCGATGCTCTTGCCGCCGCCCGCGCGACGTCGGACGAAATGAGTGAAGGGTTAGCCGATCTCAATCGACGTTCCGGCGAGGCTCGCAATGAACGAGCGTCGATCGAGATCCGCCAGGCCGAGGCGATCACACAGCTTCGCAACGTCAGCGAAAACTGCCAGCAGGAGTTGAACGTGTCGCTTGTCGAACTCGTCGACACGACCGAGATCGACGATTCATTCGCACTTGATACTGCCCGCCGCGAGACCGACGATCTTCGCCAGCGTCTCGATAATTTTGGGGCGATAAACATGCTCGCACTCGAGGAGCTCGGTGAATCCGAAGAACGACTTTTATTCCTAACGTCGCAGCGTCAGGACATCATCGACAGCATCACGGCCACCGAGGAAGCTTTGCGTGAGATCAAGGTTCGTTCACGCGAGCGTTTTCGAACGGCGTTTGAGACGATCAACGCCAACTTCATTGAGTTTTTCCACGAACTTTTCGGCGGCGGGCACGGTGAAATGACCTTGCTCGAGGCCGATGACATTCTCGAAGCCGGGATCGAGGTTGTCGCTCAACCGCCAGGCAAGCGTCTGCAAAATATTCTGCTTCTATCCGGCGGCGAGAAAGCTATGACCGCGATCGCCCTCGTGATGGCGATCTTTAAATACCGTCCGTCGCCATTCTGTTTGCTCGACGAGGTCGATGCACCGCTCGACGAAGCCAACGTCGGGCGATTCGTCAATACGATCGCCGATATGTCTGAGAAAACGCAATTCATCGTCATAACGCACAATAAGCGAACGATGGAGGCGGCACGGGCACTCTACGGAGTGACAATGCAGGAGGCCGGCGTCTCAAAGGTCGTTTCGGTCAAATTTGAGTAGTTCTCTGATCTTCCAACCGATCGCTTCGATTTGTCATCAATACATATGTGTTGAATAATAGCCGTTGTGTTTATGACGAGATCGCCCGCAAATTTGTTATTTCTGATCGCCGCGATGACACTCGTCGCGGCATTTTCATTTGCACAGACCAAAAGACGGCCGGTCGTAAAAAAACCTGACATTGCGGTCCCGACAGCGACGCCTCAACCCGCTCCCGAGCCAACACCGGACCCAGCACGCAAGCGAAACGAACGCCCCGGAGGCAAAGTAAATACTGACAACACAACCGTCCCGGTCTCTACCAAAACCAGGATTCCGACCCATTTTTACGAGTTTACACGCCCAGGTTTTTTGGTCGAAAAGATATTTTTAGAACACAACGATTCAGGAAAAGGAACTATTTCCTTCCAAAAACAGGGCTCGGACGAGATGATCACTGATCCGATCGAGGTCTCAAAAGGTACCTTGGATAAGATCGCAGCAACTCTCACGGCTCTTAACTTTTTTGACTCAACGGAAAATTACCAGTACGAAAAAGACTATCCACACCTTGGCAATCACACCTTCAGATTCAAGATCGGTGAGCACGAACGGACGGTGAAGTTCAATTGGACCACCAATAAGGACGCGAAATTGCTGATGGAAGAATACCGCAATATCGCTTCTTTCTACGTTTGGAAATTTGATATTACAATCGCCCGTGAGAATCAACCGCTCCAAACACCCGGGCTGATGGACGCTCTCGACGGCAGCTTGCGGCGGGGCGAAATATCGGACCCGCCCCAAATAGTCCCATTCCTGACCGAGCTTTCATCCGATGAACGAATGCCGCTAATAGCGCGCAACCGCGCTCTGAAATTGATCAAAGAGATCGCAAAAGAAAAGAAGTAACCGTTTGCAGAACTTCACTTTTTCTCAAGCAAAAAAATAGTTTTCGACCAGCTGATGGGTTGAGTGACGGGAAAATCGTGATTGCCGATAATGTTGAAATGCCGCCCGGCGGCTTCGCGGACGCTCTCTAGCGGATGTATCTTAAAGTTATATAGCAGCTCTAAAACAGATCCGACAACGGACGGTTTGACCGGGAGCAGGACGAGCGGTGCGTTTTTTTTCAACACCCTCGCGGCCTCATGGAGGCCTTCGTCGAGAGGCGTGTATTCGAGGACACCGCAGATCATCGCGGCGTCGAAAGTTTCGTCGGCGTAAGGCAATTGCAAAATATTGCTTTGGACCGTATCGGTCCGGTTCGCTAGCCGACGGACCTGCGTGAATTCGTCGCGGGCTACTTTGAGTGAGTTGAACGAGAGATCGACGGCCTCGATCCGCTTCGGACGATAACCCGCCTCCTGAAAGGCGAGTGTGACCAACCCGGTGCCGCATCCAGCGTCGAGAATCAGCGAATCACTGTTGATATCTAGCTTGAGCGAACTCAGATATTTCGCTACGGATGAGCGATAACCGTTGAGCTTCATCGCGATATTCTGGACATCTGCGATGCGGTCGTAAAAGATCTGTGGCTTCGCTTTCGCGGCTTTTTTGGACATTTACTCTACTTTTCAGCCAGGAGTTTTATGATCGTCGCCCGGATCTCCTCGAGTCTAGTGCTACTCGTACCGGTCGCGATGTAACGTATCACACCTTTTCGATCAATCAAAACAGCGGTGGGCAGAGCGGTCGCCCCATACGACATTTGAATGCTCTGGCCTTTCACAACGAGGATATCGTAGGTCATATCGTTGGCCTTCTGAAAGCGTTTGATGTAGTCGATCTCGGCCGGCATCTCGGCGGACACGCCATTCACATTACCGTAATATCTGGTGACGCCGAGTATCTCGAGTCCGTCACCGCCGAAGTCTTGCTGCCATTCTTTTATTGCAGGAAACGCTTCGAGACACGGAGCACACCAGGTCGCCCAAAAATCGAGCAGAACGACTTTGCCTTTGAGGTCCGCAAAAGTTTTTGGTGTGCCGGGAAACCATTGATCGACGGGCGGAAATTCGATCGCTGCCTCGCCGAGCAGACGATAGTGCTTCTCTCTGGCTTTCAGCCGCCGAACCACGTCGTCTCGTTGCGGTTTCTCTGGGAAATCCTTGTCGGCAGCAATGAGCGCTGACTGGTAAAATTCGAGAGCCTTCGGTTTACGTCCCGTGTCGATCATGTATGTGATCTTTTTATCGGCAACGTAATAAAAAAAGCTTGAGGTTTGGGTCGCGATGGCAGTCGTTCGAAGGTCGTCGAGAGCCGCGTCCGCCTTTTGCTGATCGCCGAGATCACGGTACGCCTCAAAAACGAGCACGCCGCTATCGAGTATTTCGTCCAGTCCACGGGCCCTCGAGGCCGCACTCGCGAGCAGACTTTTCGCCGCCTTGTACGCCTCCTCAGCGTGCGGTGCCATTTGTACGAACTTATTCTCGACCTGATATGCCTTGGCGATCTCGCCTTCGACCCGCGAGCGCTCGGTCAGTTTTTGCGGTTCGCTTTTAAGATAATCGGCGAGCATTTTTTCGGCCTCGTCGAGCTTTTTCAGCTTGGCGTAACTCACTGCGGCGATTGATCGTGCCGTCTGAACGCGTTCGATCGGTGCATTATCCGAAGTGACGAATTTCAGTAAACTTTCTGTCGTTCCGTCAAAATTCTCAGCGATCCAATGAAGCATCCCGACAAAATAAAGGTCTTCACCCGCAAGGTTTTTTCGAAGCTCTGCACCGGCAGCATATCTGGCCGCAAGCTGCCGCTGTTCGAGTTTCAACTGCTCGAGCCGCTTGTCGGTAAACACCACCTTTTTCGCTTCGTACTCAGCGGCTTTCGTTCGTAAATATCCGTTCGCTTCTTCATACAATTGTTTGACAGTCGGCTCGGACGCAACGCCAGGCGGCAACGTTTCAACCGGGGTCGCCGCCGGGACGGTACGTCCCGACTGAGCAAACAGCGGCATCGAAAATACGAAAAATATAAACAAAACCAAAATACGCATAAAATCTTTAGGGACGTCCGAATCGGCTAGCGGCACTCCGAAAACGGTTCGGGCTGAACTCCGCGATTCGCTTCTCGATCGGTGAGCCCATCAACATATCGGCGGTCAGAGCCGCAGTCAATGGAGCGAGCAGAATACCGTTTCGGTAGTGAGCGGTCGCGACAAAGAGGCCGTCCGTGCCCTTGATCGCACCGATCACCGGCAAACTGTCCGAAACCGACGGACGAAGCCCCGACCAATGATCCGCAACCGGCAAGTTATCCAAACTCGGTGCGATCTCAAATGCCATATTTCGCAACTGATCGGCCGCTTCGCCGGTCACACCTTTCGTAAAACCGACCATCTCCGACGTCGCCCCGGCCAGGATTCGCCCATCCGATCGAGGCACCAAGTAACCGCGACGGCTATAAACGACGTGTTCGAAGAGCCGCTTTGCCGTCCGCAAACAAATGATCTGCCCACGAACCGGAACGATAGCGAATGGCGGAGCGTCGTTGCCGATTTTGATGAGCGAGGACCACGCCCCGGTTGCAAGTACTGTTTGATCGGCAAGAAATGCACTCGTTTTCGTCGTCGCTCCCGTCACGCGATTGTTTGCGGTCGTCAGAGCTTCGACGGCGGTGTTCTCGTGAATCGTGATGTCGTTCGCATCGGCAAAATGCTTCAGCGATGCCAGCAGTTTCCGGTTGTCGACCTGCCAATCGTTTGGAAATAACAAACTCATCCGAACATCCGGCGAAACGAACGGCTCAGCCTGTCGCGTTTGCTCCGCTGATAAACGCTCGACAACTAGTCCGGCCTTTTTCTGCCACTCGAATCGGTGTTCAAGGCTCTGTTCGTCCTCTTCCGTAAACGCAAGAAAAAGCGTTCCGCTCCGGTCTAACTCGATGTCGATGCCAGTTTCAGAGAGCAAACTTTCCGCAAATTCCGGGTATTTCGCCCGCGATTCGCAGCAAAGGTCAAAAAATGTGTCGAGGTTTTCAGCTTCCGCCTGCGGCCCAAGCATTCCCGCAGCAGCCCACGAAGACTCCTCACCACAAACGCCTTTCTCAAGCAAAGTGATCCTACCCGCCCCACGAAGCCGCACTTCACGAGCAATCGCAAGGCCGATCACGCCGCCTCCGATAATTAAAACATCTGATCTCATTAAAATACGGCCCGTCTCAAAATTCGATTATAAGATACGCAGTTCGATAGAAGAAAAGTCTTTCGGCATTGATGCGGATGTCTAACGAGCAAGGTCGCATAACGAATTTGTTCTCGCTTCATATTCGGGTAAAATCTATCCAACCTATGAAACACACAATTACACTTATTCCCGGCGATGGTGTTGGGCCGGAGATTGTTGCGGCGACGGTTCGGATCATTGAGGCGACGGGCGTCGAATTCGATTGGGAGACTCAGATCCTTGGGGCGCAGGCACTTGAAAAATACGGTGAGACGCTGCCCGCGGACGCGATCGATTCGATGCGGAGAACAAAGGTCGCACTAAAAGGCCCGATCATGACGCCGATCGGGAAAGGATTTACGTCGGTCAATGTTGGGTTGCGAAAGGCCCTTGACCTTTATGCTAACGTGCGTCCGATCAAGGCTCTGCCGAACGTGGAGTGCCGCTATCCGGAGCTTGACCTCGTGATCGTTCGCGAGAATACCGAGGATCTTTACGCCGGACTCGAACATATCGTCGTCCCGGGCGTCGTCGAATCGCTGAAGATCATCACCGAAAAAGCATCGACCCGCATTGCCCGCTACGCTTTCCAATACGCCACGGATTTCGGCCGCAAGAAAGTAACCGCCGTTCACAAAGCGAATATAATGAAGCTCTCCGATGGGCTTTTTCTCGAGTGTTTTTACAACGTTGCGAAGGAATTTCCGGCGATCGAGGCGGACGATAAGATCATTGATAACTGCTGTATGCAGCTCGTTATGCGGCCTGAGCAATTTGACGTTCTGGTGATGGAAAACCTGTACGGCGATATCGTTTCCGATCTCTGCGCCGGTCTTATCGGCGGTCTCGGACTTGCTCCCGGGGCGAATATCGGTGAGCAGGGCGCGGTCTTCGAGGCGGTGCACGGCTCAGCTCCGGATATTGCCGGCCAGGGAATCGCCAATCCGACAGCGATCTTGATGTCGGCGATCATCATGCTGCGATACATCGGCGAAGGAGCTGCCGCTACATCGGTCGAAAACGCTATGATGACGGTTTTTGCAGAGGGCAGTGTTCGCACAAAAGATCTCGGAGGCACGTCGAAAACCGAGGAGTTTGCCTCGGCGATAATCCAGAAGATAAAAGCTGCTTAGATCGGTTGAGACGATTTTCTGCAACCGTACCGGTTCATAATCGTTCTAAGATAAAGAGATCGAGATAGGTCGATCACTGGAGAACGACATGAGATCACTTATTCTGACACTGGTCGTAATCTTCGTATTGACGTCGATATCAATGGCGTCGACGTCTGCTCAGGCTCCGCAGACGATCACGGTGAAGGCCGGTAAAAAAACATCGGCGTCTCGAAGCAAGCTGAAGATAAAATTCGTATCGGTCGTCGAAGATTCGCGATGCCCTGAAAATGCCCAGTGCGTGTGGGCCGGAAACGCAAAGATCAAGGTGACCGTCACCTCCGCACGCGGCTCCGAGACATTCGAGATGAATACTGGAATGGGACCGCAAGGTAATCAGTTCGATGGTTGGGCTATCAATCTTGAATCCCTGACGCCTACGCCGAGAACCGGGTCAAGGCCGGTTGCCTCAAAGGCATATACCGCGAGATTTACAATTACACGGCTTCAACGTTAACCTTGCATAAGTTTATAAAGAAAGGCTCCGGCGATAACCGCCCGGAGCCTTTTTTTCGTTTGAATAAGTATGATCAGATCTTTGAATACGGGTTGGTCAGCAACATCAGGATCATTAGAAGTATAAAATAAGGAACCAAAACCGCCGCTCCCGGATAGTCCTTGGCGATCCGCTGACCGAAGAACAGTGCAACGATCCCTGATCCGCCGACAACCGAAGCCCAAAAGATCAGGGACAGCGAACCCGAAACGAAAAAATAAACGATCCCGGCCGCACTCATCAAACCGGCGGCTAACTCGATCACAGTTATTTGAGCCACCATCAACGGCACCATTCCGCGTAAAAATGTTTTAGAAAAATGGCCGGTCAACCACTCGACATTCCCTTTCAGGTCAAAGACCTTATCTAGTCCCGATTGCAAAAAAAGAATGCTAACAAGCAACGCGCCAAGGAGCGATGGGATGTTTGTAAGAAAATTGTCGATAATCATTCGCTAACGGGGACAAAGGTCTATCGGTGTCCTATAACCAATATATCTAGTTTCGTCGTAGTCATATCGGGTATCCGGTTCAGCAAGGATCGGTGCTTCGAACACTTCCCAAGCATCAAAGAAGTCCAAGTCGTGTTTCCGGATATTCTCTCTATTTTTATCCTCATCCCAATCGAAATTCATTTTCGTGCGGCCATTATTGATTCGATCTCGTCGGGATCCTTTGGAACGCCCGCAGTCAAATTATGATTGCCGTCTTTAGTTACCAGAACGTCGTCCTCGATCCGGATGCCGATGCCGCGGTATTTTGAAGGGGCTGATTTGTCGTCGGGCGGGATGTAGAGGCCGGGTTCGACGGTGAGAACCATTCCGGGGGCGAACGGTTTCGAATTCTTCGCAGCCTGATCCGTGAAATATCTTCCCGCATCGTGAACGTCCAGTCCGAGAAAGTGACCGACGCCGTGCATATAATATTTCAGATACGATTTTTTCTTGATCAGATCTTTCGTTTTGCCCTTGAGCAGGCCAAGCTTTTTCATTCCCTCGGTCAGGAGTTCGATCGATAGATCCTGTCTGTCCTTTACGGTGTTGCCAGTTTTTGTGTAATCAATGCACTGAAGTTGAACGTCCAGCACGACGTCGTAAACCTCTCGCTGAGCCGGCGAATATTTCCCGTTGACCGGAAAAGTGCGGGTAATGTCAGACGCGTAGCCGTGATATTCGGCACCGGCGTCGATCAGGATCAGATCACCGTCCTTGAGCGGCATGTTGTTCTCGACGTAGTGCAAGATCGTCGCATTATCGCCGCCGCCGATTATCGAATTATACGCAACGCCACTCGCACCTTTGTCGCGCATGTACGCCTCCATAAACGATTCGACCTGTCCCTCGTTCATGCCGGGCTTGACCTTTTTCATCGCCAAAATATGAGCTTCGACGGCAATATCCGCCGCGGTTTGCATCAGTTTGACCTCTTTGGTGTCCTTATGGAGCCGCATGTCGCCAATTATCAACGTCGGATCTATGATCGTGTGCGGCGGATATGCAGTTTTCAGGCGACGCTGACGTTGGTTCGAGAGGTAATACAAGATCTCCTGATCAAGTGCGCTATCTAGTGCGAAGCGGTAATAAAGCCTATCGTGTCCGTCGAGAAGCTTCGCGAGGTCATCTTCGAATTTTTCTATCGACACGGCCTTGTCCGCACCAAAATTCTTGACCGCGCCTTCGACGCCCTGCCGGCGTCCGTACCAGGTTTCCATCAGCGGATCACGCGGACGAACGTATAGCGTGAACGGCTTCTTCGCTTTTGGAGAGATCACCGCGATCGCGTCAGGCTCCGGAAATCCGGTTAGATACCAGAAATCCGAATCCTGCCGGAATTTATATTCCGTATCGTAACTTCTGGTCGCCTCGTGTGCGGCCGGAATGATAGCCACCGAATTCTCATCCATCGCCTCAATAAATCGCTTTAGTTGTTCTCGCATATGGGGAAATTGTAACGCAAAGCTGCATTGGAACAAAGAGCTTTAAAAATCGGTGCAAATTGTGACCGGTTCCTCGTTCAAAATCTGATGAATACTGATATACTTCCGAAAAACTCAGTTAAGAAAGGAGATATTACAATGAAACGGTTACTTTACTTCACATCGCTCATTCTCTTATTGACCGCATCTGCATTTGCGGACATCGCGCGGCCTGAACCGACCAAAACGCCAAAACAGGTAAAAGGTATCGACACGACGATGATGATCCGGCTAGATAGCAACGCAAAGGAGGCGAAACTCATCATCCCAAAATCCCAGATCAAGCAGCTCAGGGCGCAGCTTGAACAGATCGATGACGAGAGTGACAATACCGCCGCCGTGACCTCAACAAACACTTTTTCGCGGACGCAGACAATTGTCAGCGGAGCCTTTTTGAGCCTCGCTTTTATATTCGGCGGTATGTGGTTTGTCCGCTCCGGAAAGGCGACAAGCAAGACCGGAAAAACGCTTGTCGTACTCGCTATGCTCGCCGGTATCGGTTCGGCGGCGACATTTGTTTACGCCAATGCGGGCCCGCCGCCTGAGGCACGCACCATCACGAGCAAGATGTTTTCGCAATCGGTACGCAGCTACAATTTCGGTTCCGGCAAGATCAGGATCGAGACAAAAGAAGATAGCAAGTCGGTCGAACTCATCGTTCCGGATCCGGTCGAAAAGCCGAAAACCGACGAATAATTGTCACGATCGCTCGGCGGTCGCGGGCAATTACTTATGCAGGAAATTCGGACAGGTCGATTTGAGATAACGAACGCGCATTATTTTTTAATGGCGTTCGCAGTTTCGTGCGCCGCGGCATCGGTGCTGATCGCGAGTTTCCCTCTACAGGCGTCGATCGCGACCATATTCCTATTTGCTGGCGTCCATAATTTTATGGAGTTCCGCTATTTCGTGTCGCGGATGCCAATTCATTGGGGTCGGTCGCGAACGATTTACTCGGTCGGGATCGGCGGCGTACTAACGCTTTCCGCCGCATATTTGACACTTTATTTCGCGAGTGGAAACTGGCTGTGGAGTAACGAAAGTTGGGCGGTTTTCGCGGCGATCTGGAACACGGCGTTTATTCTCTGGGTCGGCCTGTTGTTCTACTTACGCGGAAAACAAAGGCCGAAAAGCGACTGGGCGTGGGCGTTTCCGGCGGCTTTTCTCCTCGCTGCTCTCGCATGGATGGTGCCGCAATACTGGAGTCTCGCTCTCGTTTACATTCATCCGTTCATCGCCATGTGGTTTCTGGAGCGTCAGATCAGACGGACGAAGCCGGAATGGCTCAGGGCCTATCACTACTGCCTCGCGTCGATCCCGGTGTTTGTTTTCGGTTTGTGGCTGTCACTCGCCGCCCAACCTAATGTTTCTGAGGAAACAAATCTATTTTGGCGTATCTCACAGCACGCTGGCAGCCAAATATTGCCCGGCATTTCCAGCCACTTTCTCGTGGCGACGCACGTTTTTCTCGAATCCATTCATTATTTCGTTTGGATCCTCCTCATACCGCTTGTCGACCGCCGAGCGGTACCGTGGAAGCTCAGCGAGATTCCACTGTTCTCAAACAAAAAAGGTTTCCCAAAATTGATCGCGGCCGCAGTACTCGTCAGCCTATTGATCGTTGCCGCATTGTGGGGCGGGTTTGCCGTCGATTATACGACGACGCGAGACATCTATTTCGCATTTGCGATCGCTCATGTGATGGCGGAGTTTCCTTTCCTGATCAAGATGTTATAGAAATTCCGCCCACGAAATACACTAAAGGTCGCGAAACATAGAGGATCGGAAAGAGCCTCGCCGTCCAAATTGATCGGAGATCTTTCTTATATTTCGCGTTTTTCGCAGGCACAACTCTTATGTTTTTATTCGACGAGGTTGATTTCGTTCAAACTCAAAACCTGCCGCTGAGCGATCTATGGCGGTTTTTACCGATCGGTTATCTGTTTACAATAATCATCGAGACGGCCGTTTTGCTCGTCGGCCTCTCACCAAAAGTTTCACTGAAACAAAAGCTCTGGTGCGGCGTGTGGTTGACCGCATGTACCTACCCGATCGTTGTTTTGGTGCTACCTGCGATATTTTTTGATCAGTCCCGGAGTTTGTATCTATTGGTTGCCGAGATCTTCGCTCCGGTAGCAGAATGTATTCTGTTTTGGTTCGCTTTCAGAGGTAAAGACATTATGATCGGGGGCGATTGGTTTCGATGTTTTGTCGCGATCGTCCTAGCTAATCTTGCCTCATTCGGTTTCGGCGAAGTAATGAATAACCACGGTTGGTTCGGGTTGATTTAGCCCCGAGTGCACGAATTCAAACGAATACGTTAAATTAAGAAGGCGACACCACGGCTAGTTTCCTATGGATCTACGTATCACTGAGATATTTCTGTCTATTCAAGGCGAATCGTCACACGCCGGACGGCCCTGTGCGTTTGTACGTTTGACCGGTTGCCCGATGCGATGCGTCTGGTGCGACAGCGAATACACATTTACCGGTGGAGAAAAGCTATCATTCGAAGAGATTTTTGCAAAACTTGAAGAATATCGGTGCAAACTTGTCGAGGTAACAGGCGGCGAACCGCTCGCACAAAAGAACGTCTTCCCTTTTATCACCGAGCTTTGCGACCGCGGCTACGAAGTCCTGATCGAGACTGGCGGCTTCGTCTCAATTGAAAAAGTCGATCCACGCGCCAAGATAATTCTAGACCTAAAATGCCCTGCGTCCGGCGAATCGGAACGCAACCACTGGCCGAATCTAGCTCGGTTGCGATCGGAAATGGACGAGGTAAAATTCGTCATTGCAGATCTGTCCGATTGGGAATGGGCAAAAGAGATCATTTCGAAATATGATCTCAAGCGGAGAGTTCGTGAGATATTGGTATCGCCCGTATTCGGTGTCAATAACCTCTCGGAAATAGCAGCAACGATCGCGACCAGCGATATGCCGGTACGGCTAAACCTGCAGCTGCATAAATACATCTGGGGAGCTGATGTTCACGGCGTATAGAACGCTTTTTTCTTGTTCTTTGCGTGACTTCTCCAGCAAAAACGCCAAGAGCGCGAAAAAACACAGGTATAAATAATATGAAAGCGTGTATTTTGATGATCGTCGCGGTACTTGTTTTTGCCGGACTCGGATTCGCCCAAAAATCCAAACCAGCAACAATTCCCTCGCCCGTCTCGACGATCGACGATCGCGTTCAGGCCGCCGTCAGCGGTTTCGACGGCAAAGCGTGGATCTATGCGAAGAACCTCGACACCGGAAAGGAATACTCGTTTCGAGCCGACGAACCGACGCGTACCGCGAGCACGATAAAGCTCGCGATCATGGCCGAAGTTTTTCACCAGGTCTCGCAAGGCAAACTCAAATGGGATGACGAGATCGTCCTTTCAAAGGTTAATAAGGTCGGCGGAGCGGGCGTTTTGTCAGAACTCTCTGACAACACGAAGATCGACCTCAAGTCCGCACTCAATTTTATGATCGTCGTCTCCGACAATACCGGCACCAACCTGGTCATCGACAAGGTGGGTGCCGACAACATCAACGATCTGATGGATAGCCTCGGCCTCCCGGGCATCAAGTCGATGCGAAAGATCGGCGGCGGCGGAGATTCAAAAGCCGGTCTCGATTCGCAGAACAAGCTATTCGGCATCGGCCGCTCAACACCGCGTGAAATGGTCAAATTGATCGAGATGATGGAGAACGGCACACTAGTCTCAAAAGAGGCTTCCGCCGAAATGATCGCAATTCTCAAACGCCAGCAGTATAAAGACGGCATCGGGCGGGGCTTGCCGGACACAATTCCATCGGCCTCGAAATCCGGCGCGCTTGACCGTTTACGCTCCGACGTAGGCATTATTTACACGCGTCGCGGACGGATCGCCATGGCGATAACGATCGACGACATGCGCGTAGTCGCCTACGACGAAGATAATCCGGGACTACTGATGCTATGGAAACTTTCGCAGATCTTGCAAGATGGATTGGGGAAATAGTCAATGATATCAATCGTACTCGTATCAGGAGGAATGGATAGTTGCGTAACTGCCGCAATGGCAGGGGAGGAATCGGACGAACTCGCGTTCCTTCATATTTCGTATGGCCAGCGGACCGAGGAACGTGAGCGGCGCTCATTTAATGACCTTGCCGATCATTTCGGCGTTCAAAAACGACTCGACGTTTCGATCGAATATCTAGCGAAGATCGGCGGATCATCTCTGACCGATGAGAACATTGCGGTTACCGAAGCCGATCTTGCAAGTAAGGACATACCGACAAGCTACGTGCCGTTTCGCAACGCAAATATGCTCGCGATTGCGACCAGTTGGGCGGAAGTTATCGGTGCATCTGCGATCTATATCGGAGCCGTCGCCGAAGATTCCAGCGGCTATCCCGACTGCCGCCCCGAGTTCTACGCCGCATTTCAGCAAACCATAAATACCGGGACAAAACCCGACACCCACATCGAGATCCGAACGCCGATCATCGACTTGACAAAGGCCGAGATCGTCAAAAAAGGCGTCGAGCTTGATGCCCCGCTCAACCTGACGTGGTCATGTTATCGAAACGAAGACCTCGCCTGTGGCACCTGCGATTCGTGTGCATTGAGGCTACGAGGTTTCGCAACTGCGGGAATTATGGATCCGATCCAATATTGTGCATCATGATGCACAGGTATAGGCATCATTGCATCATTTATGTTATTCTTGTCACATGAGAACGACCATTACACTTGATGACGACGTGGTAAGCACGGTCAAAGAAGAAATGCGCTCCGGTGACGGAAAGACCTTCAAAGAGGCTGTGAATGAACTAATTAGGATGGGCCGCTACCACAAGGCTGAAATGGAAAAAATACCGAGAAAGCCATTTAAAGTTAAGCCCAAAGATATGGGCGTGTTCCCGCATCTTAATTACGACAGGACAAGTGACCTTCTCGCGATGATCGACGACGAGAAATTTCTTCGGAAGGTTGATAAAGATAGTAGTTCGAAATGATTTTTCCCGATCTCAACATTCTGGTTTACGCCTACAACACCGCCTCCAAAAAGCATGTCCAGGCTGCTGAGTGGCTTGAATCCGCATTAAATGGTGACGAGAAAGTATGTTTCTGTTGGCATACGATAATGGGATTTATTAGGATGACGACCTCACCATCGATGTTTCCCGGGCATTTCAATAATTCCGTCGCCGTTTCAATCGCGGCTGAATGGACGAGTAGCCCCAACTCGATCATGTTGTCCCCGAGCGAGAGACATTTTTCGATATTTACCAGACTTGCAAATGAAACCGGTTTTACCGGACCGAGAATCTCAGATGTTCACCTGGCAGCATTGGCAATCGAGCATTCCGTGACATTCGCATCGAGCGATAGGGACTTTCGCCGTTTCGAGGGGCTCAAGCTTATTGATCCGCTGGCTTCACATTGACGTTCGCGTCCCGCTTTTTGGCTTCGGGCTGGAGCTAATCAATCCTTAGCCTTTCTCGTTCGATCTTTAATCCTTTCAGATCACCTAAAACGGCGAAAGCGATTTTTTCTGTGCGGAAATTTTCGCTTGCAAGGGCGTGGATGTCGGCGACGGAGACGGCGTTGATTTTCTCCAAAGCTTCTTCGACGCTGATCTGGCGGCCGTGGATCATTTCGGACTGGGCGAGGGTTGCGGCACGGGCGGCGGAATCTTCGAGACCGAGCAGGATCGACGAGACGGTTTGCTGTTTGGCGAGGTCGAGTTCGGCGTCGGTAACTCCGTTTTTGGCGACATCTCGCATCTCGGCGATCGAGAGATCGACGACTTCCTCGACCTGATCCGGCGACGTGCCGGCGAATATCGAAAACATTCCGCAATCCTGATACATCACCGCACTCGAACCGACGCTGTACGCCAGTCCGCGTTCCTCGCGGATCTTTTGCCACAAACGGCTCGACGTTCCTCCGCCGATGATCCCGCCGAGCAGGTCGGCCGCGTAACGGCGTTCGTCCGCGGCTGAAACGAGCGGCGTGGCAATTATGAGGTGAGCCTGTTCGAGATTCGGGTTCAGGGTGACAACGATCGGCGCGGCGAGGGTCGGCACCGGCGAAATTATCGCATTTCGAGTCGCGACCGGTGAACTAAAGAATTGAGCGGCAAGATCGACGACCTGCGAATGCTCAACATTCCCGGCCGCGGCGATAACGAGATTTGACGCGTTGTAAACTTCCTCGTGATACTTACGTGTCCGTTCCGGGCTAAAACTTTTGACCGCCTTCGGCGTACCGGCGATCGACAGACCGAGCGGATGCGATCCAAAAACTGCCTCGTTGAACAAGTCGCCAAGGTGTTCTTCGGGCGAATCCTCCACCATCTTCATTTCCTCGATGATGACTCGTTGTTCACTTTCGAGGTCGGCCTTGTCGAATCGCGGATTCGCCAGCATGTCAGCGATCAGGTCAAATGCTTTCGCGAGTTGATCGTCGATGACTTTGATTGCAAAACCGGTCTCCTCGTGCGACGTGAACGCGTCCAGATTGCCGCCAAGTCTGTCTGTCTCGATGGCGATATCAAGAGCCGATCGCTTCGCCGTTCCCTTAAAAACCGTATGTTCTATAAAGTGCGAAATGCCGTTGAGCTCAAGCGGTTCCTGCCGAGCACCGACACGAAAAAAGAACCCAAGCGTCGCCGAACGAACACCGGGCATTCGGTCAGTGAGAATTGTCAAGCCATTTTCGAAACGGGTTTCCTGAATATTAAGAGAAGAATTAGCCACAAATAAACACGAATAACACGAATAACACGAATATGAAAAAATTGATTAAAGTACGATCCTTTGCGATTCGAGCCGGTGTTTTCCAAAGTTAATTAGTAAACCGAGGCGATAGGAAGTCGCTTTCAAGTAATTAAGTACTTGGGCTTTGTGGATCTCGGCAATACGGTCTTGAGCCTTTAGCTCAAGCAACATAGAATCTCCGACGATGATGTCTGCAAAATAATCACCGACCTTACGACCATGAAACTCAACTGGAATTGGAACTTGAGATCTTGCGTCTATTCCGTTTTCTTCGAAAAGAACTAAAAGTGAATTCTCATATACCTTTTCAAGAAAGCCCGGACCTAACTCCGAATGCACCTGCATCGCTAAACCAACTATACGATACGAAAGGTCTTTGTAAAGAATTGGCTCATCCATAAAGAAATTTATGTTAAGAATTAACACGATTGCCACAAATCGTATGTTTTCCGACTCCCTTTTTTGCTCCGAGGTACCTCAGATAGTTTCAATGTCTATCAGTTTTATTTAATTCGTGTGATTCGTGTTCATTCGTGGCTAATCCCTTTACTGACTAATTGCATTGAACAAGAGCGGGAATGTCGCCAGCGACTGCCCGCGATATTGCGGGCGAAAGCCGAACAAGATGATCTTGCCTTTGCCGACCTTGACCTCGACCAGAGCAGCCTTTCCGGCGATCTTTTCGGCGCCGAGAGCCCAGCCGGAGAGGAGGATCTTAGTTGGGTCGCTCGGATAGCCAGCTATTACGCGGACTTTCTTGGTTAAGTCGTATGGTCCGCGTTCGTTGGGATCTGTGATTTCGAATGCCGGGCTATTTTCAAACCAGGCGATGGATTCCTGAGGCATTCCTTCGCCGATCGCCGACCGAATATCTATTCCTATACGGAGGATCGAGCCGGGGATGTAGAAATCCTTGCGATCCAGACCTTTCGTGACGTCGCGGATGGGCAGGTTGAACTGCTCGATGGCGAAGTCGGACGAGCGGTTTAGGAACACAAGCGTCCCGCCGGCCTCGACAAATTTCTTGAGATTCTCAACGCCTTCCTTCCCAACTCCGCCCGTATATTCATCCGGCATCGAACCTTTCGCATAGCCGTTGAGGATCTGGTTCGGCGATTGGTCGGGGAAGATTATTGTTTGAGTCGGCGTCTCGATAGCCGCCCGAATCTCTAAGTTCCGGATTGATCTATAATTGACCGTTCGCTTGAATTTACCTTTGTGGAGGCGTTCTGGGGCCATAATTGAACCGATCAATCCGTCTTCGAAAATCCACCGTGTCCAACCTTCATCCATAGACGGGGCAGAGGAAGCGTAAAGTGCTAGTTTTGGCTTGGGCGGTTCCCTACTAAGTTCCTCAAACAATTCCTCAAAATCGGTCGCCGGCACCTTGGTGCTTTTTGAACTAAGTTGCGACGGGATTTTGAATGGCTTAAAGACCTCGACCACTTGCGTAGCCGTCAAGCTGGATAGCGTGTGCGCTGTAACATCGTAAGGTGCGATAGGGTGGCCCTGTGAATCCATCAGATTGGGGTATTTTTGTTGTTCAATAATCGCTTTCGCAAAGCTCCCGTATGGTTGATCAAGGCGAATTATTGGAGTCCCCTCCGCGTGCTTCCTGCCATTCAAAGTGAATTCTCTCGCCTGCGTGTACTCCACTCCTGCGTTATCCAGCGCCTGAAGCAGAAACCAGCATTCGCCCGGTCTATCAAAATCAATAATAAACGCCCGAAGTTCCCCGTCCTTCCTCGGCCTCACCGCTTCCTTTCCGATCTCATAAAACCTCGACAACCATTTCTCACGGTTGTTGGCGGCGTGGTCTAACAAACTAAACGCGGTGGCTGTCATGTAGTCGGTGATGTTGCGGAGTTTCCATTCGCCGCCTTTCCAGACGGGGCCGAAGTTTGGCGATTCGACCTTTGCGTCGAGCCCCCCGGCGGCTCCGCGGAGGTCTTCAAATTTAACGGTGATCGGCGTTGCGAGCTTTGCGGACGCGGTCTCGCTCAGTATTCGCACCCCGCCGTGATAATGCGAGTAAGCCCTGGCCGGTGTCCAGGCGTCGTAGGTGGTGTTGGTCGTTATGCCCAGCAGGCCTTTCTTGCGGAGGTCGCCCGCCATGTAATTGCCCAACTCGGTAAAGCCTTCGACGATCTGTTTCGGCACGTTCGGCTCGACCGGAGCCATGTACGGCGGCAGAAATTGCCGGGCACCGTTCGGGCCTTGCTGATGCACGTCTAGCACTATCTGCGGGTGCCAGACGTTGTGGATCTTATCGACCGTGAGCTGCGTCTCGACCTGCGTGAAGGCGTACCAGTCGCGGTTGTTATCGTGGCCGACGTACTTGTGATAAAGCTCCGGCGGCTCGGTGCCTTCGAATGGCGTGCCGAGAGTTTTGTCGTACCAATTCTTAACGATATCGACGCCGTCGGGATTTAAGCTTGGTACGAGCAGGATGATCGTGTTGTCGAGGATCTTTTTAACGTCGGGATGATCGACAAGCGCGAGTTGATGGGCGATCAACATGCTAGATAGCGTCGAACCGACCTCGGTCGAGTGAATGCCGCAGGTGATGAGGACGATGGTTTTACCGTTCTGAATATTTGCTCGCGCATATGTCTCGGTAGTCGCACGCCTTCGCGCCATGATT